>JBBSOR010000013.1:0-51086 GCA_038259535.1 Propionibacteriales bacterium | reverse complement strand
TCGGCAGATGCGTGCACCCATCGCGGCATGAGTGAGCGGATGTGGCCTACGGGTGGGGGACGGGGGGCGTTTGTTGTCGCCAGTTGGCAGTGTCGAGCGTGAGACGTCCTTCCAGGTCGAGCGGTGGCCAACTGAGGTGAAGAGAGAGGTCTCGGGTAGGAATGGCGTTGATCCACCACGGCCACTTGGCGTATGCGCCCGAGGCATCGATGTGCCACTCGCCTCCGGTCGCGTGGAGTCCTGGGTCATCGCTCCAGTCCTGGTTTGCATGAAACCTCCTTAGTGAGGAACCGTCGATGCTGACGCTGACTTGTACGTCAGGGGTGTTGACCCACAGGCTCTCGGACATCTCGATAGAGGTCACGGTCGCCTGACGAACCCGCTCCGCTGTGACCCTGACTGAGATCTCGATGGTCACACCGGCGCTAAAGAGGCCCACCTGGTCAACCTGTGCGATCACCCCCGGGGATCGAGCCAGGAGGATGTCGCGGTGGAGGTTGACAGGGTCCTGGGCATGGACAAGCGTCCAGTACGAGGACCAGTCATTCATGGGTGACATCTAGGCAGGATGCACTAGACCCTTCGGTGCGACAGATCTAACCCCGGCGGTGACCTATTCACCTAGTGCAGGATCAACGGCATGTCCGTGTACTCGGGTCGCCAGATCCGGACGTCTAACCCCGAGACACAGACTCCACTACGCGGTCGTCCCCGTAGCGGAGATTCAGCCGATTGAAGTTGAGGTCCGCAGTGACCATCGCCTCGGGCTCGTGTGCTAGAACGAGCCACCCAGCCCAGTTGGCTCGGACAGCCGCCTCGTCCACATCCAGTCCCAAGAGACTCTCATCGTCGAACTCTTCATCGCGACCGCTGGCTTCCTTCGCGGGCGGGGAGGTCCAAGAGCTTCCGCGCCGAGGCTTCACGGTCACCGGGACCGGCGTCCCGTCTGCCAAGGCCATTGGATGTTCGACGAAGTAGTCGGTCGCCGTGACGCAGTCTCGCGGCGCGACCTCGAACTCAATGGCGTGGTCGTCAGGTCCCATCACGTACCAAGCAAACGGAAGTTCAAGGCGGGTGAGGTGCGCGGCAACCTCGCTCAGGTCGCGAAACGACGGCATGACACAGGTTCGCACATCGGCAGATCCGCGCACGCGTCGCGGCAGATCCAGGCGAGCGTAGCCGCCCTCGATGCGGCAGATCCGGATGCCGACGGGTCGACCTCACGACGCCTAGGTCTTCGCGACAGCGGGTCCGCGTGTTCAGAGCGGCGCACGCAGGGCACTCACTGCGACTCAGAGACCGGCGGCAACTTGGATCGCAACCGGCCGAGCACCTCGATCCAGTCCTCGGGCCGCCCGCCATTGTTCGTGGTCCACCCGTCGCCTTCTTGTTCGTACGCCAACTCTGTCAAGGTCAGAGCCGAGTTCCAGTCTCGCATCGACAGACTCTGCGTCCCGGCCAACCGCGACGCTATCTGTTCGCCCAACTCGCGCACGTCGTCCGCGTCTACGAAACCCAATTGCTGTGCCTGAGGGTCTGTCATCGTGGCGGGACCACCCCAGTCCGTCAGCCCGAGGACCAGCATGTTGATCTCTTCGCTGTAAAGAGCGACATGAACGACTTCGGCCTCTTCATCCACCCGCCCATCCTTCCACGGGAGCGCGGTTGAAGAAGCGCCCGTTTGTCTCGCTACGCCCACCACTGGGGTGCGGATCTCGGCAGATCCGCGCCCTCAACGCGGCAGATGCGTACGTTGACGTCAGACCCCAGATGGGTCGAGTTCGAGAAGCGACAGAAGTCTGTCGACCGTCGGCGCAACGACTATCCATCGACTGCCTTCCTGTGTCCACTGCAGTCTGAGCACCTGCGGAGGTTTGGTTCGGAAGTCGGCGATTAGCACCGTGTCGGAGCCGTTCCCGAAGTCCCCGAGAACCAACGCCTCGGCTGGGTCGATCTCATGCAATGCGCCATGCTCGTCCCAGAACTTGGCGTTCCCCGCGAGTTCGTCGGCGACGGTGCTGTGAGGTGGCGGGTACAGGACGATGTCGTACTCGTCTGGAGCGAACGCTTGAATGCGCTCCCTGCTGACCAGCGGTACCCGGTTTGCTTCCTCGACTCGCAGTCCCGCGTCCGGCCAGCCGCCTACGCTCAACTGCGCTTCCAAAACCTCTCGCTGGCCCCTTGTCGGCATGTCCATCACCTTAGGTAGCAGCGCGGCGGGATGTCCTGTCATCGACAGATCCGGTTGATCCAGAGAAGCTCTGCACGAAAATGCGCGGAGCGGGGCACGTCTATTGACGGACGTGCAGGCGCGGCGCGTCGTAGACGTATGGACACCGACACCCTTCCCGCACTGATCGACGCTGATGACCCCATGCTGCGCCTCGCCGTAGCCGCCCACCTAGCCCGCTACAAGGGACGCACCCGCGCCCACACCGCCTCCGATCTCAACGCCTATCTGCGCTGGTGTATCGAACATGACCTCATGCCACTGCAAGCCCAGCGGAGCCACGTCGAGCTCTACCTGCGATGGCTCCAAGAAGTGCGAGGTCTGCAGCCCTCGACAGTCTCCCGGCGCCTATCCGTGCTCGCCACGTTCTACCGAACCTGCGTCATCGACCGGGTGCTCGAGCACTCACCGGCCGAGTACGTCCGACGTCCTCACGTCCCGCACGAGTCGCCCACCCTCGGCCTGAGCCATCTGCAGTTCGAAGCCATGCTGACTGCAGGACGCGATTCCGCAAACCGCAACGACTTCGCTCTCGTGGCCATGCTAGGCCTCCTTGGCTTGAGGATCTTCGAAGCAACCGGCTCAAAGATCCAGGCGCTTGGCGAAGCTCGTGGCCATCGCGTGCTCACCGTTCATGGAAAGGGCGACAAGACCGCTCTGGTCCCGCTGCCACCGGCTGTCGCCCGCGCCATCGATCGAGCGATCGACGGGCGCCAAGACGGTCCGATCCTCCTCAATCGAGATAACCGACGGATGGACCGGCACGCAGCCACCCGAAGGCTGAGAATCCTGGCCAGGACTGCGGGAGTCACCACCGCTCGGATGCACCCACACATGCTGCGCCACACCTTCGTGACCACAATGCTCGACGCCGGCGTCGACCTGCGTGACGTTCAGATCGCCGCACGCCACGCCGACCCGCGCACGACCATGCGCTACGACCGAGCGCGCAACAACCTCGACCGTCACCCGAACTACATCTTGGCGGCATTTATGGCGTCGGCGACGTGACAGTCCACGGTCATGACGGGTTTTTCGTCACCAGATCGGATAGCGCTGCGGCTATGACCTTGTCGCGGTTCTGAGACGCGTGTTGATATCGAAGAGCTGCGCCCGCGGTGGAGTGCCCGAGACGTGCCATGAGCTCCGCGAGCGTGGCGCCTGTACTGGCGGCCAGGACTGCACCCGTGTGGCGGAGATCGTGGAACCGGAGGTCGGGTCTTCCTGCTTCCTCGCGGGCCTTGTAGAAGACCTTGTAGAGCGTGGCTGGCGCCAGGTGCTTGGTCGGGTCTCCGGCCGCGGGGAAGAGAAGTCCATCACGGCCTCCGGTGATGTTGCTGGCCAAGTGGGCCTTGACCACCGGGAGCAGGTGCGGCGGGATCGTCACGTCACGAGTGCCCGCATCCGACTTCGGGGTGCCGATGATAAACACTCCATCGACCCGCACAACTGCGCGACGGATCTTCACCACGGCGCGCGTGAGGTCGACGTCGTGTCGACGTAGCTCGGTGATCTCACCGAACCGGAGGCCACACCAGGCGGCGAGCAGCACCATCAGTCGGTAGCGCTCCGGCATGGCATTAGCGAGCGCTTCGAGTTCAGGGAGAGTCGCTGGCTCGATCTGCTTGGCACGCTTGACGTTCCCGGCGCCGCGGATGTGACACGGGTTGTGAGTGATGAGGCGACGCTGTACGGCGTCTCCGAGGATGGTCCTGAGCAGCCCGTAAGCATGCGCCCGAGACGTAGGCGCCGAGTCCCCCAGCCGGTAGTACCAGTCATCGACGAGGTCGGCGGTGATGTGCTTGAGCGCTATCTCGCCGAAGGTGGGCAGCAGCTTCGCGTCGAGCATCTTTCGGTAGTGATAGCGACTGCGCGGCTTCAGTGTGCGGTTCGTCAGCCAGCGCTCGGCATGCTCCCTGAACGTGATCGGGGGCCTGGTCGTGGGTGGGGTCCAGTCCTCGTTCTTGATCTCGCGTCGTCGGTCAGTGAGCCACCCCTCTGCATCCTCAGCCGTCTCGAAGGTGACCGCTGCCTTGTGTCGGAGCGTGTCGGGGCCGAGATAGGAGGCTTGCCACCGGCCAGACGGGAGCTTCCGAACCGCCCCGAAGCCGCGTCTGCGTGCCATCCCTGGACCCCCTCGCGTGCAACAACGTGCAACAAGGATGGCAGAAAGTGTCCGTTTCCGTCCACGTCGAGAGGCGATACAAACTGGCATCACCGCAGGTCAGAGGCCTAATGGCCACGCATGTCCAGTATCGCCACGGCGCCAGTAGAAAAATTCAAACCCAGTATCGCCCACAAGTAAACCTGCAGGTCAGAGGCCCTTTTCGGGCCTCTTTCCGATTTCGACCTCGTCTGCTCAGGCACGGATCGCGCCTCGCAACCGTCGGCTGATGACCTCACTCGCGATACTGACGGCGAACGACGCGATGAGCAGCGTCATCACGACGGGGAAGCGGAAGAAGTTGAGGTTCTCCGCGAGCAGGCGGCCGAGACCGGCCGCGCCGACGATGCCGACCACCGCGGTCTCGCGCACACAGATCTCGAATCGGTAGAGCGTGTAGGTCACCAGTTGTTGGGCTGAGGCCGGTACGACGGCAGCGAGGCTCGCGACCGGGCCGGGCACGCCGGTGCGGACGAGTGCCTCTCGGGGCGCGGGGCTGACGCTCTCCCACGACTCCGCGACGAGCCGGCCGAGCACCCCTCCTGTGTAGACCCCGAGCGCCAGCGCACCGGGCAGCACACCGGGGAAGAGGGCGAGCAGTGCGATCACCGCCCAGACCGTCGGCGGCACCGAGCGCAGCACGAGCAGCACGATCCGCGCGACCAACCAGGAGATCCACCGTGCGGCGCGCCACGGCAGCGGTCCGGGCGGGCCGACGCCACGCCGGGCAGCGACCGCCCATGGGGAGACGACGACAGTGATCAGCACGGCAATGGCCATGGCCAGTACCGCCATCGACACGGTGTCCAGGACCGCCGTGGTCACCGCACCGACGCCACCCCGGGGCAGGGCCGGTGGGAGCAGGTCGTCCAGGAGCCCGCTGGCCAGCATGCGGGTGCGGTCGCTCGTCAGGCCGGAGAGGGAGACCCCCGACGCGACCCAGGCGAGGACGATTCCGGGCACCAGGACGATCGCGGACCCGCGCGCCCACCTCGAGCGCGAGCCGCGCGCACCCGTGTCGGCAGCCTGCGCGCTGGTTCCGGCCGACCACTCCGAGCAGCTGGCGACCGCCATGTCAGCGCGGAGCCGCCCGCTCCAGACGTCGACGAGGGCTGAGAGCACGATGACAGCCGCAACGAGGCTCCAGACCTCGTTCCAGTTGCGCGAGCTGAGGCTGACGACCAGTTCCTGCCCGAGTCCGCCGACCCCGACGGCCCCGAGCAGGACGGTCGAGCGCACCGCGCACTCGAAACGGTAGAAGGAATACGACAACAGCAGCGGCCCGGCCGGCGGCAACAGCGCAAAAGCCACCGCCGGTGCCGCGGGAGCGCCCGCATCCCGCAGGGACCTCAGGGCACGCGTCGGCAGTGAGTCGAAGGTGTCTCCGAAGACCTGCGCAGTCTGGGCACCGAAGGGCAAGGCGATCGCCAGCACTGCGACCAGCGGATCCAGGCCGAGCACGCTGACGAGAAGCAGCGCCCAGACCAGCTCGTGGATCGAGCGGATCGCGACCAGCACGGCACGGAGCGCGGCGCGCACCAGGCGCAACGGCCGGGGTGGACGACGCGACCAGGCGACGTCGCTCAACACCAACCCGCCGAGCAAGCCGATCACGAGCGCGCCCGCCGTGCCCAGTGCGGCGAAGGCGAGGGTGGTGATCGTGGCGTCGAGCACCACCTGCAGGAACGCGCCGTCGAGGCGAGGACTCGACGCCTGCCCGAGCAGGGCGCCGATGAGTGGCACACCACCTCGGTTGACGATGTCGCCCCCCAGCGGCACGGCACGCTGGAGCGCCCAGAGGACGGGCAGGAGCACGACCAGCGCCCCGACACCCCGACGGAGGGCCACCTGCCGCCCGGTCACCCGGCCGGCCGCCCGGGTGTGGTCGGGCGTCGGGTCTGGCCCGGTAGCCGGTTCCGGGACGGGTCGGTCGAGGTCGACGAGGTCAGTCATGGCCGCTCAGACGCCCGTCACCCGGGTGCGTACAGCTCGTCGAGCCGATCACCGGCCAACTCGGGGATCGGGATGTCGAACACGAGCCGGCCCTCGCGCAGACCGATCGCGCGGGTGCAGTGGTCCCGGGCCAGCCGGGGCTGGTGCAGGGTCACCACGACCGTGCCGGACGAGTCGGTCACGCGGCCCAGCAGCCCCAGCACCTCGGCGGCGCGGTGGGGATCGAGGCTCGCGACGGGTTCGTCTGCCAGCACCAGGTCGGGTCGCTGGATCAGCAGGCGCGCGATCGCCACGCGCTGCCGCTCGCCCCCCGACAGTCGTTCGGTCCGCTCGTGCACGGCCCAGCCGAGGCCGACCGTCTCGAGGGCGACCAGCGCCCGCTGGTCGGGACGGGGCCAGACCAGTGAGACCAGCGAGCGCGTCGTGCCCCACTCCGCGAGTCGGCCGGCATTGACGTTGTGCAGCACCCGCACCTGCTCGATCAGGTCCAGGCCCTGCGAGACGGTGCCGACGCGGCGCTGGAGCCGACGACGGGAGTACGTCGACAGCTCGGTGGGGGCAACCCCGAAGAGACGCACGCTGCCCTCGGACGGTTGCAGCGAACCGTTGAGCAATGCGAGGAGCGTGGACTTGCCGGCCCCACTGGGGCCGAGGACAGCCACGCGCTCCCCCGCCCGGATCGTCAGGTCGACGCCGGTGAGGGCCACGGTCCCGCCGAAGCTGCGGCCCGCGCCGGTGAGGCGTACGACGTCCTCGTTCACGCGAGCAGGCCCAGCTCCTCGGCGACATCACGGATCTGGTCGTAGTTGGAGTTCTCGGTGGGCACGAACGACTCCGCCCCGAAGAGGTCGAGGACCGCGGCGTCCTCGGGCACCGAGGGGTCGAGTCCGACGAGCAGGTCCTTGACCTTGTCGAGGGTGCCCGCACCGTAGACGTCGTCGATGTCGGGGCGGGCCAGCCAGTGGTAGTCGTAGTAGGGAGGGGTCCGGAAGAGCACCACGACACCGGAGAGATCGACGGCGTCGTCGTCGACCGTGGCCTGCCACACCTGCTCGTTGACCGCCCCCACCTCGAAGCTGCCGGAGGCGACTGCCTCGATGGTCGCGTCGTGGGAACCTGAGAATCCGGGCTGACCCTTGAGGTCGTCGATCGACAGTCCCGCCTGGTCCATGAAGTACTGCGGCATCAGCCGCCCGGACGTCGAGGTCTCCGAGCCGAAGGTGAACGAGTGCCCGGACAGCTCGCCCAGTCCGTCGACGTCGTCGAACGGCGCCAGGCCGGACGTGGTGGTGGCGATGAACAGGCTGGTGAACTCGGCGTCGATGTCGCGTTGCGCGAAGGCCATCGCGCCCTCGACGCGCTGCGCGGCCTGGACGCCGGTGAGGCCGCCCATCCACGCGATGGCGATGTCGCCGACCTCGAACCCCCGCACGACCGCGGGGTATTCGGTGACCGGCGTGTAGGTGACGTCGATCCCGGTGGCCTCGGCAAAGCGCGCGGCGACGTCGCCGTACAGCCGGTTCAGCAACTCGGGGTCCTGGTCCGGGATCGCGGAGATCGGCAGCGGACCGGCACTCGCCGCGGCGTCGCCACCGGCTCCTTCCGGCGAGGAGTCGTCGTTGCTGCAGGCCGCCAGGAGGACGAGGCCGGAGGCACCGACGAACAGGCCGCGGCGACTCGTCACCAGGCGCGGGATCGAGAGGTGCGTCGTGGGGGTGCGGGTCATGGGTGGGTGCTCTCTGCTCGGGCGGAGGGGGCGGCGGGGCCGGTGCCCGAACCGTGGGACGGCGTGCGTCCCACGAGGAAGGCGACGAGGGCGATGGAGAAGAAGACCGCGGCCGACGTCGGGTTGCCGCCGAGGACGGGATCGGTGAAGCCCAACTGGGCATGGAGAGAGAGGCCGGCGAGCACACCGAGTGCGGCCACGGCCCGGAGCAGACGGGGCCGGGTCGCCCGCACGCCCGCCACCAGCAGGGCGCCGACCGCGACGAGCACCAGGGCACCCATGAGGTTGTAGGCACCCAACGACAGCGAGGGATCGCTGCTGCCCAGGATCGGTCCCAGTGGCGCGAAGGGGTCCCCGAGCGATCTCACCGACGAGACCGCTCCGACGACGATCGCGAGTCCGGCCCACACCTGGGCGAGGGTGCGCGCCGACGTGAAGCCCGTCCTCACGCCGTCGGTGCCCAGAACCCGTCCGGCCACGCCGAACACCAGCACGAGGTGGGCGCCGACCATGAGGAAGTAGGACCAGGGCCACTCATGGGGCGCATAGGCGACCGACAGTCCGATCGCCAGCGACTGGGCCAGACCGATGAGCGCGGCGAGGCGGACGTAGGTGCCGGTGAGCAGCATGACCGCCAGCGCGGTCTCGGCGATGAGCACCACCCAGCCGAAGACCGGGAACACCGGGAGGATGAGGTGATCGGTCGCCCAGGCGTACGGCGCGAGGACCGGGTAGTCGACGGCGTACGTCGTGAACTTGTAGAGCCCGTTGCCGGCGTCCTGACCGAAGTCGGGTGCCCGCTTCCAGGACACGTTGTAGAGCCACATCAGACCCAGCAGGATCCGCAGCGCGGCCAGGGCGACGGCCTGGACCCGGGCCTGGTCGCCCGGGGCGGGATCCACGGCCCAGCCCAGCGCGGCCCGGGCGCTCCTCGCGCGTGACTCAGGCACAGCGGAACACCTCGCGACCGGCGGCGGAAGCGGCGTCCTGCACCTTCAGGGTGTCGCGGACGACCCCGAAGATCTCGTCCAGGTCGAGGGGAGCATCTGCGATCCTCATGTGCGGGTTGGTCACCGCTACCGGGTGCCACCACGCGCCGTCGGCGGTAATGACCGGCTCCGGCTCCAGGGAGTCGATGGAGACGTGGATGCCGCCGTCGGCGAAACCCTCAGCGGCGACCGGTCGGATGACCCGGTCCTCCGGGGCGATGCCTTCGGCATCGAGACGCTCGTGCAGCTCCCGCACGCCTTCCGGGTCCTCGTCGAAGCGCGTCGCGGCGATCTTGACCCGAAAGCCCAGGGAGTGCGCCAGTCCGATCCCGTCGAGCGCACGGGCCCACGATCCGGCGCCGCGCATCTTGTCGTGGATCTCCGGTGTCGCGGAGTCGAGGCTGACCTGCATGACCACGTCGCGGTCGATCGATTCGAGCAGCTCGCGCCGACGCCCCCGTCCGAAGATCATCGCGTTGGTGAGGATCGTGCGCTCGAGACCCGTCGCCGCGTCGACCAGCTCACCGAGCCGAGGGTGCATGAAGGGCTCGCCGCCGGTCAGCAGCAGCTCCTTGCCCCCCTGGTCACGGAACTGGACGAAGAGCGGGCCCACGACCTCGGGATCCAGGCGCCGGGCCAGCGCCTTCGGCGAGGACTCGGCGCAGCAGTAGAGGCAGGCGAGATTGCAGTCGAAGTTCGTGTAGGCCCAGAGCCGGTGGCCGACCGGAGTCCGGCTCCCGGTGCTGAAGACCGTGCCCGCATCGGGTCGACCCGCGCCCCCGACACCCGCTCCGTCCTTGCGTACCACGAACCACCACGGCCCGGCGTGGGACTCCGCCAGCTGGTCGGCCACCTCGTGGCCGACCAGCTCGGCCCACACCGGAAGGTCGGTGACGACGCTCGCCTCGGCGCTCCGGATCGCGAGCAGGTCACCGGCGTCGAGGCGCCTCATGGCCCGGGTGATGAGCAGCAGCAGCCCGCTGCCGCAGTCCATCTCTCCCCCATCGATGAGTCGGGTGACGTCACCGAGCGGAGTGTGGGTCGGCACCGTGCTCGCAGAAGAAGCCATGCTTGGCAACGTACTCGACCTCAGGGACCCACTCCCCGATCCATTTGCTTACCGAGTGGTGACGAATCTGCGTCCGCGCACCAGCCGCCGGCGGCTAGGGTCCCTCGCATGCCCGCCACTGCTCCCCCCAGCCGACCGGAGGACGCGGCTGCGCGTTCCGACTACTGGGAGACCGTCCATGAGGGCAAGGACGAGGACGGCGTCTCGTGGTGGCAGTCGGTGCCGGAGCTGTCCCTCGGGCTGGTTGACGAGACCGGTCTGGGCGTGGACCGCTCCGTGATCGACGTGGGCGCTGGCTGGTCGACGCTGGTCGATCATCTCGCCCAGCGCGGCTACACCGACCTCACGGCTATCGACCTGTCGCTGACGGCGCTGAACACTGTGCGCGACCGCGTGGGCGAGGTCCCCGGACGCCTCGACCTCGACGTCGCCGACGTGCTCGACTTCCGTCCGCCTCGTCAGTTCGCGCTGTGGCACGACCGTGCGGTCTTCCACTTCCTGACCGAGGAGGACGAGCGCGACGATTACCGGCTCTCCCTCGAGCACTGCCTCGAACCCGGTGGATTCGTGGTGGTCGCGACGTTCGGTCCCGACGGCCCGCTGACCTGCAGCGGTCTGCCGATCGTGCGCTACACCCATGAGGAGCTGGCCGCAGAGTTCCCCGGCTACCGGTTGGTGTCGACCAGCGGCGAGGACCACGTCACGCCGTGGGGGACGCGCCAGCAGTTCACCGCGATCCTGCTCAGGCGCGAGGGCTGAGCGTCCCCGCCCACCACCCGTGGATCCGGGACACTCGCGCGTCATACTCCCCGGGTGTCCCCCACCGAGATCACACCTGAGGCGTACGCCGGTCCGTCGGCCACCGCGCGCCGCGCCTTTGCCGTCAACGCCGCCGTCGCCTGGCTCGTCTTGGCACTGACGATCGTCCTGTCCGGACTGGGCTGGTATCGCGAGGTGGCGGTCGATCCCGGCCTCTACGGCGACACCCCGGACGGTGTGGCGGGCGTCTTCTCGCGCCTGACCGACACCCTGAGCTACTTCACGATCTGGTCCAACGTCGTGGTCGCGCTGTCCGCGACCCTCCTGGTGCAGCAGCCGCTGCGCGACACCTTGGCCCGTCGGGTGCTCCGGCTCGACGCTCTGCTGATGATCACCATCACCGCCATCGTCTACCAGGCCCTGATCGCGCCCAGCGTGGACGTCGAGGGGTGGTCGCTCCTCACCGACCCGTTGCTCCACATCGTCACGCCGGTGCTCACGATCGTGGTGTGGGTGGTCTGGGGTCCGCGCGGCTGGATCAGCGCGCGCCTTGTGCCCCTGGCCCTGATCGTCCCGCTGGCGTGGATCGTCTGGATGCTGCTCCGCGGCCTGGTCGTGGACGCCTACCCCTACGGCTTCGCCAACGTGACTGAAGTCGGCTACGGCGCAGTCTCGCTCACCCTTGCGATCATCCTCGTGTTCGGCCTGCTGGTCGCTGCGGCCTACTGGGGAGTGGACGTCCTGCTCGGACGGCGTGACCCCCGCTGAGCGGGACGCACTCCCTCGTCGCCACCGTCCGGCGCGAGGATCCCTAGCCCGCCACCTCAGAGCGGCAGCAGCGCCGAGACGTGGCCGCCTCCGGACGGCCCCGGACCGGCTTCGAGTGCGCCGCCGAGCTCCGCGGCCCGCTCGCGCATCGAGGCCAGTCCGACGCCCGGGCGCCAGGCGCCGGTGTGACTGCCGTGGTCGACCACCTCGAGGTGCAGACCGTCTGCCACCTGCTGCAGGCGCACCGACGCCGACGGGCTCGAGCTGTGCCGGGCCACATTGGTCAACGCCTCGGTCACGATGCGATAGGCAGCAACTTCGACCGCCGCGGGCAGGTCGGAGAACTCCGAGGACGCGGACACGTCCACCGCGACCGGGTCGCCGTCGCGGTTGCGGAGGCCGATCGCCTGTTGTCTCAGCGCCGGCACCAGCCCGAGCTCGTCGAGCGCCGGGGGACGCATCGCGTAGACCATCCGTCGGATCTCCTCGATCGCTATCACCGTGTCGGCCCGGAGCTGTGCCACCATCTGCTCGGCCGCCGCAGGATCGGTGCGGATCAGGTTGCGCGCCGCGTCAGAGGTGAACGCCACCCCGGACAGCCGAGGCCCCAGGCCGTCGTGCAGCTCGCGACGAAGCCGCCGCCTCTCCTCCTCGACCGCTGCGATGGTGTGGCCCCTGGACTCGATCAGCTGCTCGGCCAGCGAACGGGCGCGCAGGGCCTGCGCCAGCAGCGGGACGGTCAACCGGAGCACCTGCTCGTCGCCGTGGGAGAAGGCCAGGTCGCCGGGACGCAGGCCCACCACCAGCTCGCCCGCACCGTCGAGGTCGAGGGATCGGGAGTGGGTGGTCACGCTGCCGGAGAAGGCGAGCCGTACGCCGTCCACGAGGACCGCGGCGTAGGGGATGACGAGCGCCTCCCGGATCGCTCGCAGCGCCACGACCGGATCGGCGCCGATCCGGTCCGCCACCGCGGATGCCGCCCCCAACGGATCCGGGCGCTCCCCGAACAGCAGCTGGTCGACCACACCCCGCAGGATGACGCTGATCGGGTGGTAGGTGGTCGCCGAGAGGGCCGCAAGCAGGGCCTGCGCACCCACGTTGAGCCCGCGCGCGCCCAGGGCATCCAGCAGTCCCAACGCCAGCACGAAGACGGCCATCACCGTCACCAGGGCGACCGAGTGGACCACCGTGCGCACCACGAGGGCACGGACATCGACGAGCTCGGGAAGCGTGGCTCCGACATACATCGCCGGAGCAACCAGCGCGAAGGTGGCGGTCCCGATCGAGGGCAGGGCCTCGCTCTCGAAGCCCTCGGCGGAGAAGACGGAGAAGAAGTAGGTGATCGTCGCCAGCAGCAGCGCCAGCGCCATCCAGACCACGGCGCGGCGCTCGCGGTCCGCGGACACCTCGATCCGCCACCATGTGTGGACCAGCAGGGTGCACGCCTGCAGCAGGCCCATCACCCCGACCACGTCCAGTGAGGCGTCGACGTAGACGGTGCCGATCACGCCGGCGCCGACGACGACCACCAGGCTGAGGAAGTCGACCGGGTGCCGCCAGCGCAGCCGTGGAAAGGCCACGAGCGCGGCGGGGGCGAAGAGGGATGCACCGGCCACCAGGGCGAGAGCACTCGATCGGTCGTGATCCGACGCGCGAAGCACCACGGCGAGGACGCCGGCCCCTCCGGCGCACACCAGGAGGAGGGCAGACACGACGGAGTTGCGCCTCAGCAGGAGCGCGAGCCCCGACAGCGAGGTCGACATCGCCACCACGGCCACGGACACGGCGTAGGCGTCCACCGTGCTACCCGCCCAACCCGCGCTCGCGCGCCCGGAGGACGGCCGAGGTCCGGTCGCTCACCTCGAGCTTGGCGAAGATCGTGGTCAGGTTGTTGCTCACCGTCTTGGGTGAGAGGTGCAGCGCCTCGGCGATCTCAGACGTCCGCCGACCTCGCGACAGGAGGTCGAGGACGTCGCGCTCGCGCGGCGTCAGCTCAGGGAACGGCTCGTCGGCGGTCTCAGGTGTCGGCGGGTTGGCGAAGTGGTCGAGCAGGCGCGCGGCGATGCCTGGGCCGAAGATGGCCTGACCTCGCGCGACCGCCTTGATGGCGTCGGCGATCTCGTCCTGCTCGGCCCCCTTGAGCAGGTAGCCCTGGGCACCGGCCTGCATGGCCGTGAAGACCGTCGCGTCCTCGTCGTACATCGTCACCATGAGGACGGCGACGTGCGGCATCGCCTTGCGGATCCGACGGGTCGCCTCGACGCCGTCCATCCCCGGCATGCGCACGTCCATCAGCACCACGTCGGGCCTGGTCAGCTGGGCCTCGCGCACGGCGCTCTCACCGTCCACCGCTTCGGCGACGACCTCAAAGTCGTCGAGCGTGCCGAGCAGTGCAGCCAGCCCGCGCCGGACCACCGGGTGGTCGTCTGCCAGGAGTACTCGGATCGGCACCCTCCTACTATCGCGGTAGCCGGGCCCCTCGCGCCCGGGAAGAAGTTCCCTGGTTCGGGGACTGGTCGGGACTCGTGCGGGAGGCAATGCTCTGGGGCAGGGAACGGACGGGGCCGGACGCTGAAGCCATCGCGTCGCACCCCATCCTTGGAGGAGATCATGTCCAGCACCGCTCTGGCCCCCGCACAGGCCCCCACCACGACCAAGCAGAAGGTCGGACTCGTCATCGCCGGGCTGTACTCGGCGACCAACATCCCCGGCTTCCTCGGAGCACCGGACCCCGGCGAGGTGGGTCCACCGATGGCCATCCTCGTCATCGGCAGCGCCCTGGGCGTGGTCGGACTGGTGGCGAGCGTCATGGCGTGGCGCGGCAGCCACGTCGCGATGCGCGTCACCGCGGGAGCCATCATCGTGGTCACGCTGACCGGCCTGCCCGCGTTCTTCGTCGACGTGCCCATGTTCGTCAAGGCCCTGGTCGGCGTCTCGGTGCTCCTGACGGTGCTGGCGGTGGTGCTGATGTTCTCGACCGACCGCCGCCCGACGCCGGTCTCCGACTGAGGCGCGGCCATGATCGCTGTCGTCACGCTCCTCAGCGCGTTCCCGCTCGGCTTCTTCCTCACCAGCCGGATCGCCGCTCGCACGACGTACGCCATCGCCTATCTCTGGGCGTTCGTCTTCCAAGGCATCTACCTGATGCTCGACTCCCTCGACGGGGGCACCAACCCGGCGTTCGAGACCTCGGAGTTCCCGCTGTCCTACGGCATGGTCTCGCTGGCGATCCTCCTCGTGGGCCTCGGTCTCGTCCAGCTCGGGCACCGGGCAGGTCGCGGACGCCGGGAATGTCAGCCCACCGGTCGTCGCGCATCGGTCACCGGCGCGGAGAGCCAGGCTCGGAACTCGCGGTAGTGCGGACCAGGAAGACCGCGACGGCGACGCTCCAGAGCGCGAAGAGCGTCTCGGGCAGGTGCGTGAGCCATGGGCTGCTCGCGCCCTCGGCGAGGCCGTAGACGAAGCCACCTCCGGCCCCGCCGATGATGCCCCCGACAGCCAGGGCCAGACCGTGCACCCCGAAGTAGGACGCGACGGAGTCGTCGCGGGCGAAGGAGGAGACCCGGGAGTTCATGATCGGCTGGAACAGGGCCTGCCCGACCGTGAAGACGACAACGCCGGCGACGAGGCCCGCCGGGTTGCGCCACACACCCAGCACCAGCACCCCGCCGCCGAGGGCCAGTGTCGCCAGGGCCACGGCGACCTCGGGGCGCAACCATCGATCGGCTGCCTTCGTCAGCGGCAGCATGGTCACCACCATGACGACCGCGGCCACCGAGTAGACCGTGCCCAGCCCGACGGTGCTGGGCAGCACCTCAGCCGCACGCAGGGGCACCACCAGGTAGAGCTGGGAGAAGAGCACCCAGGCCCCGGCAACGGCCAGGCAGAACCGCAGGAAGGCGCGGTCGCGGAGGGCCTGCCGCAACGGACCTCGACCGGCCGGCCCGTCCGCACCAGCGGGAGGTTCCCGGGGCAGGCCGATCATTGTGATGAAGAACGCCGCCACGAACAGGCCGGCGGCGGCGAGGCAGACCCAGGCGAAGCCGACGCTCCAGAGCAGTCCCCCCAGCAGCGGACCCGCCACGAAGCCCAGGTTGCTGAGCATCTCGCGCAGCGAGTAGATCTTGACCCGATTGCCGTCGTGCGCGAGCCGTGCGTACATGGCATAGCTCGCCGGGTGGAACAGCGAACCGCCCACCCCGGCCAGCACCGAAGCGGCGACCAGCCCGGTGACGGAGTCCGCGACGCCGAAGAGGGCGAACCCGCTCGCGCGGACCAGCACGCCGGTCAGGATCGCGCGCCGGTGACCGAAGCGGTCGGCCAACATCCCGGACCACGGCATCAGGCCCTGCTGGCTCCCGCTGCGCACGGCGGCCAGGACGCCGACGACGGCCACGGTCAGGGACAGGTCGTCGAGGAGGTGCAGGGCCAGCAGGGGCACCAGCATGTAGAAGCCCAGCGCCATCGTGAAGGTGTCGGCGAGCAGCACGATGAGCGGGAGGCTCGCCGTCGGGTTCTCGACGGCGTGGGGGTCCGACACGGAGTCAGTCGCCGGCACGGCGCCTGTGACCGTCTGCGGAGAGGAGGCCGACCAGTGCGGGGACGCTGAGGCCGAAGAACGGGACGATCGTGGGCAGCAAGAGGCACAGCGCGATCCAGGTGACGACGACGACGACAACGGAGGCCGACCGGAGTGGACTCGCCAGGCTCAGCGCGAGAGACCCGCGCAGCCAGTCGGCTGTCGTTCCGTCCGGGTCCCACGCCACCGCTGCGGGGAGGTGGACCAGCAGCAGGAGCAGGAGCACCGACACCGGGACCATCGCACCGAGCACGACGACGGCCATGGACGACTGACGACTGAGAAGGAACAGCCAGTTGACCACGATCATCGCGACCAGCACCGCCCCCACCAGGCTCACGCCGAGAGTGCGGCGCCAGGTCTCCCGCCAGGCGCGGAAGGTCCCGAGGAACGCACTGTCGTCGTCGTCCTCGCGCGTGCGCTTGAGCGCCACACCCGCCGCGACCGCGGCGGCAGGCGCGGTCACCAGGGGCAACGCGAGCACGAAGGCCGCCAGGCCGGCGAGGGCCAGGTGGGACAACGGGGTGAGCAAGCTCAGGAGGGAGGTCTCCCACGTCCTCCCGCCGGCGGTTCGTCCCGTCTGACGGCTCAACGAGGGGCTCCCCCGTGCGAGTCGCCCACCGAGACCGCAGCGATCTCGGGACCCGTGACGTCGCCGGGTTCGCCGAGGACGGCGGACGGATCGCTCCCGTCCAGCGACACCGCCACCCGCTCGAGCACGCCGGCGCGTCGCACGTCCACGACGAGGCCTCCGGCAGTCCTGTGCACGCTCACCTCCGAGGCTTCGTGGTCGGTCCAGAGCAGCGGCTCCAGCACGGTCACGAACAGCGCGTCCGTGGTGGCAGCCGTCGCGCGGCTCAACGTGTGCAGGGTGCGTTCGATCGCCAGCTCCGGCGAGCTCGCTGTCGGGTTGGCGTGGACCACGGTCGGTCGACTCCCGACGGTGCAGTCGTCGGGACCGAGCGCCGAGACCCGCAGGTGGGCTCGTCCGGTGGCCGTCTCATGGGTGCCCGCGACGGGGTTCGTCCACGGGTTGTCGCTCTGCAGCAGCCAGGACCAGCTGCGCGGCTCGTCGGAGGCGAGGTCGTCCACGAGGACCACCGTGCCACGCGGAGACATCACCAGGTGCCGGTCCACGCGCACCACGCCCAGCTCGTCGGCGTACATCGCCCCTGACTCGCTCGTCGCACACGTCCAGCCACCCCCGAGCGACGTGGACCGGATGCGTGCCACGTGCCGCTCGTCGACGTCCTTGTAGACGTGGTAGCGGCCCTCGTTGGCGTAGCCCTGGCCGTCCACCAGGATGCCGTTGTGGTGCCCGTGGCGCTTCTGGTTGGAGTAGCCCTCGTCGACCGCCAGGTACTCGCCGTGGCCGAGCAGCACGAACGTGCCCGCGTCCGGGTGATGGTGGCCGGCGTTGAGGGTCGTCCATCCGGTGGTGCGCTTGGTCTCGTGGGACGTGCTCCACGCCTTGTGCCCTCCCCCGGGCGCCGCCTTGAAGGACACCATGGACGCGTCGCGCTCCCAGGAGGTGCGTCCCACGACGAGTCCGAGGTCGGGGAAGAATCGCGTCAGCGGCAGGGACTGCGGGTCCTCGGGCACCACGGTGGGGTCGAACCAGAGCAGCTCCTGATAGGCCTCTGGACGTACGCCGGGCCGGACGCCGCTCTCGTAGGCCTCCCGCCAGAAGAACCGGCCGGTGACCTGGTCGGCCAGCCACTGCGCCTGGCCGATCCGGTACTTCGAGGCCAGCTTGTAGTACATGGAGACGCTGTGCCCACTGCGGCGGTCGTGGCAGTCACCGTGGTCGATGATCCGCTCGAGGTCCGGCGCGGCCTGGTAGAGGCGGTACCAGAAGGTCTCGCGCAGGTAGTCGCTCTCCGCGAACAGGTCGATGCCCTCGGCAGCCTCGAGCACGTCCAGGTAGCTGACCAGCCACGGCACGCCGTAGCGCCAGTAGACGACACCCTCGCAGTTGGAGCCGTCCTCCGGCAGCAGCCGGATGACCTCCCGGAAGTTCGCCTTGGCGCGCTCGGTCCAGTCCTTGGTCTCCGGGGAGACGTCGGCGAGCACGTAGCCGGCCGTGGCCAGCCCGGCGTAGCAGATCCAGTTGTGGTTCTGCCAGTACGAGCTGGACCACCAGTCGCCCTCGCTCTCGACGGCGAACTCGTAGAGCCGCCGGCCCTGCAGGAGCAGCTTGTCGGCGAGCGCCGAGCGTTCGTCCTCGGGCAGGGCATCGCCTGCCCAGGCGTAGGCAAGGCCGAGGCCGTGGCAGAGCCAGCCGGCGTCCAGGTCGTGGTCCGGCATGTGCGCCTTGCCCCAGTGGGCGAACGACAGCGGCGGGGCGAGCCAGCGCCGCAGCTCCTCGAGGTAGTGCTGGTGCCCGGTGATGCGGTAGGCGAGGGCCAGATTGGCGGCCGCCGGTCCGAAGTAGGTGATGCTCGCCGAGGGATGCTCGGTCGGCAGCACCACGGTGCGGTAGCGCTCGCACTCCTCGAGCAGGCGCCGGAACTGAGGAGCGCGGACACCTTCGACCTCGTCCCTGAGCCTCTCGAGCCGGCCGTCCTCGAGAAGGAGGGGTGCGTCGTGGTCGGTGGTCGGTGCGTGGTTCATGGACGGGTCCCTTGCTCGGCGCCGGAGGACGGTTCCTCCGTCGACACCGGTGTGAATGAATGGATGAACGTGTGACCGCGAGACGTCGTGGCCTCGACGTCGATGCCCTGGGCCTGCGAGGCCACGATCCGCACGACCGGGTGCGGCAACGCGGGATCGGCGGCTGGTTCGTACAGCGACACGAACCACACCTCCTCGCTCCGGCCCGACCAGTCGACGCCGCCGAGGACGCGCGCCGGATCGTCGGAGGGGCCACGGACCGGGGTCCACGTGAACTCGGTGGCGACGGAGCTGGCGTGAGCGCCGCGGAGGTCGCGGCCACGATCGGCGGCCACCGAGGTGCTGCCGTCCTGCCACGTGGTGCGGAAGCGCCCGTCCTGCCCCTCGGCCACCAGGTGACCCGCGGGACGCAGCGCCAGGACGACGGAGCGATCCGTCGTGGACCGCACGTGCACCGCGTCGAGGAGGACGCCGTCCTGCATCACCAGGTGGCGCTGGAGGTCGGCACCGTCGAAGGCGCCCGGCGCCGCGGTCACGGCCCGGGTGCCTCCCTCGTCCACCTGCCACCGCAGCAGCCGGCCCGTCGTCTCCGCCTGGTCCTGTCCGTCGACACGGACGGTCGGATGGGCCCCGGTCCTGGCGTAGTGCTCGCGACGCAGCACGCTTCCGTACGGCGGTACGCCGGGCGCCGGCTGCCAGACCTCACGGTCGCCGTAGAGGTAGAGCGCCAGCTTGGCGAGGTGCCCGTGCGCACCACCGTGGGGACCGGCGTCGACCACCGCCTGCCAGCGGCTCTCGGCCGAGCGCACGACGAGGTGCCCCGCGTCGGCGAAGCTCACCGAGGCGCGCACCAGCGAGCGTCCGTGCGGCGTCGCAAGCGCGGGACCCGCGAACCACGACCCCAGCTGGTCCTCGAGGGTGCAGGCAGCGGGACCGAGCTCGGCACGGGTGCCGTTCTCGACGTGCTCGAGACCGGGAAGGTCGACGAGCTGGCGGCCGAGGACACAGACCTCGAGCAGCTCCTGGAGCGCTTGCGGCCGTCGATAGGGACCGTCGTGGAGCACCGGCACCACGCCACCGTCCGTGGCCAGGTCCACCAGGACCTGCAGCATCGAGACGAGGGTGGTGCGTTGGCTGGCAGGCAGCTCCGCCGGCACCCGGCCACGAAGGGCGAGCAGGTAGGCCCGCAGCACGAAGTAGTGGTAGTAGGTGGAGGCCTCCCACTCCCAACCATCACCGTGGACCGCCACGTCGACGTGCGACCAGAGCCCGGCCGGACCCTGCAGCCAGGCGTCCACGTCGGCCTGTCGACCGAGCCGGTGGAGGACCTGGGCGGAGGAGATGCCGGCGCAGATCAGCCACGCCGTGTAGTTGTTGCGCTCGTCCCCCCGGTCCTCGACGAGGACCCGCCTGGCCTCGGTCACGGTCGACGCGAGGCCCGCGAACAGGTCCGCGGCCTGCGCGAGGTCCTGCGAGGACCTGGCCCACCTCTGGTCTGCGTCCATCAGCGTGAGCACGCCGTGCGCGAGCGAGCTGCCCCAGATCGCCTCGGTCAACGCCTGGTGGAACAGCTTGCCCCGCAGCATCCAGCTGGCCGCTGAGTCGGTCCACCCGTCTGCCACGGCCTCGGCGTAGACCTCGCAGCACGCGGTCAGCAGCTCGCGCGCCGCGTGGCGGTGCGACTCCTCGCCGGTCTCGACGTAGCTGTGGGCGCGTTCCCTCACCTCCCGGGCGCACCGTTGGAGCTCGAGGACCCGCCACGCACCGTCGAAGGGCTCCCCCCGGAGCACGCAGCCGTGCGGACAGGTGTGGGCGAGGGACGGCACGGAGCCGTGCGCACCCGCCCGGAGCTCGGTGCCGTGCACCGGGCAGACGTACTCGTGCCACCACCCCGCTCGGCCGCGGGGCACCTGGGGGGTCGAGGTGGGCACGACCAGTGATGAGGTGGTCACCGAGACAGCACACCACCGTTCACGTCCAGGGTCTCGCCCGTCATGTAGGAGGCCAGGTCGCTGGCAAGGAAGCAGACGGCGCCGGCGACGTCCTCGGGCGTACCTTCGCGCTGCAAGGGCACGCCGGCCACGATGTTCTGCCGGGCCTCACCACTGGTGAAGGTGTCATGGAACGGCGTCTGCCCGATGAAGCCCGGCGCCACCGCGTTGACCGTCGTGCCCTGCCCGGCGAGCTCCTTGGCGAGTCCCTTGGTGAGTCCGAGCATGCCGGCCTTGGCGGCGGCGTAGGCCACCGAACCGGGTCCACCTCCGTTCTGTGCGGCGAGGGAGGCGATGTTGACGATCCGACCGCTTGTCGAGGCACCGAGCGGAGCGATCGCGGCACGGGTGGCGAAGAAGGCGCTGGTCAGGTTCACCTCGAGCACCGAGTGCCAGAACTCGTCGCTCATCTCCTGGACCTTGCAGCGACCCACGAGGTGGCCGGCGTTGTTGACGAGGATGTCGAGACCGCCGAGGAAGTCGGTGGCCTCCGCGACACATCTCGAGGCCCCCGCGGACCGGGTGAGGTCGGCCTGGACGCTCACCCCCCGTCGCCCCGAGGCCTCCCCCTCCTTGACGACGCCCTGGGCGCCCTCGGCGCTGGAGGCGTAGTGGACGGCGACGTCGGCTCCCGCGTCGAAGAGCGCGGCGGCGATGGCGCGGCCGAGCCCGGTGCCGCCTCCGGTGACGAGGGCGCGACGGCCGGTCAGATCGATCTGCATGGGTGACTCCTTGTGGGTTGATGGATCACACGCGTGAACCTCACTTGATGCCCGAGGCGGTGAAGCCCTGCACGAAGTAGCGCTGCGCGAAGAGGAAGAGAAGGACCATGGGCACGGTCGCCAGCGTCGTGCCGGCCATCAGGTAGGCCCACTGCGTCGTGCCCTCCTGCTGGAAGACCGCCAGCCCCACCTGGATGACCCGGAGGTCGTCGCGGGTGGTGACCAGCAACGGCCACAGGAAGTTGTTCCAGCTGTCCTGGAAGGTGAGCAACGAGACGGTGGCGATGGCCGGCTTGATCAACGGGGTGTAGATCTGGGCCCAGATCCGGAACTCGCCCACGCCGTCGAGTCGCGCTGCCTCCTCCAGCTCCTTGGGCAGGGAGAGGTAGAACTGGCGGAAGAGGAAGATGGCGAAGGGACTCAGGCCGCCGGGGATGATCAGCGCCCACCAGGTGTTGAGCCAGCCGCTGCCCCCCTGCCCCAACCAGTCGTTGCCGCCGAACAGCGGCATGGACTTCACGATGAGGAACTGCGGCACGATCTTGGTGTAGGTCGGGATCATGAGCATCGCCACGAAGCCCAGGAACACCAGGTCGCGTCCCCGGAAGGTGAGCCGCGCCAGTGCATAGCCGGCCATGGCCCCGAAGACGACCGTGATCAGCGTGTGGGTGATCGAGATGATCAGGCTGTTGCGGAAGTAGGTGAGGAACGGCGCCGCGTCCATCGCCTCGCTGTAGTTGCTCCACGCCCACTCCTGGGGGAGGAACGTCGGAGGGAACTGGGACAGCTCCGCGGGTGTCTTGAGCGAGGTGAGCACCATCCACAGGAACGGCATCAGCATGGTGAGCGCACCCACGCCCAGGACCAGCTGCAGCAGCAGGTGGCGGCCGTTGATCCGGCGTCGGTGTGGCGCCCTGGGCGCCGCACGGGTCGGGCTGTCGGCGACGGCGACACTCATGTCTCGTCACCCCCTGTCAGTCGTCGGTTGATGACGGTGAGCACGATGAGGAACATGAAGAGCACGACGGACTGCGCGCACGCCATGCCCATGCGGAAGTTCTGGAAGGCGCTGCGGTAGACCTCGTACGTCATCATCGTGGTGGCGTTGGCGGGTCCCCCGTCGGTGAGGACGTAGACCAGGTCGAAGACCTGGAAGGCGGCGATCACCGAGACGACGAACACGAAGAACGTCGCCGGCTTGAGCAGGGGCAGGGTGATCCGGAAGAACTGCTGGACCGGGCTGGCCCCGTCGATGGACGCCGCCTCGTAGAGGCTCTCGTCCATGTTCTGCAGCGCGGCCAGGTAGATCAGCATCTTCAGCCCGATCCCCTGCCAGATGCCCACCACGATCACGGCCCCGAGGGCGAAGCTGGGGTCGGCGAGCCATGCCTTGCCCGGAACCCCGATGAACGACAAGAACGCGTTGACGATGCCGTACTGCGGGTTGTACATCCACAACCACACCATCGCGATCGCCACCGTCGCGGTGACCTGCGGCAGGAAGAACGCGGCCCGGTAGATCGAGCGGCCCCGCAGCTTGGTGTGCAGGAACACTGCGATCACCACCGCGATCCCCATCGAGAACGGCACGGTGAAGAAGGTGTAGATGACCGTGTTCAGGGTCGCCTTGCGAAAGACCTCGTCGTTCCAGATCTCTGTGTAGTTGGCGAGACCGATCCACTGGGGCCGATCGAACACGGAGTAGTCGGTGAAGCTCAGCACGACCGTGGCCGCCACCGGGATCGCGATCCAGATCACGGTGTGGAGCAGGGCGGGCGCCAGCATCAGCCAGCCCGTACGTCGGGTGCGTCGAGACTGCGTGTTCTTCGACGCTCGCGGCGGGACCGGGAGGGTCCGGGCTGCCGCGTCCTGCCGAGCCGTGGTGGTCGTTCCGGTGGTGGACGTCATCGGTGCCTCTTGAGTGTCGGGTGGCCCTGGGCCTCCGGCGCTGTGCGCCGGAGGCCGGACCGCGGGTCAGCGGTCCATGGCCTCTTGGGCCGACGCAGCCAGACCGTCGAGGGCCTCCTGCGGAGTCTTCTGGCCCAGCAACGCCGCCTGGATGGCAGCCTCGAAGTCACCGCGGATCTCGAGCCAGGCCGGCACGCCACCCTCGGGGTGGGCGTTGTCGAGGTTCTCCATCGCGAACTGGACCGCGGTGTTCGAGGTGACGTAGTCGCTGGCGAGGAGGTCCTCCAGAGCCGGTACGTTGCCGCGCTGCTCGTTGGCGGCGAGGGAGGCATCGGCGTCGGTGAGGAACTCCAGGAGCGCGACGGCCGCGTCCTTGTTGGGCGAGGAGTTGGCCACGGTGACCAGGGTGCCGCCCTGGAACATGGCGTCCTGGGTGCCGTGGATCATGAACGGCACCAGCTGCTCGGCCACCTCGGGGTTGCTGGCCTGCGCCTTGACCCAGTAGTCGTTGTGCCCCACCATCATCGCGGCACGCCCGTTGATCACGGGGTAGGTGTCGGCGTCCGAGCTGGAGTAGCCGATGTCCTCGACCTTGTCCTTGCGGACCAGGTCCACGACGTATTGGAGGGCCTCGACGCCCTCGGGCGAGTTGAAGGCGGGCGCCGTGCCGTCCTCGTTGAACAACGTGCCCCCGTTGGAGAACAGGAAGACCTCGAACATCTGGCGCGGGTCCAGCGTCATCACATCGAGGCCGGCCTGGGTGAGCTTGCCCTTCGCGTCACGCTTGGTCAGCGCCTTCGCGTAGTCGCGCAGCTCTTCCCAGGTGCTGGGCGGGGAGTCGAAGCCCGCCTCCGCGAGCAGGTCCTTGCGGGCGATCCCGTAGCGGGTGTCCAGCATGGTCGGGACGGCGTAGAGCTTCCCGTCCCACTCGCCGGCCTGGAGGACCTGCTCGTTCATGGTCTCCGAGAGACTCGACTCGCTCAGATCGTAGTCGCCCAGGTCGGCGAGGACGCCCTTGTCGGCGAAACCCTCGATCCAGCCGACGCCCATCATCATCACGTCGGGCACGAGCCCGCTCGCGATGGAGGTCGTCAGCTTCTCGTTGAGGCTGCCGTAGTCGGTGTAGTCGACGTTGACGGTGATGCCCGGGTTCTCCTTCTCGAACTGGGGGATCAGCTCGCCCTCGAGCACGGCCTTGCCGGTCGAGCCCTCGAAGATCGGCGTCAGGAGGGTGATCTCACCGTCCGCGCCCTCGCTGCCCGACGAGCCTCCGCACGCGGCGAGAGCCAGACAGGTCGCGAGGGCCAGTGCCGTCCCGCTTCCGACGTACCTACGAGTTGTCCTCATGAGTGCTGTTCCTTCCGAGTGGTGCGATGGGTGGCGGCTTCCCCGCAGGTGCGGATCAGTGCTGACGCGAGCTCCGACAGGCCCTGGTGGCCCCCGCTCGCGAACGTGGAGTTGATGACGCTGCCGATGCCGACGGCGCAGGCGCCGGCCCGCAGCCAGCCCGACACCGAGTCGGGGCCGATCCCTCCGGTGGGCACGATGCCCATCTCCGGGAAGACCTGTCGCAGCGAGGAGAGGTGGCCCGGGCCTGCCGTGCTGGCCGGGAAGAGCTTGGTCGTGGTCAGTCCGTAGCCGCGGGCGGCCATCATCTCGGTCGGCGTGAACGCTCCCGGGACGACGGCGACCCGGTGGCCCAGTGCTGCCTCGACGACCCCACCGTCCAGGCCGGGGCTGACGACGAAGCGCGCACCGGCGGCGACGACGGACTCGACGTCCTGCGCCGTCCTGACGGTGCCTGCGCCGACGATCACACCGGGGTCGACGGAGAGCTCCTCGATCAGCTCCACGGCCCCGGGGATCGTGAGCGTAATCTCCACGGCGCGGATCCCACCGGCGACCAGGGCCCGCGTCATCTCGAGTGCCGAGGCGGCCGACTCGGTGCGGACGACGGCGATCGGCTCCGGGGTCGGCAGCAGCGAGCGGAGGTCGGTGTGCGCGAAGCTCATCGCTGCACCTGCCCGGCGGAGGCCCTGAAGGCGGCGAGCTCGGCCAGGTCGGGAAGACCCTCGTAGTCGCCGGCGTGGGCCACCACCCTGCTCGCGACCCACGCCCCGACGACCAGTGCATCCTCGAAGTCGGCTCCGTCCATCAGTGCATGCAGGTAGCCGGTGTTGAACGCATCGCCGGCGCCCACGGTGTCCACGACGGAGGTGGGCTGGGCAGCCACGGTGACGGTGGTCGCTCCCCGCCTCCCGACCACACCTCGGGCGCCCCGCTTGACGACGACGGAGGCGAGATCGAACTGCTCGAGCCAGCCCAGCGCCTCGTCGAGGTCCGCGGCGCCAGCGGCGCCGGCCATGGCCACCAGCTCGTCCTCGCCCACCAGGAGGTCACTGACTGCGGGCAGCAGTGCCGCGCAGACCTTGGCCGCCTCGTCCTCCGACCACAGCTTGCGGCGGAAGTTGGGGTCGAAGCTGACGCGAACCCGGTGGCGGTCGCACAGGTCGATCAGACGCTCCACCGCTTCGCGCGGCCCCTCGCCGAGCGCCAGCGTGATTCCCGTGATGTGGACGCGCCCCGCGCGCTTGATCGCATCCTCGACCACGTCGAGCGCGCAGAGGTTCGCGGCGGCCGACCCGTCGCGGTAGTAGTACACGTGGATGTCGTCCGGGCCCCTGCGCTCCTTGACCAGCAGGCCGGTGGGGTGCAGCTCGTCGCGGGTGACCCAGTGGGTGTCGACGCCCTCCCCGCGCAGCGTGCGCACGATCTCGTCGCCGAACGGGTCGGCGCCCACGCGGGAGAGCAGCGCGACCGAGCGTCCCAGCCGGGCGAGGCCGATGGCGAGGTTGGACTCGGCTCCTGCCACCGACTTGAGGAGCGTGGCGCTGCTGGGCAGGCGGCCGTCACGGGCTGTCAGCGCAATGAGCGGCTCCCCCAGGGTGACGAGATCGAAGTCACACACACGGTCGGCATCGTGAACGGCGTTCATGTATCTGAACTTGTCATTTAGATATGTGAATGTCAACCCTTATGCTGAACGTAGATGTCATGCTGCAAGCCCCGCACCATCAGGAACTGAGGGCAGATGAACACCCACCCCGAGGCCTTCCACCCGGTGAAGTCCGCCGACCGCACGTTGGACGTGATCGAGACGCTGGCCGACTCCCGGCGCAGCCGCACCCTCGCCGAGCTCTCTGCCGAGCTAGCGATCCCCAAGAGCAGCCTGCACGGCATCCTGCGCACCATGGCCCAGCGCGGGTGGGTCGAGCTGGACAGCACCGGGACGCGTTTCGGACTCGGGCTCCGGGCGCTGCGCACGGGCACGGCGTACGTCGACCGGGACGATGCCGTCGCGCGCGTCCAGCCGATCCTCGACTGGCTGACCAGCGAGCTGGGCGAGACCGCCCACCTGGGCCGGCTCGACGGGACGGATGTCGTCTACCTCGCCAAGCGCGAGTCCCCCCACCCGATCCGTCTCTACTCCGCGATCGGGCGGCGCCTCCCGGCGCATGCCACCGCACTCGGCAAAGCGGTGCTGTCCACCCGGCCTGGCGGTTCCGTCGCGCAGCTCCTCCCCCGCGAGCTGGTCGCCCTCACCTCCAAGACCATCACCGACCTGCCCGCGCTGACGGTCGAGCTGGCCCGCTGCCGCAGCGACGGCTACGCGGTCGACCGCTCCGAGAACTCCGACGACGTCCAGTGCTACGCCGTCGCGCTCGCCCCGCGCAACGGAGCCCAGGTCACCGACGCGGTGAGCGTGTCGATCCCCCTCTTCCGGCTCAGCGACGAGCTGGCCGCCCGGACGATCAGCTGCCTGCTCGACGTCAACGAGCGCTTGCGCAAGGTCTCCTGACCCGCGATCGAGTGCCGGTCGGCCTCAGAACTCGTAGTCGAACTCCCGGATCGTGCGAGCGAACCGCTCGGCGACGATGTCGGCGTCGCCGGGCCCGTAGAGCTCGCGGTAGTGGGGTCCGCTCCCCTGCTTGGCGTGCGGCAGGTCGAGCGCGAGGCCGAGTCTCGAGGAGACGTCGGCGACCGCTGTCGCCAGCTCCTCGTAGCGGTAGACCCGGTCCACGATGACCCTGCCTCCGGCGCGATAGAGGCGTTCGTTGAGTGCGAGCCGGTCGAGGCGACGGGGGGTGCGGACGAACTCGGCGAAGGTCTTGGTGAACGCGGGTCTGCGCGCGCTGTAGCGGTAGGACGAGGCCACCACGTCGAAGGGGTTGCGCTCCACCGCGAAGGTGAAGTAGCCGTCCCAGGTCTCCTGGCCGATCACCTGGATGACGCGGCGTGCGCCCATGTGGGCGTACGAGCTCGGTGTCGTGTCGTCGTTCTGCGGTCCCACTCCCCCGGCTGCGACGCGCAGCACCTCGTCCTCGGGACTGATCCGGGTGACGATGTCCGAGGGCCCGCAGTGGCGCGACAGGGCGATCTCGAGACTGGTCCCGGCGGTCTTGCGCGTCTTGACGAAGACGAAGCGGTGGGCGTGCGAGGCGATCACGGGACGAGGTCCGCTCAGTCGTCCTCGTCGGCGAGTTCCTCGCCGTGGGTGCCCGGCCGCGGCGCCCACGGCAGCTCCTTGGCGGGGCGTACGACGACCAGCCGGTCGCCGCGACCCAGGAGCGAGACCACCGGGTCGAAGTAGCGGTAGACCTTCTCGTCGCGGATCACCGCGATGACCTGGTCGGGCAACGACTGGGGCTGCTTGCCGACCTCGTTGACGAGCAGGTCGCGCTCGGCGACCTCGAGCCCCTCGCCGTAGGTCATCAGGTCCTCCATCACCGAGCCGAGCATCGGCGACATCGACGACAGGCCCAGCAGGCGGCCCACGGCGTCGGACGAGGTGATCACCGAGTTCGCGCCGGACTGGCGCATCAGGGGGACGTTCTCCTGCTCGCGCACCGCGGCGACGATCCAGGCGTCCGGGTTGAGTTGGCGCACCGTCAGCGTGACGAGCACGTTGGAGTCGTCACGGTCGGTGGTGATGATGACGTGGGTGGCCTTCTCGACCCCGGCCTGGCGGAGCACACCACGACGGGTGGCGTCACCGGCGACGACCACGAGCTGGTCGCGGTTGCCGTCGGCGACCGCCACCGCACTCGGGTCGACGACCACGATGGCGGCTCGGTCGTGACCGTTGCTGATCAGGGTGTCGATCGCGCTGCGGCCCTTGGTGCCGTAGCCGACGACGACGAAGTGCTCGTCCATCTTCTTCCTCCACCGGGAGACCCGGATCATCTCGCGTCCCTGGGAGGCGAGGACCTCCAGGGTGGTGCCGATCAACAGGACCAGGAAGGCGATGCGCGCCGGGGTGATGACCAGGGCGTTGACCAGTCGGGCCTGGTCGGAGACGGGAGCGATGTCGCCGTAGCCGGTCGTGCTCAGCGTGACGGTCGTGTAGTAGAACGCGTCGAGCAGGCTCAGGGTGTTGGGACTCGTCGGATCGTTGGCGTCGCGGTAGCCGGTGCGGTCCAGGTAGACGATCAGGACGGTGCCGCTCAGGATTCCGAACGCCATCAGGAGCCGGCGCCCCAGCTCCCACCACGGCGAACGGACCCGCTCCGGCAGAGACACCCGGCCCACCGTGGGCTGATGGCTGAACGTCGACACGGTCAGGAGTCTCGCACGCTGATGCGCCCGCGCAGCCGCTGCATGAGCTCGAGCCGGGCGCGCGTCGTGCTCTTCTGCGGGAAGACGGTGTCGAAGGCTGCGTTGACCGCCGCCCCGATGAGCACCGCGAGCGCCAGGAGGTAGAGCCAGAGGAGCACGGCGATGGGCGCAGCGAGTGGCCCGTAGATCGAGCGCGACTCCGCCGCGGTGACGGTCAGCACCCAGCGCAGCACGTAGGAGCCGGCCACCCAGCAGAAGAGGGAGAACGTCGCCCCGGGCAGGTTGAAGCGCCACTTCGTCCGCACCGGCACCGACACGTGGTAGAGCGTGGCGAGGAAGCAGATGCACACCGCCAGCACGATCGGCCAGTAGAGGCTGTTGAGGAAGTCGAGCCGTTCGGGCAGCACCCGGTCGACCAGGGACGGGCCGGCGACCACGAGCGGGATGCTCACCGCTCCCGTCACCATGGCCAGGGCGTAGAGGACGAAGGACAGCGCTCGCGTCGCGACGATCCCGCGGTGCCCGCCCAGCCCGTGCATGATCGTGATCGTGTCGACGAAGACGTTGAGCGCGCGCGACCCCGACCACAGCGCGAGGACGAAGCCGATCGAGATCACGTCGTAGCGACCGCCGTCGAGCACGGTGTCGATGGTGGGGCGGATGATCGTGTTGACCGCCCTCTCGGTCAGTGCCTGGCGGGAGACCTCGAGCACGGCATTGCGGATGTCGTCGAGCTGGGTGGCGGTGAATCGGTCGCTCACGAAGCCGATCGAGCCCGCGAGGGCGAAGACCAGCGGCGGCACCGACAGCACCGCGAAGAACGCCGCCTCCGCGGCAAGGCCGGTGACCCGGTGGCGCAGGCAGGAGCCGACGGTCGTGACGATGATCCGCCAGACCTGCTCGCCCCAGCGGCGGACGATGCCCTCGGCCCGGCGCGGAGCAGGGTTCTCCTCACGCGCCTCGACCATGGCGTCACGGTATCGACCGACCGTCGCTTCCAGATGCATCCCTGCGGCGGGTTTCCCCGCGGTCCGCGTGGGTAGCGTCACTCGCATGCACCGACTCACCCGCCCACCCGCCCTGGCGGTCGTCGCCATCCTCAGCGCCGGCGTGCTGAGCGTGTCGCTCCTCGCCGCTCCCGCCGACGCGGCACCTCGCCGGACCCGGGTGTCCGGCAGCCTCACCGCCACGCTCTCCAACCCGGGCGGATCGGTGGCGATGGTCGGCAAGGTCAAGGACAAGGGCCGACAGAAGCGCACCGTCGTCCTCGAGCAGAAGGTCGCCTCCGGCTGGCGCAAGGTCGACAAGGTCAGGACCACTCGGGCCGGCGACTACGCACTCCCCGTCCCCACGGACTGGTTCTACTCCTCCAAGCTCCGCACCAGGGTGGTCAAGAGCCGCAGGTTCCGTGGCGACACCTCACGTGCTCGTCGGATGAGCGTGGTGCCGGCCTACGTCCCGCTGGGATCGCGGTCCTCGTGGGCCCCGCTGGGTGACCGGGGCGACCGGTGGAACCCCTGCCGCACCCTGAGCTACGGCATCAACACGTCCCGCGCGACGCCCGACGCCGCCACCGTGACGACGGGCGTCACCCACACGATGGCCCTGGTCGCCCAGGCGACCGGGGTGCGTTTCAGGTTCACGGGCGAGACCGACGCGATGCCGTTGGACCACAGGTTCCGCCGCAAGGACCCCGACCTCGTCTTCGCCTTCACGACCGACGAGGAGACCACGCTCGACCTCGGGCCGGCGACCGCGGCGCGAGGGGGCTACGACCGCACTCGTGCGGCCCGCGACGCCCGCGGCCGACGGGTGTGGGAGGCCGTCGACGGCGGCGTGGTCTACGACCTCAATGACACCGCGACGATGACCCCCACGCAGTTCCAGCAGCTGACCCTGCACGAGGTCGGGCACGTCATGGGTCTGGGCCACGTCCCGTCCGCCGACCAATACATGACCGCCGGTGCGGAGCTCTACGACCTGCCCCTCTCCTACCAGGCCGGTGACCTCAACGGGTTCAGCAAGGTCGGCCTCGAGGGCGGCTGCCTGCGACCCCTGCGCGGCAACCGCCGGACGGCGTCGGATCGCGCCCCGGTGTCGGTCTCGGTCACGCTCGACTGACCTCCGACCCGTGGTGGCGCGGGCCGCGGCCGCCATGAGATCAGCGCCTACGGTGGGGCCATGACCGACCTCGACGCCAGCACCGACCGGCGGACGGCCACCAACCAGGCTCCGCCCCTGGTGGGCCACAACGTGGTGACCTCCGACCGGGCCCTCACCGACGCGATCTCCCGGCACGGCTCGCCCGAGGTGGTCGAGGAGCTGGTGCCGCTCGGCGAGGGAGCCGGCACCGCGGAGGCGCGCGAGCACGGCATGCTCGCCAACCGCCACCACCCGGAGCTGACGCCCTACGACCGCTTCGGCAACCGCATCGACGAGGTCGAGTTCCACCCTTCGTGGCACTGGCTGATGGAGCGCGCGGTCGGTCACGGCCTGCAGGCGGCGCCCTGGGAGCTGCAGGACGCCGGCGACCCGCACGCCCACCTCCGGCGCGCGGCCGGCTTCTTCGCGTGGTCGCAGACGGAGCCGGGTCACGGCTGCCCGATCTCCATGACGTACGCCGCGGTGCCGGCGCTGCGGGCCGACGACGTGATCGCGAAGGAGTGGACCTCGCTGCTGGCGGCCCGGTCCTACGACCCCGGTGTGCGCGCCAGGTCGGAGAAGGTCGGAGCACTCGCCGGCATGGGCATGACCGAGAAGCAGGGCGGCTCGGACGTGCGCGCCAACCAGACCCGGGCGGTGCCGACCGCGGAGGACGGCTGGTATGCCCTGCACGGGCACAAGTGGTTCACCTCCGCCCCGATGAACGACCTCTTCCTCGTGCTGGCGCAGACCACCGGTCGGCCCACTGGACAGGCACTGACCTGCTTCGTCGTGCCGCGCGTGCTGGCCGACGGCACCCGCAACCGCATCGACGTGGTGCGGCTCAAGGACAAGCTGGGCAACCGGTCCAACGCCTCCAGCGAGCTCGAGCTCGACGGCACGCTCGGCCAGCGACTGGGGGACGAGGGCCGCGGGGTGCGCACGATCATCGAGATGGTCGCCGCGACCCGCCTCGACTGCGTCCTCGGGTCGGCCGCCCTCATGCGGCACGCGCTCGCCGAGGCGTCGTGGCACGTCGCCCACCGCTCGGCCTTCGGGGGCGCGCTCGTCGACAAGCCGCTCATGCAGAACGTCGTGGCCGACCTCGCGGTCGAGTCCGAGGCCGCAACCGCGCTGGCGATGCGCCTCGCCTCGGCCGTCGACCGCCCCGACGACGCCCACGAGGTCGCGCTGCGCCGCATCGCCCTCCCCCTGGCGAAGTTCTGGGTCTGCAAGCGCACGCCGGCCATGGTGGCCGAGGCCCTCGAGTGCCTGGGCGGCAACGGCTACGTCGAGGAGTCCGGACTGCCGCTGATGTTCCGCGAGTCGCCGCTCAACTCGATCTGGGAGGGCTCGGGCAACGTCAACGCCCTCGACGTGCTGCGTGCGCTGGGCCGCGAGCCCGAGGTCCTGCAGGCGTGGATCACGGAGGTCGGCGCCGCACGCGGCGGCGACCCTCGGCTCGACCGGGCCGTCGACGACACCCTGGCGTTGCTCGGTGACTCCGCGACCGTCGAGGCCGGGGCCCGGCGCCTCGCCGGCCAGATGGCTGCGTGCCTGCAGGGCTCGCTGCTGGTGAGGTTCGCGCCCGCGGAGGTCGCCGACGCCTTCTGCGGGAGCCGGTTCGGGACGTCGTACGGTGGCACCTTCGGCATCCTCACCAGCGGGTCCCTGCGGCAGATCGTCGACCGCACCACACCGCAGGTGTGAAACCCTCCACGACCACTTCACCCAACCACCCACGCGGGACGCCTGCGGCAACTACCGTGGCCCCGATCCAAGGGGGAACTCCATGTCCGGCAACAACACGAGCACGCTCTTCACGGTCGGCACCCTGCTGCGGCACGCTCAGGACGCCGGCGCCCCGGTGCGCGTCCTGGTGCAGGGGACCTGGCTCGACGGTCGCATCGTCGGAGCCGACGGGCACGGCGTCGTGCTCGACGACGACCACGGACAGCAGGTGCTGGTGCGCCTCGAGGCCGTCACCGCCGTGAGCTTCTGCCGCACCGACATCGACGACCCGCCGTCGAGCCCCGAGGCGGCCGCCCGCAGCCACGGGCGTCGACGCGACCCCATCGAGGCAGGGCCCGTCGGGAGCTGACCGGTCCCTCACCGCAGCGCCGTGCTGACGACCTCCCGCGCCTCGTCCTGGACCTGCGCCAGATGCTCGGGACCGCGGAACGACTCGGCGTAGATCTTGTAGACGTCCTCGGTGCCGCTGGGGCGCGCCGCGAACCACGCGGACTCGGTGGTCACCTTGAGGCCGCCGATCTTCGCGCCGTTGCCGGGCGCCTCGGTGAGCTTGGCGGTGATGGCCTCGCCCGCGAGCGTCGTGGCGCTCACGTCGTCGGGCGACAGCGCGCCGAGCTTGGCCTTCTCCTCGCGGGTGGCCGGGGCGTCGATGCGGGCGTACGCCGGGTCGCCGTGCTCGGCGACCAGCGAGGCGTAGTGCTCGCTCGGGGTCCGGCCGGTGGCGCCGAGGATCTCGCTGGCGAGCAGGGCCAGCAGGAGCCCGTCCTTGTCGGTGGTCCAGGTGGAGCCGTCGCGGCGCAGGAACGACGCACCGGCCGACTCCTCGCCACCGAAGCCGAACGACCCGTCCATCAGGCCGGGCACGAACCACTTGAAGCCCACCGGCACCTCGACCAGCGGCTTGCCGATCGCGGCCGCGACCCGGTCGATCATCGAGCTCGACACCAGGGTCTTGCCGATGCGGGTGGTCTCCGGCCAGCCCGGTCGAGCTCCGCCGAAGAGGTGGGCGATGGCGACGGCGAGGAAGTGGTTGGGGTTCATCAGGCCGGCGTCGGGGGTGACGATGCCGTGGCGGTCGGCATCGGCGTCGTTGCCGGTCGCGAGGTCGTAGTCGTCCTTGCGACGCACCAGGGAGGCCATCGCGTAGGGCGAGGAGCAGTCCATCCGGATCTTGCCGTCCCAGTCGAGCGTCATGAACCGCCACGTCGGGTCGACCAGCGGATTGACCACGGTGAGGTCGAGGCGGTGCCGCTCGGCGATCTCGCCCCAGTAGGCCACGCTCGCGCCGCCCAGTGGGTCGGCACCGATGCGGATGCCGGCGTCGCGGACGACGTCGAGATCGAGCACCGACGGCAGGTCGTCGACATAGGTCCCCGTGAAGTCGTAGGAGACGACCGCCGCGCGTGCCTTGGCGAAGGTCACCCGCCTGACGCCCGCGATGTTGCCGCGGATGAGCTCGTTGGCCCGCGCGGCGATGACCGAGGTGGCGTCGGAGTCGGCGGGGCCGCCGTGCGGCGGGTTGTACTTGAAGCCGCCGTCCTGGGGCGGGTTGTGCGAAGGCGTGACGACGATGCCGTCGGCGAGCCCGGCACCCGTCGTACGCCCCTGGTTGGCGCGCAGGATCGCGTGGCTCACCGCCGGGGTCGGGGTGAAGCCGTCGCGGTCGTCGACCAGCACGGTCACGTCGTTGGCGACCAGCACCTCGAGGGCCGTGGCCCACGCCGGCTCGGACAGCGCGTGGGTGTCACGGCCGATGAAGAGCGGACCGTCGTAGCCCTGCTCGCGCCGGTAGTCGCAGATCGCCTGGGTGGTGGCGGCGATGTGGATCTCGTTGAACGACGTCGTGAGTGACGTGCCCCGGTGACCGCTGGTGCCGAAGGCGACCTGCTGCGAGACGTCGTCGGGGTCGGGCTCGAGGTCGAAGTAGGCCGTCACGAGGTGGGAGACATCCACCAGGTCCTCGGTGCGGGCGGGCTGTCCGGCTCTCTCGTGGGTGGCCATGGCTCCATCTTGGTGTGCGGGGGCGTCCGCGTCGAGACGGGTTCGCCCGAGATGGACGCACGTCGTTGTCGAATCGCGTCGGGATCATCCGTCAGAGTGGTGAGGTCGCAACCGGCGGCCTCGTCGCCCCAGGAGGAGATCCGCACCCGTGAGCCGTTACCTGATCCTGCTGCCCGCACCCGAGGCCGAGTGGGCCGAGCTCCCACCGGAGGAGCACGAGAAGGGGATGCGGTCGCACGTCACGTTCCACGAGGACCTGGCGGTGGGTGGCCACACCCTGGTGACGGCCGGTCCGCTGGACCCGTCCGACCGCGCCACGTCGATGCGTCCCGGCGACGACGGTGCGGCCCTCGTGACGGCGGGCCCGTTCTCCGAGACGACCGAGCAGGTCGTCGGCTTCTACCTCGTCGACAGCGACGACGAGGACGACCTGAGGGCCGCCTGCCAGCGCTTCGCGGCGCGAGGCGAACACATCGAGTTCCGCCGCCTGGCGGAGTGAAGGAGACAATCATGACCGAGTACGTCGTACCCCTGATGGGTGCCGCCGAGCGATCGGTGAACGCGACCGCCGAGGAGCGTGCGTCATGAAGTACCTCGTGCTGCTCATCGGCGACGGAGAGCTCAAGGCGTGGACCGACCACAGCGACGACGAGCAGGCTGCCCTGATGGGCCAGTTCGAGGCGTTCGACGTTGCGTGCCGCGAACGGGACGGGGTCGAGATCCTCGCCGGTGAGGCGCTCGCCGGACCGAACCACGCGACGACCCTCCGCACGCGCGGCGGGCAGACGACGCTCACCGAAGGTCCCTACGCCGAGGTGATCGAGGCGATGGGAGGCTTCTACCTGGTCGAGGCTCCCGACCTCGACGTGCTGGTGGGGCTGCTGCACATCCTGCCCGCCTACGACATGCAGGTCTCTCCAGCCGTGGACCCCTACTGAGCGCCGTGGACGACCTGGAGCAGGTGGTGCGACTGGAGTGGGGCCGCCTGGTCGCGCTGCTCCTGGCGCAGTTACGCCGGCTCGACCTCGTCGAGGACGCGCTCGGCGATGCCGTGGAGTCCGCCAGTCGCACCTGGCCGGTCGACGGCGCTCCCGACAACCCCGCCGCCTGGCTGCTGACCGCGGCCCGGCGGCGGGTGCTGGACCGGCTGCGCACCGAGGAGGTGGCGCGCCGCAAGCTGCCGTTGGTCCGCACCGACGTCCAGCGCCACCAGGAGGGTGCTCGCACCATGGCCGACGGCGGCAGCCTGGTCGAGGACGACGTCCTCCGGCTGGTGCTGATGTGCGCCCACCCGGCGCTCGCGCCGGAAGCTGCCAGCGCGTTGAGCCTGCGGCTGGTGCTGGGGGTGCCGACCGCGGACATCGCCCGGCTGTTCCTCGTCCCCGAGCCGACGATGGCCGCCCGGATCACCCGCGCCAAGAAGCGGATCGTGGGAGCGGGCATCCCCTTCGCCGTCCCGGACGCCTCGGTGCTTCCGGACCGGCTGGACATCGTCGCGCAGACCGCCTACCTCGCCTTCACCGCCGGCTACGCCCCCGGCACCGGCCCCGATCTGCTGCGTGCCGAGGCCTCGGGCGAGGCGATGCGACTCGTCCGCGTCGTGCTGGGCCTGCGACCCGACGAACCCGCCCTCGTGGCGCTGCTGGCGCTGATGCTCCTGCAGCACTCGCGGCGCGACGCCAGGGTGCGCGACGGGCGACTCGTCCTGCTGTCCGACCAGGACCGTACCCGCTGGCACCACGCCGAGATCGCCGAGGGCACCCACCTCCTGGCGGCGCCCTGTCTGGCCGGCCCGGTGACCCTCATGACGGCGTCCTACGTCCTCCAGGCACGGATCGCGGCCGAGCACGCCACCGCGGCGACGGCCTCCGAGACCCGCTGGGACCGCATCGTCGGCCTGTACGACCTGCTGCTGCAGGTGGTGCCGTCCCCGTCGGCGCGACTGGCACGAGCCGTCGCCGTCGCAGAGGACCGCGGCGCAGCGGCCGGCCTGGCCGCCCTCGAGGGCCTCGAGATCCCCGACAGCCATCGCCCTGCCGCGGTCCGCGCCGAGCTGCTGGCGCGCTCGGGTGAGGTCGACGCGGCGCGGGCGGCGTACGACCAGGCGATCGCTGCGTGCCGCAACGACGTGGAGCGGGCCCACCTGCAGGACCGCCTCGACTCCCTGGGCTGAGGGGGCTACTCGAGGACCCGCTGCTGCTTGGCGAGGACGGTCAGCCCCTCGTCCACGACGAATCCTCGGGCGCGGTCCTCCTCGTGGTCGACGCCGATTCGCGCACCCGCGGGCACGATCACGCCCTTGTCCAGGATCGCGTTGCGCACGACTGCTCCCTCGCCGATGTGCACGCCGTCCATGAGGACCGAGTCGGACACCTCGGCGCCGTCCTTGACCCACACCGCCGGGGACAGCACGGACTGGTTGACCGTGCCGCCACTGACCACGACGCCGGGCGAGAGGATCGAGTTGAAGGTCGAGACACCGGCGCCGCTGGCTCCCTCCACCAGCTTGGCGGGCGGGTGCGGGCCATAGCTGGTGTAGATGGGCCACGCGCTGTTGTAGAGGTTGAAGACCGGCAGCGGGGAGACGAGGTCCTTGTGGGCGTCGTAGTAGGAGCGCATGGTCCCGACGTCGCGCCAGTAGCCGCGGTCGCGGTCGGTCGAGCCCGGGACCTCGTTGTCCTTGTAGTCGTAGACCGACGACTCGGCCTTGTCGACGAACCACGGCACGATGTCGCCGCCCATGTCGTGCTTGGACTGCTCGCGCTCGGCGTCGCGCGTCACCGCATCGCGCAGCGCGTCCGCGGTGAAGACGTAGTTGCCCATGCTCGCCAGGACCTCGTCCGGGGCGTCGGGCAGGCCCATCGGATCGGTGGGCTTCTCGAGGAACGCCCGGATCTGCTGCGGGTTGGCGGGGTTGACGTCGATGACGCCGAACTGGTCGGCCAGGCTGATCGGCTGACGGATGGCGGCCACCGTGCACCCCGCACCGGACTCGACGTGGTCGGCGACCATCTGCGAGAAGTCCATCCGGTAGACGTGGTCCGCACCGACCACGACGACGATGTCGGGCTGCTCGTCGGTCAGCAGGTTGAGCGACTGGAAGATCGCGTCGGCGCTGCCGGCGTACCACCGCTTGCCCACGCGCTGCTGCGCCGGCACGGGAGTGACGTAGTTGCCCAGCAGGTTGGACATCCGCCAGGTCGTGGTGACGTGACGGTCGAGGCTGTGCGACTTGTACTGCGTCAGCACGACGACCTTGAGGTAGCCGGAGTTGACGACATTGGAGAGCGCGAAGTCGATCAGGCGGTAGATGCCGCCGAAGGGCACCGCTGGTTTGGCCCGGTCGGCTGTCAGTGGCATGAGTCGCTTGCCCTCCCCACCTGCCAGGACGACTGCGAGAACCTTCTTGCGCGGGGGCGTGATGGCCATGACAACGAAACTAGCCGTCCTGAGGGGCGCGGTCGACCACCCGCGCGTACTACGTTCGACGCATGCGCATCGATGTCGTCAGCAAGGAGTACCCACCCGAGGTCTACGGCGGTGCCGGCGTGCACGTCGCGGAGCTGGTCCGGGCGCTGCGCGTGCTGCCCGATCTCGATGCCCGGGTGCGGTGCTTCGGCGCTCCGCGATCGGAGCCCGGCACGACGGCCTACGCCGAGCCGGAGTCGCTGGCGGGCGCCAACGCCGCGATCCGCACGCTCGGCGTCGACCTCGCCATGGTGGACGACTGCGCCGGCGCCGACCTGGTCCACTCACACACCTGGTACGCCAACATGGCCGGTCACCTCGCCGGCCTGATGCACGGCATCCCCCACGTCGTCAGCGCCCACTCCCTCGAGCCGATGCGGCCGTGGAAGGCCGAGCAGCTCGGCGGCGGCTACGCACTGTCGAGCTGGGCCGAGCGGACGGCGTACGACGGGGCCGCGGGGATCATCGCGGTCAGTGCGGCGATGCGTGACGACGTGCTGCGCAGCTATCCGTCGGTCGACCCCGCACGCGTGCACGTCGTGCACAACGGCATCGACACCACGCAGTGGTCCCCGACCGCCAACCCCGACCGGGTCCGCGAGCTCGGGGTCGATCCCGACCGGCCGAGCGTGATCTTCGTCGGCCGGATCACGCGCCAGAAGGGCCTGCCGCTCTTCCTGCGCGCCGCCGCGGCGCTGCCCCCCGACGTCCAGCTCGTGCTCTGCGCCGGGGCGCCGGACACCCCGGAGATCGAGGCCGAGGTGCGTGGACTGGTCGAGGACCTGGCGGCGACCCGCTCCGGCGTCGTGTGGATCGACGAGATGCTGCCGCGACCCGACGTGGTCGCGCTCCTCACCGCTGCCACCGTCTTCGCCTGCCCGTCGATCTACGAGCCGCTCGGCATCGTCAACCTCGAGGCGATGGCCTGCGAGACCGCCGTCGTCGCCACCGCCACGGGCGGCATCCCCGAGGTCGTCGTCCACGGCGAGACCGGTTGGCTGGTCCCCATCGACCAGGCCACCGACGGCACCGGCACTCCTCTCGACCCGGAGACCTACGTCGCCGACCTCGGTGCCGCACTCACCGACGCGGTCAGCGACCCCGAGCGGGCCCGCCACTACGGCGAGGCCGGGCGCCGCCGGGCCGAGGAGTCCTTCAGCTGGGACGCGATCGCCGCGCGGACGGTAGAGCTCTACCGCTCCCTGACCTGAGCACGTCCCCCTGCGCCAGGCCACCGTCGTAGGCGCGCGGACATTGGTGGGCCTGCCACCGGTCGCCAGCGCGTGAGCGGCGCGGGAGACCGGACCATTGTCCGCGCGCCTCCGGGGCTGTGGAGAGAGACCGACGTATTCCGGTCACGGTGGGCATGCTCGGAGCGTGGATCTGGGCGAGGTGATGGTGCGCCACGGAGGGATGTCCCACCGCGCCGCACTCATCCGAGCGACGTCTCGCGCAGATGTCGACAGGGCGCTCGCCGAAGGGAGCCTGGTGCGGGCCGGGCACGGCCGCTACGTGCTGCCCGAGGTGGACGGAGCCGCGCGCACCGCCCACGCGATGAACGGTGTCCTGTGCCTCACGAGCGCGGCGCTCCATCACGGGTGGGACGTCAAGGCGGTGCCCGAGAAGCCCCACGTGCTGGTGCCTCGCAAGCGCAACGTGCGGGAGCGGTTCCGTGACGAGGTGGTGCTCCATCGTCGGGACTTGGACGTCGACGAGGTCTCCAACGGCGCCACCAGTCGGGAGCTGACCCTGGAGCAGTGCCTCAGGCTCCTTCCCTACGACGAGGCCCTCGTCATTGCTGACTCTGCTCTCCGCAACGGCGAGCACGCCACGCTCGCCCGAGCAGCAGCCCTCGTCCGGGGCCGTGGACAGCGTCAGGCCGCCCGGGTGGCGATGAACGCCCGGGCGGAGTCAGCCAACGCCTTCGAGTCGGTCACCCGCGCGATCTGCCATCGCGTCCCTGGACTGGACGTGGAGCCGCAGCTCACCATCTCGGACCCGTTCCTCTGGGCACGGCCCGACCTGGTGGACCGCGACCTGGAGCTGGTCATCGAGTGCGAGTCCTACGAGTGGCACGGCGACCGCGCGGGCTTCCGCAAGGACGTTCGCCGCTACACCCTGCTGACGGCCTCGGGCTGGCTGGTGCTGAGGTTCACGTGGGAGGACGTGATGTTCAGGTCGGACTGGGTGGAGGCCGTGCTGGCGCGAGCCGTCGCCGTACGCGCGCGGACATTGGTCGTCCGCGACCGGCCCGTCGCCGCGTGAGCCAAGGCCTGGGCCCGAACCAATGTCCGCGCGCCTCCGCGTCCCGATCAGCTCAGGACCAACCCCGGGTAGAGCGGGTGCTTGTCGAGCATCTCGCCCGATTGCGACAGGACACGGTCGGCGACTCCGTCGCCCAGGACGTACGACGCCTTGCTGGGGCCGCCGGCCTTGGTCGTGCCGGCCTCCGTGTGGGTGAGCACGTCCACGATGAGCTCGGCGACCTTGTCGAACTCGTCGTGGCCGAAGCCTCGGGTGGTGAGGGCGGGGGTGCCGAGGCGGACCCCGGAGGTGTACCAGGCGCCGTTGGGGTCGGACGGGACCGAGTTGCGGTTGGTGACGACGCCGGCGTCGAGCAGGGCGGACTCCGCCTGACGACCGGTGAGGCCGTAGGACGAGACGTCGAGCAGGACCAGGTGGTTGTCGGTGCCGCCGGTGACCAGGTCGGCGCCGCGCGTCAGGAAGCCCTCGGCCAGTGACTTCGCGTTGTCGGCGACCTTCTGGGAGTAGTCCTGGAAGGCAGGGGTCCGGGCCTCGGCGAAGGCGACGGCCTTGGCGGCCATCACGTGCGAGAGGGGACCGCCGAGCACCATCGGGCAGCCGCGGTCGACGTCAGCCGCGAACTCCTCCTGGGCCAGCACCATGCCACCGCGCGGGCCACGCAGCGACTTGTGCGTGGTGGTCGTGGTGATGTGGGCGTAGGGCACCGGGTTCTCCTCGCCGGTGAAGACCTTGCCCGCGACGAGTCCGGCGAAGTGCGCCATGTCGACCATCAGCACGGCGCCGACCTCGTCGGCGATCTCCCGCATCTTCGCGAAGTTCACCCGGCGGGGGTAGGCCGAGTAGCCGGCCACCAGCACCAGCGGCTTGAACTCGCGAGCCTTCGCCGCCACGGCGTCGTAGTCGAGCAGGCCGGTCTCCGGATCGGTGCCGTACTGCTGCTGGTGGAACATCTTGCCGCTGATGTTGGGGCGGAAGCCGTGCGTCAGGTGGCCGCCGGCGTCGAGCGACATGCCGAGCAGGCGCTGGTTGCCGAACTCGTGGCGCAGCGTCTCCCAGTCGGCCTCGGTCAGCTCGTTGACGTTCTTGGCCCGCATCTTCTGCAGGTAGGGCGTCTCCACGCGGTTGGCCAGGATCGACCAGAAGGCGACCAGGTTGGCGTCGATGCCCGAGTGGGGCTGCACGTAGGCGTAGGGCGCGCCGAACAGCTCGCGCGCGTGCTCGGCGGCCAGGGACTCGACGGTGTCGACGTTCTGGCAGCCGGCATAGAACCGGTGACCGACCGTGCCCTCGGCGTACTTGTCGCTGAACCAGGTGCCCATCGTGAGCAGCACCGCCGGCGAGGCGTAGTTCTCAGAGGCGATCAGCTTGAGCGAGCCGCGCTGGTCGGTGAGCTCCTGGCGGGTGGCCTCGGCGATCCTCGGCTCGACCGCGCCGATCACCTCGAGGGCCTGCGAGTACGCGCTGCTGATCAGGGATTCGGTCATGGCCCCCAGCCTAGAGGCCCCGTCCGCGCGCCGGATGCGAGGTCGACCCGGTGGGGGCGATGTGACCTGGACCGCACCGTGGTGCCCGCGGCCGTGTACCGCGACCGTGTCGTCTCATATTCCGGACGCTCATCCCACATCGCGAGATTTCACCTTGTGGAACAGGTGTCCACTCCCTGAGACTAGTTGACATGGTCTCCGCTTCCACCCACACGCACCTTGTGGTCCGACGTCACGTCGACCTCATGCGCGTGGGCAGCGCGACCTGTTGGCATCGCTGAACGCCGCCCCAGCTCTCTCCTTCCGCGCTCACCGTCGCGCGCGGCACCCCTCAGCGAACAGGAATCTCCTGACCATGCCCGACCTCCGGTTCAAGCCCCAGGCCGCCCAGAACACCGAGATCCCGCGCCCCAAGCGTGCCGAGGGCCAGTGGGCGCTCGGCTACACCGAGCCGCTCAACAAGAACGAGCAGTCCAAGAAGGACGACGACCCGCTCAACGTGCGGGACCGCATCCTCCACACCTACTCGCGCCGCGGCTTCGACTCCATCGACCCGGCCGACCTCCGCGGCCGCTTCCGCTGGATGGGCCTCTACACCCAGCGCGCTCCCGGGTTCGACGGCGGCAAGACCGCGCAGCTCGGCGAGGAGGAGCTCGACGACCGCTTCTTCATGATGCGCGTGCGCACCGACGGCGCGATCCTCGACGGACCGGCCCTGCGCGCGCTCGGCGAGGTGTCGACGGCCTACGGGCGCAACACCGCCGACATCACCGACCGCAACAACATCCAGTACCACTGGATCGAGATCGAGAGCGTCCCGGCGATCTGGGACCGCCTCGAGTCGGTCGGCCTCACGACACTCGAGGCGTGCGGCGACAGCCCGCGTCCGTTCCTCGGCTCCCCCGTGGCCGGCATCGCCAAGGACGAGATCATCGACGGCACCGAGGCGCTCGAGGAGATCAAGCGCCGGATCCTGGGCAACCCCGACTTCTCCAACCTGCCGCGCAAGTTCAAGACTGCGCTCACCGGCCACCCCAGTCACGACGTGGCACCCGAGGTCAACGATGTGTCGTTCGTCGGCACGGTCCACCCCGAGCACGGACCCGGATTCGACCTGTGGGTCGGCGGCGGCCTGTCCACCAACCCGATGCTGGCCCACAAGCTGGGCGTGTGGATCCCGCTCGAGGAGGTGGCCGACGCCTGGGAGGCCGTCGCGGGGATCTTCCGTGACTACGGCTACCGGCGGCTGCGCTCCAAGGCCCGCCTGAAGTTCCTGCTGGCCGACTGGGGCAAGGCCAAGTTCCGCGACGTCCTCGAGAACGAGTACCTCCAGCGCGCGTTGGTCGACAACCCCTCCCCCGAGGCCCCCGTCACCCAGGGTGACCACATCGGGATCCACGAGCAGAAGGACGGTCGCTTCTACGTCGGCGCCGCCCCCATCGTCGGACGCATCGACGGCACCACGCTGTCCGCTCTAGGCGACCTCGTGGAGACCTACGGCGCCCGCGGGGCGCGCCTCACCGCCTACCAGAAGCTCGTGGTGATCGGCGTCGCCGCCGAGGACACCTCCGCCTTCGCCGAGGACCTCGAGAAGATCGGTCTCACCGCCCGCCCCAGCAACTGGCGCCGCTCCACGATGGCCTGCACCGGCATCGAGTTCTGCAAGCTGGCGATCGTCGACACCAAGGAGCGCGCCCGCCGCCTGGTGACCGAGCTGGAGAAGCGCTTCCCCGACCTGGACACGCAGATCTCGGTCAATGTCAACGGGTGCCCCAACGCCTGCGCCCGCACCCAGGTCGCCGACATCGGCCTCAAGGGCCAGCTCGTGATGGACGCCGACGGCGCCCAGGTCGAGGGGTTCCAGGTCCACCTGGGCGGTGCCCTCGGCCTCACCCCGGCCATGGGCCGCAAGCTGCGCGCCCACAAGGTCACCAGTGCGGGCCTCGACGACTATGTCTCGGCCGTCGTCGCGGCCTACCTCGCGGACCGCACCGACGGTGAGCGGTTCGCCGCCTGGGTGACGCGCGCCGACGAGACACTCCTGCGCGGGGAGCCGGTCTCCTCATGAGCGAGCGAGCGCAGCCCTTCCACTGCCCCTACTGCGGGGACGAGAACCTGTTCCCCCGTGAGGGCGCAGGCGCTTGGGAGTGCCGCTCGTGCCTGCGCGCCTTCACGGTCCAGATGACCGGGATGATCCCTCGCCCGTCGCCGGACGGAGGGGCAGCATGAGCCTGTCCACCCGCGCCGCGCGCGACTTCAAGGGCACCCACACCGAAGGACGTACGCCGGAGGAGCTGCGCGAGCTGGTCTCCCACGTCGGCGCCGAGCTCGAGCTCGCACCCGCCGAGGTCATCATCGAGTGGGCCGTCGCCACCTTCGGTGGCCGGTTCGCGATCACGTCGTCGATGGGCGACGCCGTCCTGGCCCACCTGGCCTCGACGGTCGCCCCCGACATCGACGTCGTCTTCCTCGACACCGGCTATCACTTCATCGAGACCATCGGCACCCGCGACGCGTTGGCGGCGACGCTGCCGGTCAACCTGCGCACCATCACGCCCGAGCAGACCGTGGCCGAGCAGGACGCTGCCTACGGCAAGGATCTCTACAAGACCGACCCCGACCTCTGCTGCGCGCTGCGCAAGGTCACGCCCCTCGCTGACACCCTGGCCGAGTACGACGCGTGGGCGACCGGCCTGCGCCGTGCCGAGACCCACAACCGGGTCATCGCCCCCGTCGTCGGGTGGGACGCCCGCAAGGGCAAGGTCAAGGTCAGCCCCCTGGCCCGCTGGAGCGACGAGCAGGTCGAGACCTACATCGCCGAGCACGGCGTGCTGGTCAACCCGCTCGTGCACGACGGCTACCCCAGCATCGGCTGCTTCCCCTGCACCCGCCGCGTGGCTCCCGGTGACGACCCGCGCAGCGGGCGCTGGGCCGGCACGACCAAGACCGAGTGCGGGATCCACGCATGACGTCCCCCCCACGATCTGCTTTCCAGCGACAACGTCGTCGCGCCCGCAGGACCTTTCACGAAGCACCACCGCACCACTACGCACGATCGGAGGCACCCCTGATGGCTGCACCTGCTCTGGTTGCCCTGGCCCACGGAAGCCGGGACCCGCGTTCGGCCGCGACGATCAGGTCGCTCGTCGCCGAGGTCAAGGGCATGCGCCCCGACCTTCGCATCGAGACGGCCTTCCTCGACCTCGCCAAGCCGTCCTTCGACACGGTCGTGGACCGCCTGGTCAAGGCGGGCTTCGACGAGATCGTCGTGGTGCCGCTGCTCCTCACCGAGGCCTACCACGCCAAGGTCGACGTCCCCGAGGTGATCGCCGCCGCCATGACCCGCCACGAGGGTCTCCGCATCCAGGCCAGCAAGATCCTCGGCATGGAGGCCGCCTTCCTCGAGGTGCTCGACGTCCGCCTGCGCGAGGCTCTCAAGGACGCCCGCGTGCGCGAGCTGGACGCGCTGGTGCTGGCCGCGGCGGGGTCCTCCGACCCGCTCGCCAACCAGGCCGTCGCCCGGATCGCCCGCACCTGGGGCGCACGCCACCGGCTTCCGGTCACCGCCGCGTTCGCCTCCGCGGCGCCGCCGGCCACTGGGGAGGCCGTGCGCGCCTTCCGTGGTCAGGGCAAGCGCCACATTGCTGTCGCGTCGTTCTTCCTGGCCCCGGGCCGGCTGCCCGACCGCGCCGGCGAGCTGGCCGTCGAGGCAGGCGCTGTCGCGGTGTCCGACCCGCTCGGTGCGCACCCGGCCGTCGCGCGTGCGATCCTGGCTCGCTACGCCGTGGGCGCTGTCGAGCTGGTGCCAGTCTGAGACGGGACCCGGCCGAGGTGCTTCAACGCCTCGCGGCGTGAGAGCCCGCTGAGCCGGTCGGCGTGGGTGGAGACGAAGGATCGCACCCACACCCCATCGGTCTTCGCATGCTCGCGCAGCGCCCACCCGAGCGCCTTGCGGACGAAGAACTCCGTGCCGTAGGTCGTGTCGTCGAGATTGGCGACGAGAGCGCGTTCGAGCAGATCGGTGTCTGTCATCCCCCGGTGGCGCAGCTGCGCCAGCATCGCCGTACGCCGGATCCAGAGGCTGTCGCCGTCCACGGCCCACGCGTCCATGAGCGGCGTGGTGCCCGCGCGATGGTCGAGCAGGACCCGGCCGACGAGGTGCGAGGCGATCTCGTCGACGACGTCCCACCAGGCGCCGGTGCGCACCAGGTGCTCGAGGAGCGGCAGCAGGTCTGCGTCGAGCCACGGGGCGTACGCCCGGTGGCGCAGCAGCGCGACCGCGGCGTACCACTCATCGCGGTGCTCGACGTCCTCCCACAGCTCGAGCACCGCCGCCTCCCACAGGGCGCGGTCGACGAAGCGGTGCTCGAGGAGGATCGGCTTCAGGAGCGCCCGCAGGTCGGGAGCGGTGAGCCCGACGTAGGGCAGGTCGGACTTCATGTAGGCCCGCTGCCGTGCGGCGCGTTCCGGATCGCCCCGCTCAGCCAGGGCAGCCCGGACCGCACCGACGTAGGTCATGGCGCCCGTGTCATCCGACGAGACGCTCGCGCAGGTGCTCGAGCTGTCGCGCCGGGTCGCGGGTGACGCCGCCGTGCACCGGGCCCGGCTGGAGCACCGTGCTGCGGGGCGCCTTGAGGAAGCCGAACCGCCGGCCCAGAGACTGACGCGCGGCCTCGCCGGCACGCTCGTCCCCGCGGCAGACCAGGTCGACGAAACTCAGCGCGTCGCACACCTGGTCGACGTCGAGGTCGGCGTGCAGCGCGCGCAGTCGCTCGGCATCCACGTTCCAGACCGCGTCGAGGAAGTCGGCGGCCTGGCAGTGCAGGACGACGCCGACGTTGAGGAACTCCTCGCGCTCGGGTCGCGGCACGCAGCGCAGCACGACGTACTGGTAGGCGTGCGTCATCGCTCGCTCCCCGGCAACCACTGGCGGGTGCCCAGCCGGGCGAGGAGGAAGTCGACGTACGCCGCCCGCAGCGCGTCCGGCGACTCCGCGCCGGGAAGCGGCTCGAGCCACACGTCGGGCACCTCGGCGAGGATGTCACCGAGCACGTCCCGGTCGAACGCGGCGGCGATCTCCTCGTCGAGCTCGTGTGCACGAGCAGCGCAGGTCTCGAAGACGTGGCCGCTGACGTCCCACGGCTGGGTGGTGAACTTCGCCGGGTCGGTGACTCCGGAGCGCCAGCCGTGGTGGAAGTAGAGCGAGGCACCGTGGTCGATCACCCAGAGGTCTCCGTGCCACAACAGCAGGTTGGGGTTGCGCCACGATCGGTCGACGTTGGCCGTGAAGGCATCGAGCCAGAGCACCCGGGCGCCTTCGTCGTCCGCGGTGGCGACCTGCCCGTCGATCCCGAAGGCACCGGGCAGGAAGTCGATGCCGAGGTTGGCGCCCGGGCTCGCGTTGAGCAGGTCCTGGACCTCCTCGTCCGCCTCGTAGCGGGCCAGCTCGAGGTCGAGGTCGAGGACCACGAGCCGCGGGGTGCGCAGGCCGAGCCGGATGGCGAGCTGGCTGACGATGACCTCGGCCACGAGCACCTTGGCGCCCTGTCCGGCGCCGCGGAACTTGCAGACATAGGTGCCGAGGTCGTCACCCTCGACGATCCCGGGCAGGCTGCCGCCCTCGCGCAGCGGCGTGACGTAGCGCGTGACGGTGACGACGGGGAGCGTCACTGGAACGGGGGCTCCTGCTCGAGCCGCTGGGTCTCGTCATCGACGTTGAAGTCGGCCTCCGGCCACCGGAGGTCGAGTCCGCGCATCGTCTCGAGGAGGAGGTGCCCGACGGCGAGGTTGCGGAACCACTTCTTGTCGGACGGAACGACGTGCCAGGGCGCGACCTCGGTGTGGGTGCGCTCGAGGGCGATCTCGTAGGCCTCACGGTAGGCGGGCCAGTAGGCCCGCTCGTCGAGGTCCCCCGGGTTGTACTTCCAGTGCTTGTCGGGGTTGGCCAGGCGCTCCGCGAGCCGGGCCTTCTGCTCGTCGGCACTGATGTGCAGCATGCACTTGATGATCGAGAAGCCGCGGTCGGCGAGCCCCGCTTCGAACTCGTTGATGGCGTCGTAGCGGCGCTCGATCTCGTCGGGCTCGGCGAAGCCCCGCACCCGTGCGATGAGGACGTCCTCGTAGTGCGAGCGGTCGAACACCCCGATGTAGCCCGCCGGTGGCAGCCCCTTCTCGATGCGCCACAGGAAGTCGTGGGCGAGCTCCTCCTCGGTGGGTGCCTTGAAGCTGGTGATCTTCACCCCCTGGGGGTCCACCAGCCCGATGGTGTGCCGAAGCACCCCGCCCTTGCCGCTGGTGTCCATCCCCTGCAGCACCAGCAGGATCCGGCGCTCCGAATCCACCGTCCGCTCCGCCCACAACCGCTCCTGCAGGTCGGCGAGCTCGTCGCCGAGAGCCGCCAGGGCCTTCTTGCCGTCCTTCTTCTTGCCGTCGAAACCGGGCGAGGCGTCGGTCTCGGTCGCGGCCAGGTCGACCGGTCCCCCGGGGAGCCGCAGGTGGGCGGTGATGTCGTCGCTCATGGGCACATCATGGCCCACCGCCCACCTGCGCGGACCGTCAGTCGCTGGGTCCCAGAACGTTCTTGAGGGTGGTCCACATACCGAGCACAGCGAACCCGAAGAAGAAGGCCATGTCCTTGCCGTAGGCCGAGAGGACCTCGCCGTCGAAGATCGCCGTGCGGACGAACTCGGTCTTGCCCATGCCGAGCTGGTCGGCGGGCATGCCGCCCACCAGCTCGTCGTACGCCTGCGCCGCGTCGTAGCCGACGAGCAGGAAGAAGGTCGCCCCGACACCGACGACGACGAGGGCCACCAGCGGCACCACCCCTCGGCGGGGAGGCGCACCTGCCGCCACGCCGTAGAGGTAGGTGGCGCCGACGGCCATGATGAGGCTGGTGATGGATGCCATGAAGCCGAGGCTCCAGACAATCAAGGTGATGCCGGCGCCGACCAGCAGGGCGACGGTGGCGGCCGCGAGGCCCAGGGCAACCCGCTCACGGGGCGACCCGGTGACGTCGTCAGCCCGGCCTCCGAGGCTTGGCTCGGTCCCGTGTTCGCGCAGGCCCGGCTGGTCTGGTGTCGAGGCAGGCTCGCTCATGATGTTTCCCCCGTTACGTGCGGGTCGGGCGACCCGCGTCGCAGGGATGCTAGGCGAGGTCGACGCCAGATGTGTGCAGTTCACCGGAGCCGGGTCGTACGTCGCTCAGTGGGCGAGGGCGCCCGGGACGACCGGCGGCAGGACCGACCACGGGAAGTCGATCCAGCGGTCGGTGAGCCGCCACGCGTAGTCGGGCTTGATGACCGACTGCGGCTTCTCATAGATCACGATGGTGCGTGCGTCGGCGACGTGGCCCTCGCAGAAGTCCTGCACCAGCTCCAGCGTCCGGCCCGTGTCCGCCACATCATCGGCGATCAGGACCCTCAACCCCGAGAGGTCGACGGCGGTCGGTGTCGGCGGCAGCACGATCGGCACGTCGAGGCGCTCGTCGACGCCGGTGTAGAACTCGACGTTGATGACCGACAGGTTCTTCACCGCCAGGGCGTAGCCCAGGCCCATGCCGAGTGCGAGGCCACCGCGAGCGATGGACAAGATGATGTCGGGCTCGAAGCCGGAGTCCGCCACCTCCTGCGCCAGCTCGCGGGTGGCAGTGCCGAACAGGTCGTAGGTCAGGACCTCGCGCTCGTCGCTCACCCGGTCATCCCACCAGAACGCGGAACCGACAGGGAAGAGGACTCTCAGTCCTCGGTCACGCCTGCCCGGTCGTCGCCACCCTCAGTCGTCGACGACATCCTCATCGAGGTCGCCCAGGGCCTCTCGCACGACCGCGAAGGCCAGCCCTGCCGCATAACCCTTGCGGGCCAGCAGTCCGGCGAGTCGTCGGGTGGCGACCTGACGGTCGAGCCCGCTCATGGAGCGCAGCTTCTTCTCGACCAGGCCCCGGGCGGCCGCGCGTTGGTCACCCTCGTCGATCTGTTCGAGGGCTGTCTTGGTCTCCTCGTCGCCCACGCCCTTGCGGCGCAGCTCCTGCGCGAGCGCCCGCGGCGCCAGGCCTCGGCTGCGATGACGGCTCTCGACCCACTGCTGGGCGAAGAGACCGTCGTCGATGAGGCCGACCTCGGTGAAGCGGTCCAGCAGCTCGGCGGCGACCTCGTCGGGCACCTCCCGCGTGGCCAGCTTGTCCGCCAGCTCCTTGCGGGTGCGGGCCTGCCCGGTGAGGGCCTCGAGCAGAATGGTGCGCCCTACGGCCTCCGGGTCGGCCGCCACCTCCGCGGCACGCGCTGCAGCCGTCGCGGCCCTGGCCTCCTGGCGCTCCGCGGGAGTGCGGGTGCGACTGCGTCGGCCGCCGCGGCCCTTGCGGGAGCGAGGCTCCTCGGAGGGCGTGGGTGGGGTGTCCCCCCCCCACGCCTGGACCCCGAGGCCGACGCCACCGGCCCACGAGGGCGCGGGACGGCGCTCAGAAGTCATTGACCCCGATGGGCTCGTCGCTCAGGTCGTCGGCGGGCTTGTCGACGCTCGGAGTGACACCCAGCTTCTCCAGGATGAGCTTCTCGATCTCGTTGGCGAGGTCGGGGTTGTCCTTGAGGAAGTTGCGCGAGTTTTCCTTGCCCTGGCCGAGCTGGTCGCCCTCGTAGGTGTACCAGGCACCGGCCTTGCGGATGATCCCTGCCTCGACACCGACGTCGATCAGGCCACCCTCGCGACTGATGCCCTTGCCGTACATGATGTCGAACTCGGCCTGCTTGAACGGCGGGGCCACCTTGTTCTTGACGACCTTGACGCGGGTGCGGTTGCCGACCATGTCGGTGCCGTCCTTGAGCGTCTCGATGCGGCGCACGTCGAGGCGGACCTAAGAGTAGAACTTCAGCGCGCGACCACCGGTCGTGGTCTC
>JBBSOR010000012.1:0-51491 GCA_038259535.1 Propionibacteriales bacterium | reverse complement strand
CTGACACATTGTCAGAATCATTGTCAAAGAAACCGCGACCACCCAACCACCCAAAGGCAGAAAAGCAGTCAACGGGGCAAAACAAACTAATTCGTCGACTAATCAAACACACTGTTGAGTTCTCAAGAATCAGACGCACCCACATCGTGATCCGCGAGGATCTCGGTTGCGTGGGGCAACTGGTGAAACTTAGCGAGTGACTTTCTGCCGTGGCAAATCCTCGGCTGTTTCACCCTGACCCGGTGGTGTCATCGTGACCGATGACCGCTTCGGGCTGTCCTGCCTGGGGCCGAGAGCCCGACCTGACCGGTCTTGCTCCCCGCCGCTCCCTGGCGACAAAGAGAACATTAGACGCCACGGCTGGGACGCGCAAATCGAGATGGTGTGACCGCGAGCACACCGACGTTTTTGCAGGTCAGAGGCCTGTTGTGACAGGTGGGGCGATCAGGTGGGCGCGTCGCGCGGCCCCCGCGACACCCGCGACGCGGCCCGGGATCAGGTGACTTCCACTCCCGCGAACCTCTTCTTGCCGCGGCGCAGCACCAACCATGCACCCGCGACGAGATCGGACTCAGTGGGCTGGAGCGCCACGTCCTCGACGCGCACGTTGTTGAGGTAGGCGCCACCCTCGCTCACGGTGCGCCGGGCGTCCCCCTTGCTCGTGGCGAGTCCCGCGGCCACCAGGAGGTCGAGTATGCCCGGCAGCTCGCCTGCCGGCAGCGTCGTACCGCCGGCCTCGCGGAGCGCGGACGCAAGCGTGTCGGGCTTGATCGTGGCCAGGTCTCCGCCACCGAAGAGCGCCGCTGCCGCAGCCTTGGCCTGCTCGACCTCATCGGCACCGTGCACCAGCGCGGTGACCTCGTCGGCCAGTCGCTTCTGACCGGCACGCAGGAACGGCTTCTCCGCCGTCTGCTGCTCAAGGTCGTCGATCTCCTCACGCGTGAGGAAGGTGAAGATCCGCAGCAGCTCCCCGACCTTCTCGTCCTCGACGTTGAGCCAGAACTGGTGGAAGGCGTAGGGCGAGAGCATCTCGGGGTCGAGCCACAGCGCACCCCCCTCGGTCTTGCCGTACTTCGTGCCGTCGGCCTTGGTGATCAGGGGCGTCGCGAAGCCGTAGGCGTGAGCGCCCTCCACGCGGCGCACGAGCTCGGCCCCGCCGGTGATGTTGCCCCACTGGTCGGAGCCGCCGAACTGCAGCACTACTCCGTGCTCTCTGAAGAGGCTGAGGAAGTCCATCGACTGGAGCAGGATGTAGGAGAACTCTGTGTAGCTGATCCCCGACTCGAGGCGGCGCTTGACCGTGTCGCGCGCCAGCATCCGGTTGACGGGGAAGTGCTTGCCGATGTCGCGCAGGAAGTCGATCGTGGACAGCGAGGCCGTCCAGTCGTAGTTGTTGACCGTCGTCGCGGCGTTGTCTGCCTCGAAGGACACGAACCGGGAGACCTGGTGCCGCACCCGCTCCGTCCACTCCTTCACCGTGTCGAGCGAGTTGAGCGTGCGCTCCCCGGAGTCTCGCGGGTCACCGATCATCCCGGTGGCCCCACCGACGAGGATGTAGGGCGTGTGACCCGCGTCCTGCAGGCGTCGCGCGGTGACGAGCTGCACGAGGTTGCCCATGTGGAGGCTCGGCGCCGTCGGGTCGAAGCCCACATAGAACTTGACGCTCCCCTCGCCCAGCGCGGCGCGGAGCGCGTCGCGGTCGGTGGAGTGGGCGACGAGGCCGCGCCACTCCAGCTCGTCGAGGACGTTGGGGGTCGTCACGTGAGTTCCTTCGGGTGGGTCGGGTTGGTGGTCGGGCACTAGCCTAGGGCGCGTATGCAGGAAGGACGGCACGTGATCGCAGGCAGGTACACGCTCGAGCGCGTCATCGGTCGAGGCGGCTCCGGGACGGTGCACCTGGCACTCGACGAGGTGCTGGGCCGACAGGTGGCGATGAAGCGCATCGGCCTGATTCCCGGCTCGGACAACGCCGAGGTCGAGCGGGCCGAGCGCGAGGCGCGCCTCGCGGCCGCGCTCAACCATCCGCACGTGGTCTCGGTCTTCGACCTGGTCGACGAGGACGACGTGCGCTGGCTGGTCATGGAGTACGTCGACGGGCAGACGCTCAGTGAGCGCGTGAGCACCGCTGGGCCCCTCGGCGCCAGGGAGGCGGCCACCCTCCTCGGCCAGACGGCAGATGCCCTGGTCGAGGCCCACCGAAGCGGCATCGTGCACCGCGACGTGAAGCCGAGCAACATCCTGATCGCCCAGGGAGCCGCCAAGCTCAACGACTTCGGCATCGCCCGGTCCGCAGACGACGCGTCGCTCACCCAGACCGGCCTGGTGACCGGATCGCCCGCCTACCTCGCACCCGAGGTGGCCTCCGGTGCGTCCGCGACGCCGGCCAGCGACGTGTGGTCGCTGGGGGCGACGCTCTACCACGCAGTCACCGGCCGGCCGCCGTACGACGTGGGCGACAACCTGATCGGCGCGCTCTACAAGATCGTGCACGAGGACCCGCCCGCGCTGCCCGCGGAGCACCCCATGGCGGGCCTGGTCTCGGTGATGATGACCAGGGACGCCGAGCAGCGCTGGTCGATGCCTCGCGTGCGCGACGAGCTCGCGCGGCTGGCGCGCGGGGAGAGCTCGACCGTGACGGCAGGCCCGGCGACCTCCCGGGCGCGCTCGGGCACCGGGGCGATGCCCACGGTGCCTCCCGCTCCCCTGCCTGCACCTGTGGCCGAACCGCGGGGGCGCGGCGCCCGGGGCTGGGGCCTCGTCGGGGCGGTGGCCGTCCTGGCGGTGGCGGCCGTCGTGGCGGCGTACGTCCTGGCGGGCCGGGGCACCCCCGAGGCCCTACCGACCGGCGCCCCGGAGTCGTCGCAGCCCTCCGACACCGCGACCGAGCCCGCCACGCCTCCGCTGTCCGCCGAGGAGACGCGCGCGCAGATGGACGCGTTCATCACGTCCTACATCGCCACCGTGACGAGCGACCCGCGCGCGGCCTTCGACCTGCTGACCCCGGACTTCCAGGACGCCAGCGGCGGCTACGAGGGCTACATCGGGTGGTGGAGCAAGGTCCGCACGGCCGAGCTGGCCAGCGTGAGCAGCGACGCGTCGGACCTCACCGTGGGCTACACGATCGACTACGTCATGAAGACCGGCACGAAGAACACCCAGCGGGTCCGGCTGCAGCTCACGCGCGTCGACGACTCCTACCTCATCGCCGGCGAGGGCTAGGACGACTCACACGTCAGCGATCTGCGTAGGGCGGGTGGGGCTCGAACCCACGACCCAAGGATTATGAGTCCTCTGCTCTGACCGACTGAGCTACCGCCCCTCGGGGCGCACCCTAGGCGATGGCGGCCTCCACCTCGTACATGTGCTCCACGACCCGGAAGCCCAGCGCGGTGTCGGTGTGGTGCAGCACGTCGACCACGGCCGGCAACCACGTGCCGAGCTCCTCGATGTCCACCGCGGCAGGGGATCGCACCGGAGGCGTCCCGGGCAACTGGATATGGGTTTCGACTTCGCACCGAGCCTTCGGCATGGGACAGTGTTCCGTCTCGGTTTGGGAGGACCTCGGTGGCCAAGAATCGTGCAGCACTGCTGCCCCCTGCGCAGCGTCACCTGGTGACGCGCTTCGGGTACGGCGTGGACGCCGCGCTCGCCCGGGACGTACGCCGTGAGGGCGGCGCATCGGCCTGGTTCGAGAAGCAGCTCACCCGCCCCGGGGCGTTCCCCGACCGCGAGGCCGACCAGGTCCGCCGCTGGTGGCCCGACCTCGACCGCAAGCCCGCCGAGCTGTGGCAGCGTCAGGCCAAGGAGATCCGTGGCGGCTGGCAGGTCATGGAGGACTATGGCCGCTGGCTGCTCGTGCGGCGGATCCGCACCCGCCGGCCGGTGCTCGAGAAGATGACCGAGTTCTGGGAGGGCATGCTCCACGTGCCGGTGAGCGGGGACGCGCAGTTCACCTGGCGGGTCGACTACGGCGACACGATCCGGCGACACGCCCTCGGGCGCTTCGACCAGATGCGGGCCGAGACCACCACCCACCCCGCGATGCTGATCTTCCTCTCGGCCGCCCAGTCGACGAAGCGCGCGCCCAACGAGAACCTCGGCCGCGAGCTGCTCGAGCTGCACGCGCTCGGAGCCGGCAACTACGACGAGGATGACGTCAAGGCCTCCGCCCGCATCCTCACCGGCTACCACGTCGACCTCTGGAAGACCTGGAAAGCGTCCTACGTCAAGGAGGACCACTGGACGGGCAAGGTCACCGTCAAGGGCTTCACCCACAAGAACCGCAAGGGCGACGGCCGTGATGTCACGCGCGAGTACCTCCGCTACCTGGCACACCACCCGCTGACCGCGCACCACATCTGCGAGCGGCTGGCGACCAAGTTCGTCCGCGACGACCCGCCGAAGGCGCTGGTGAGGCGGCTCGCGAAGGTCTACCTCAAGAACAACACCGAGATCGTGCCGGTGCTCCGGGCGCTCGTGGCAAGCCGGGAGTTCCGGTCCTCGGCGGGCGCGAAGCTCCGCGATCCCAGCGAGGACGTGGTCGCGACCTACCGAGCCCTCGGCGTCGGCATCGACAAGCCCAGCGGCGACGACTCCGGGGTCTACGCGATGCTCTGGCAGGCGTCCGGACTGGGTCTGTCCCCGCACACGTGGCCGCGACCGGACGGCACACCCGTGGTCAACGACATCTGGGCCTCCCCGGCACGGGCCCTCGCCTCGATGGGCATGCACTGGTCGATGGCGGGCGGCTGGTGGCCCAAGGTCGACCTCCACTACCGCAAGCCCAGCCGGTGGGTGCCCGCGAAGAAGCCCATCACGTTCGCCGACCTGGTCGACGAGGTCAGTCGCGACCTCCTCCACCGTCCGGCGACCAAGAACCTGGTCAAGACCGCGTGCCTGGCCACCGGCTGTCGCACCAAGGAAAAGATCGACCGCGAGCACGGCCTCTACAAGTGGGGCTTCCCCCGGCTGCTCGCGGCTGTCCTCGACTCCCCCGACCACCTGGCGTGCTGACATGACATCTCCTGACCCCACCCAGATCGCCGCTCGGGGCTCCGCGGCGACCACCGGCTCCTGCGGCTGCCCCGACTACGACCGGGCCCGCACCCTCCTGAGCCGCCGCGCCCTGCTCGGCACGGCCCTCGCGGGCGGTGCCGTCGCCCTCGGCCCGGGAATCGGCGGCTCCGGCCCCCGGGCGTACGCCGTCACCGGGCGACCCGCGGCCCGCCTCGCAGGGCCGACCGGGTCGGTGCTGGTGCTGCTGTCGCTGCGCGGCGCCGCCGACGGCCTCTCGCTGGTGGTCCCCCACGGCGACCCGGCCTACTACGCCGCCCGCCCGCGCATCGGCATACCGCACACGGCGCTGCTCGCGCCCGACGCGATGTTCGGGCTCCACCCGGCGCTGGCTCCGCTCCTGCCGATGTGGAACGACGGCCGGCTCGCGGCGGTCCACGCCACCGGCATGGCGAGCCCCAACCGCTCGCACTTCGCTGCCATGGAGGCCATCGAGGACGCGGCGCCGGGGTCGACCGCGCGCAACGGCTGGCTCAACCGGCTCCTGGGTGACCTCCCGGGGACGTCACCACTGCAGGGCACGGCGATGGGCAACCAGATCCCCACCTCCCTCTTCGGCACCAACCCCGCCTTCGTGGTCGGCCGCGTCGACAACGCCAAGCTGGCCGGCACCGACGATGACGGCGGCCGCCTCGCCTCGCTCAAGCACGCCTGGAAGGGCCGCGGCCCGATGAACAAGGCCGTGCGCGACGCCATCACCGGCGCGGAGAGCTTCGGCGCCGCCCGCGACCTGCCTGCCGGCAAGCCCGCCACGGCATACCCGGGCACCGCACTCGGCAAGGCGCTGTCCGACGTCTCCCGGATCGTGCGGTCGGGCGTGGGCGCGGAGGTGATCACCGTCGACCAGGGTGACTGGGACATGCACACCGACCTCGGCACGCTCGAGTGGGGCGACATGAAGCGCAACGCCGGCGACCTGGCCGGCTCGATCGCCGCGTTCTTCGCCGACCTCGGGCCGGCCGCCGAGCGCGTCACGCTGGTGACGCTCAGCGAGTTCGGCCGACGGGTCAAGGAGAACGACGACTACGGCACCGACCACGGATTCGGCAACGTGATGTTCGTGGCCGGCGCCGGAGTGAAGGGCGGTCGCTACTACGGCTCCTGGCCGGGCCTCACCGACTCCCTCGACGCCGACCTGCTGGTCACGACCGACTACCGCAGCGTGCTGACCGAGGTCGTGACCCGTCGCTTCGGCGTCTCGGTCGCCCAGGTCTTCCCGGGCTTCGCGCCGCAGGCCGTCGGCGTGATGGCCTGACGGGGCAGACACACCCCACCCGAGGTGCCATGCTCGAGTGATGGCGAACCCACCCTCCTTCGAACCCCTTCCCGAGGACTGGCAGACCGCGCTCTTCGTGGTCGCCCACCCCGACGACATCGAGTACGGCGGTGCCGCCGCCGTGGCGCGGTGGACCGGGCAGGGCAAGCGCGTCGTCTACTGCATGGTGACCAGCGGCGAGGCCGGCATCGACGGGATCCACCCCGACGAGAGCGGCCCTCTGCGCGAGGCGGAGGAGATCTCCTCCGCCCGCGTCGTCGGCGTGGACCAGGTCGAGTTCCTGCGGCTGCCCGACGGCACCCTCGAGTACGGCGTCGAGCTGCGACGCGCGATCGCGGAGGTGGTGCGCCGGCACCGCCCCGACATCGCGATGACCATCAACTTCCGCGAGACCTTCGGCGGCACGAACCTCAACCAGGCCGACCACATCGCCGTCGGCCGGGCCCTGCTGGACGCCGTACGGGATGCGGGGAACCGGTGGATCTTCCCCGAGCAGCTGACTGACGGCCTCGAGCCGTGGGGCGGGGTGCGCGCGGTCTGGTCGGGGTCGTCGCCGCAGGCGACGCACGCCGTGGACGTCACCGACACCTTCCAGGCCGGGGTGGCCTCGCTCAAGGAGCACCGGGCCTACATCGAGGGTCTGGGCTGGGAGGGCTGGGACCCCGAGGAGTTCCTCGACGGCATCCTCCGCGGCGGCGGCCAGGGGCTCGGGGTGGCCCATGCGGTGTCCTTCGAGGTGTTCCCGCTCGGCTGGGGCTGATCGGGCGGGGGTTGATCGGCCCCTCAGACGACGTCGAACAGCTCGGTGTGGATGCGCCGGTCGGCGACCCCCCAGTCGTCCTCGAGGATCCGCGTCGCCGCGGCCACCATCGGCCCCGGGCCGCAGATGAAGTAGTCCAGGTGCGACCGCCCGCGTCGCCCTGGCAGCGCGGACTGGAGCACTGATGGGGTCAGCCACCCGATCTCGCCGTCCCACTCCTCCGGCGGTTCCTCCAGGATCTCCACGAGCCGCAGGTTGAGCCTCTGGTCGAGGTGCTCGTGGTCGGCGCGGTGCAGCAGGTCGTCCGCGGTGCGCCCGGCCACGACGAGCACCACGGGCCGTGGGTCGCCGCGGTCGGCCAGGGTGCGCAGCATGCTGAGCATCGGGGTGACGCCGACCCCGCCCGCGACGAAGACGAACCCGTCGGAGCGCACTCCGTCGATCGTGAAGGCGCCGTGGGGACCGTCGAGGTGCACCAGCCGTCCCGGGCGGAGCCCGGCCAGGATCTCGCTGAAGTCGCCCAGCGCCTTGATGGTGAACTCCTTGCGCCACGGCTGCGTCGCCGCAGACGCGATCGTGAAGGGATGCTCCTCGAAGACGAAGGCCGACTCACCCAGCTTGAGCCAGGCGAACTGCCCGGGGCGGAACTCCACCCCTGGGTGGCCCACGGCGTGCAGCACCAGCGTCACGGCCGTGTCCGACTCGACCCGCACCTCGTCGACGACGTACGCCGCCCGGTGCGAGCGCCAGGGACGCCACACCCACCGGTAGCCGGTGAGCACGACCAGCCCGGCCAGCAGCGCGGCGAACCAGGCCGCAGCGGGGCCGTAGGTGGTCAGGTCATGGAGCCAGAACACGTGCAGGGCCGTGCCGAACAGGACGATGTTGCCGAGCACGACGTGGGCGAGCCGCCACCCCTCGTAGCGGGGACGTCGCCGCCTCCGGGTGATCGCGAGCGGCACCATGGCGAGCAACGCGAGGGTCGCGGCCGAAGCGGCCCAGACCCGCGGCGGCGCGGAGCGCAGGTCGAGCACGCCGAACCCGGTCTGCACGAACACGAACACGATGTGGGCCACGACCAGCCCCATGGCGACCAGTGCGATCAGTCGATGGCTCTTCAGCACCTTCTCCACACCGAGGTAGGACGTGATCGTGCGCAGCCGGCTCGGCAGCACGAAGGCGACCAGGAGCAGTGACGCGGCCGCCAGGCTCGTCACCAGGGACGCGAGGTGCCACCCGCCGACCCGGCCCCGACCGGGGCTGGCGGCCAGCACCACCAGCGGCACCACGACCAGGGCGACCACCGTCCCCCGCATCGCCATCGGCGCGAGACGGCGACGGCGCGCGCCGGTGCCGGGGACGGGCACCGAGTCGGGACGAGGGCCGCGACGAGGGGTTCGCAGCGCTGCCATGACGGACCTCCACCACCTGCGGGGGACAGGGATACCGGGCACCGTAGGGAGATCAGGGTCGGGCCGGCATCAAGCACCCCTCAAGAGGACGTCAACAACGCCCGGTCAGGTCGTGGTCAGGTTGGACGCCCGATCCTGAGCGGCATGACGACTACCGACACGCTCAAGGCCCCCGGCCGGCAGATGTTGAACAAGGTCCCGGAAGTCACCGTGTTCTTCTGGGTCATCAAGATCCTCTGTACGACGGTGGGTGAGAGCTTCGCCGACTACATCAACGAGACCCTGGGGTTCGGTCTCACGAACACGACCGTCGTGTTCACGACAGCCCTGGTCGCGACCCTGGTGGTGCAGTTCCGGCTGCGCACGTACGTGCCCGGCGTCTACTGGCTCGCTGTCGTGCTCATCAGCGTGGTCGGCACCCTGCTGACCGACAACCTCACCGACGCGCGCGGGGTCCCGCTGGCCGTCAGCTCGCTCGTCTTCGGCGAGCTGCTCGCGGCTGTCTTCGCCGCGTGGTACCTCCGCGAACGCACTCTCTCGATCCACTCGATCAACACCACCCCGCGCGAGGCCTGGTACTGGCTCGTCGTTCTGGTCACCTTCGCACTCGGCACCGCGCTCGGCGACTGGACCCTGGATCTCACCGGCTGGTCACCCGGCACTGCGATCCTGCTGCCCGCCGGCCTGATCGCACTCGTCGCGCTCGGGTGGCGGATGGGCGTGGGACCGGTGCTGTCGTTCTGGATGGCCTACATCCTCACCCGCCCCCTCGGCGCCAACATCGGGGACTTCCTCGCCCTCGACACGAGCGAGGGAGGCCTGGCCCTCGGCACCCTCGTCACCAGCGTGCTCTTCCTCGGAGCGATCCTGGCCACTGTCGTCTATCTCACCGTGACAGGGGTGGACCGCACCGAGAGGCAACGCCAGAAGGTCCTCGCCGGCTGATCACGTCCACAGCAGCCCTGGGGTCGAGAGCGGCTCGGACCGACACGCGGTCAGGTCGCTGGCAGGACGCCCGACCGACACTGACCTGGATGAGTCGCACCGTGATCGCGGCGGCCCTGCCCACCTGATCGAGGAGACCGAGGACATGAACGACATCCGCCCCGTCCGCATCCTGGTCGTGACCGACAAGGCCGACCCGACCGCCGGGCTCCTGGCGGCGATCCGGCACCGCGCGGCCGCCGGCGACGTGCAGTTCCGCGTGACCGTCCTGAACCCGGTCGCCGCCGAGATCCACCTCCTCCACCCTGATCGCCACAGCAAGGCCACCGAGGCCGAGCACGTCCTCCTCCGCGGACTGCCCGATCTCCAGGCGGCCGCCGGGACGACAGTCATCGGATCGGTCTCCGTTCGGCACGACCCGATGGATGCCATCGAGGAGACCCTCGCCAGCGAGCCGATCGACGAGATCATGCTGGCTCTCCCCGAACACCACGTCTCCTCGTGGCTGCACCAGGACCTCGAACACCGGTTGCACCACGTCGGCCTGCCGGTGACCGTGGTCCATCCGCAGCGGGAGCAGCTCGAACCCTCGTGAGCACGGTGGTCGCACGACGAGACCCGGCTCACGTGCACGAAGCCCGCCCGACCTGTCGATGCAGGTCGCGCGGGCTTCTTCTGTGCTCCCCCGGTTGGACTCGAACCAACAACCCTCCGATTAACAGTCGAATGCTCTGCCAGTTGAGCTACAGGGGATCGCTTTGCAGCGGGGGCAAACACTAGCAAGCCCCTCGCGGGTGGGGAAATCAGGGCAGGCCGACGTCGCGACGCATCACCTCGAGCGCTTCGCGGGCCACCTCCCGGACGATGGCGTCGTCCGGGTCGACCCCCTCGTCGTACTCGTAGACCCACTGGATGCCACCCGCGCCAGAGGGTGCGCGCCGGGCGATGACGCGCAGGCCACGACGTCCCGAGACCGGGACGTGGCGCTGCAGGACGACGCTCGCGGTGACGCGCTCGCGCACCAGCTCGAGCAGGCGACCGGGCTCGGCGATCGTGGCGGTGTGCACGGGGCGTTGCGCACCCCAGCTGCCGACCTCGGAGAGCCGGAAGGAGTCGGTGTCGCTGTCCCAGTCGGCGGCCTCGACCTGCTCCCACGGCACACGGCTGGTCGTTCCCCCAGCGACGACGTAGAAGGCGTCGCGGGTGCCGGCGAGGATCGTGCCGTCGGTCGCCGTGGCCGTCGCCAGCACCTTCTCCCCCCGCGAGACCGCCACGGACGGGGAGGACGCACGTCCCCACCGCTTGCTCGGGGCGGGAGTCACGGCTGTCCCCCGGGCTTGCCGACCGCGCCCTCACGGAGCTTCCGTCGGTGCTGCTCGAGCATCACCAGCTCCCCGAACATGCGGTTGTAGTCGAGGGCCTGCTCGACCGGGTTGGTGCGTTGCAGGCGGGCCTTGACGTCGGCGATGCGGCGAGACGTGGTGAGCTCCTGGAGTCGGTAGACGTAGGCCACGGCGAACGTCGGATTGGGGTCGGAGGTGCCGCGCACCGGCTCGACGCCGAGCTCGGTGACCGCCGCGATGACGGCTGGCTCGGTGGCCGCGCCGCGCACCCGGTTGGGCCAGCCGGCATCGTCGACGCCGCTCGCCGGGCCACCCGCCGTGATCACGGCCTGCCAGACGCCCTGGAAGGTCGGGTGGGTGAAGTCGCCGGTCGTGACGTGGGCGGTGGTGCGGCCCACGCCGGCGGGGTGCTGGATGACGAGCTTGAGCAGCTCGCGTTCGATGAGGAAACGGGGGTCGGAGAGGCTGGGCAGCCTGGGCCGGTCGGGCTCGGGGGCCTCGGGGGCGGCGCGGCGGCTGCCGCGCTGATCGTCGGTCGGAGCCGGACGGCTGGCGGCGCGGCGCACCTCGGTGCGCACCTCGTCGAGGTCGACGCCCCCCATGTGCGCGAGCTCGCGCGAGAACGACTCGATCTTCGTCTTGTCGCGGATGCTGGCCACCAGGCCGGCCGCGTCTCTCAGGGCGTCCACGCGCCCGTCGGCGCGGTCGAGGTCATGGCGGGCGAGGATGTTGTCGAGCGCGAAGCGGTAGAGGGGCTGGCGCTTCGCGACGAGCTCGCGGACCGCCTCGTCGCCCTCCTTGATCCGCAGGTCGCAGGGATCCATTCCCTCGGGCGCCACGGCGACGTAGGTCTGCGAGGCGAAGACCTGGTCGCTCTCCAGCACCTTCATCGCGGCCTTCTGCCCCGCCGAGTCGCCGTCGAAGGTGAAGATGACCTCGCCGCTGGTGGCCGCGTGGTCGCCCAGGAAGCGGCGCAGCACGCGCGCGTGGTCGGTGCCGAACGCGGTGCCGCACGACGCCACGGCCGTGCGTACGCCGGCGAGGTGGCAGGCCATCACGTCGGTGTAGCCCTCCACCACGACCGCCTGCTGGGCGTCCTTCATCGCGGTGCGCGCCAGGTCGATGCCGTAGAGCACCTGGCTCTTCTTGTAGATCGCGGTCTCGGAGGTGTTGAGGTACTTCGCCTCGATCCGGTCGTCGTCGAAGATGCGCCGGGCTCCGAAGCCGATCGTGTCGCCGTTGGCCTCGCGGATCGGCCACACCAGCCGCCCGCGGAAGCGGTCGTAGTGGGAGCGGCCGTGCGCGACGAGGCCGGCCGCCACGGACTCCTCGTCGGTGAACCGGCGCCCACGCAGGTGGCGGGTCAACGCTTCCCCGTCGCGCGGCGCGAAACCGACACCGAACATCTCGGCCGCCGCCTGGTCGAAGCCGCGCTGGTGGAGGAACTGCCGAGCCACCACGGCGTCGGCCGACGCCAGCTGTTCGGCGTAGAACTCCTGAGCCGCCTTGTGGGCCTCGATGAGCCGACCCCGGGCCGGACCACGCGGGCGGACCGGCTCGTCGTCACCCTCCTCGCGGCGCAGCTGCACGCCGAACTTCTCGCCGAGCCGCTCGACGGACTCGGTGAAGGTGAGGCCGTCGACCTTCATCAGGAAGGAGATGACGTCGCCACCCTCCCCGCAACCGAAGCAGTGGAAGAACTGACGAGCCGGGTTGACGTTGAACGACGGCGTCTTCTCGTCGTGGAAGGGGCAGAGGCCCTTCAGCGAGCCGCCGCCGGCACGCTTGAGCGTGACGTATTGCGAGATCACGTCGTCGATCCGTGCCTTCTCGCGCACCTCGGCGATGTCGTCCTCGCGAATCCGGCCTGCCACGCCGGGGAGTCTACGGGCGGAGACCCACGACCGGCCCCGGGTCTCCACATCCCCCACCGGACGCGCACCCGCCACCCCTTGGGAGGAGGCGGGGTTGGCCCGCGGGCCACGGTTTGGCAGGGTCGGGTCATGACTCAACCGCAGGATGCGCCGGAGAGCCAGACCCTCGGTGCCCTCGTCCATCAGCTGTCCCAGCAGATCCCCGAGCTCGTCCGCTCGGAGATCCAGCTCGCGCAGGCCGAGCTCGCCCAGAAGGGCAAGCGGGCCGGCATCGGGATCGGGATGTTCAGTGTCGCCGGACTGCTCGGCTTCTTCGCCCTCGCCACCCTCGTGACGACCGCGATCCTGGGCCTCGCCACGGTTCTCCACCCCTGGCTCGCTGCGCTTGTCGTCGCGCTCGTGCTGCTGGCGGGAGCGGCCATCGCCGGCCTGGCCGGAAAGAACAAGGTCGCCCAGGCGACGCCGCCCGCGCCCGAGAGGGCTCTCCAGGGCCTGAAGGACGACATCGCCACCGTCAAGGGAGGCCACCGTGCCTGAGGAGAAGAACCAGTCGAGCACCCCCGAGGAGATGGAGGCCGAGATCGCCGCGCAGCGCGAGCGGCTGGCCGACACCGTCGACGAGCTCGCGGCCAGGCTCGACGTGAAGACGCGGGCGCAGCAGAAGCTCGCCTCGTTCAAGGACTCGGCGACGACCCAGTCCGGCTCGCCCCGACCCGAGGTGCTCGCCGCGGCCGCATCGCTGATCGCGATGGCGGTCGTGCTGGTCGCCTGGCGTCGCACCCACTGACCCCACCCCCGAAGGAGCACCACCATGAAGAAGATCTCCCTGCTCGCCGCCGGCTTCGTCGGCTACGTCCTCGGCAGCCGTGCCGGTCGCGAGCGCTACGAGCAGATCAAGAAGGTCGCCACGCGGGTCAAGGACGACCCGCGCGTGCAAGAGAAGGCGACGCAGGCCGCCGACCTGGCGAAGGAGAAGGCGCCGGCCGTCAAGGACACGGTGGTCGCCGCGGCCAGTGCCGCCGCCGACAAAGTGACGTCGTCCGGAGGCGACGGCAGCGACCGCTCGGACCTCGAGGACCAGCTCAACCCCGACAACGTCGCGCTGCAGGACGACCCGTATCCCCAGGGTGACCTGCCCTGATCAGAGCAAGGCGTGGCGGGTGAGGGCGCTCGCGTCGGTCAGCGACGCCACCTGGTCGATCACCACCCGACGGCGCGCTGCGTCGTCAGCGGCGGCCTCCCAGTCCTCGGCGAAGACCGCGTCGAGACCGTCGACGCCCCGCACCCAGAGCCCTTCCACGAGCTCGGCCACCAGCTCGCGCTGGCGGATCATCAGGCTCACCCGGTCGTCGGCCTGCATGACGTAGTGGGCAGCGATGCCCTTGAGCACGCCGATCTCCACCTCGGTGTCACCCGGCACGACCAGGTCGGCCCGGTGGCGCACGGGAGGCTCATCGCCTGACGCGGCGAAGGTGGCCTGCTGGACGCTGCCGCAGAAGCGGCCGATCAGGTCGCTGGTGAGGTTCTTGATCGCGGCGAGGCTGCGCCTGCTGCCGTCGTAGGACGTGTGCGGCCAGCTCCCGACGGCCCGCAGGCCGTCGAGCGCGGCGTCGAGCGCGGCGTCCTCGATGCCGGGCAGATACCACGACCGCACCGTCGACCAGAGCGCGTCGCGATCCAGACGGGTGAGGTCGAGCCGGCCGGCCACGATCCCGTCCTCGACGTCGTGCACCGAGTAGGCGACGTCGTCGGCGAGGTCCATCACCTGCGCCTCGAGGCAGCGACGACGGCCCTCGACGCCCGAACGCAGCCAGTCGAAGACCGGCCGGTCGTCGTCGTAGACGCCGAACTTCACCACCACGCGTGGGGTGCCGTCGGCGTGGACGCCGTGCGGACCGGTGGCCTCGCTGCGTGGCCACGGATATTTGGTGCAGGCATCGAGGGTCGCCCGGGTGAGGTTGAGCCCCACCGACCGGCCTTCGGCGTCGAAGGTCTTCGACTCCAGCCGGGTCAGCAGACGCAGTGTCTGGGCGTTGCCCTCGAAGCCGCCGCAGTCGACACTGAGCTCGGCCAGCACGCGCTCGCCGTTGTGGCCGAACGGTGGGTGGCCCATGTCGTGGGCCAGCGCAGCGGTCTCGGCGATGTCGGGATGCGTGCCGATCGCCCGCGCCAGGTCCCGGGCGACCTGCGCGACCTCGAGGCTGTGGGTGAGCCGGTTGCGCACGAAGTCGTCGGTCTGCGGCCCCACCACCTGGGTCTTCGCCGCGAGCCGGCGCGACGCTGCCGCATGCACGCCGCGGGCCCGGTCGCGCTCGAACGCCAGCCGCACGGGGGCGTCGACGCGCTTGGGTGGCTCCGCGACGATGCGCTCGCGCGCTGCGTCGTCGTACAGGTCCTCGGTGCTCATCGGCTGGTCAGCCTAGCGAGCACCGCGGACACTGCGGCCCGGGTGTCCCCGGGAAGCGGTCAGTAGACCGTGACGTGCACGTGGTCGTAGTGGTTGGCCGTCGTCGACCCACGGTCGGACATGCCGCGCCACCCCTCGCCGCCGCGTTCGACGGACCAGATGTTGCGGGAGTAGATGATGTACTCGATGCCCAGCGAGGCGTAGTTGTCGCGCAGGAAGTTGGCCACCGCCCAGCCGGTCTCGCCCGTGACCATGATGTCGATGGCACGACCCTGACCGTGCTCGCCGTCGCCGCGCCACGTGCCATAGCTGGTGATCTGCGGCCAGTTGGCGCAGACCACGTCGTGGATCGAGTACAGCGAGGCGTGACCCGCGTCGATGGTGGAGCCGTTGGCACAGGAGCCACCGAGGCTGGGGCCGGGCTCGGGCTTGTCGGCGGCGAGGTAGTCGGCACTCACCCAGCGCGACTGGCCGTCGAGGACGATCTGCGCGCGGCCGAGCTGGCGCCGCCCGGTGACCGCGACCTGCTTCAGAGCCGCGATCTCGCCCAGTTTCTGGGCCTTCTCGCTCGGGCCGTCCCAGAGGTTGAGGGCCTCGGTGGTCCACAGCTGGTTGTCGACCTTCTTGGCCGTCCGTCGGGCGGCCTTGTCGACCTGCAGGTCCTTGCGCGCGGCGGACTCGGCCTTGGCGGCGGTGCGGATCTGTGAGCGCGACACCGTGACCTCGCCACGACGGCTCAGGGCGGTCGAGTCGGCGAACGACTGGCTGATGCTGGCGGAGGTGGCGGAGGACGCCATGAGGTTGTCCGAGGTCCCCGGGTCGGCGGCCAGGACGCCCATCGTCACGGCCGACATCGTCGCCACGACGGCGATCGGTGCGGACACGAGGACGGAGCGGGGCAGTCGGGAAAGAGGGGACGGGTGGGGGGCAGCAGGGGTTTCCCGCTTGTGGCGATGATGAGCCACAGCGCTGATCCTTTGCGGTTGCTGACGGGGGACTTTCGCGCCGATCCACGGACCCGAGGTGATTCGGGTGGCCCGTGCCCACGTCGACGCGATCATCGAGTGAAGCACAGGATTCTCGGCCTGTCCCAATCTCGCACGGTAAAAAGCGGCGTGTTCCGGCTCACCCGGCACGGATCCCGTGGCACGGCGACCGGCCGCGCCCGGCAGCCGGAGGGTCAGCCGCCCGTCGTCTCGGTGGTCTCCTCGCGCAGGTGGGCGCCGCGTCCGTCGGTGTCGTCGAGCCACCCCTCCGGCAGCGCGACCCGGGACCGCGGTGACCCCTGACGCCCGCGCGGGGTGCCGAGCTCGCGCACCGGGAACGCCTCGTCGGGGTCGAGGTCGACGAGCAGCTCGTCCAGGGCTGCGAGGGAGTCGACCAGGGCGAGCCGGTGGCGCAGCTCGCCGCCCGCGCCGAACCCCTTGAGATACCAGCTGACGTGCTTGCGGAACTCCTTGCAGCCCCGCTCCTGGCCCATGTGCTCCGACAGCAGCTCGGCGTGCCGGCGCATCATCGTGCGAACCTCGCCGAGGGTGGGCAGGGTCGCGACCACGTCGCCGTGGAACGCCGCGGCCAGGTCGCGGAACAGCCAGGGTCGACCCAGGCAGCCGCGGCCGACGACGACCCCCGCGGCGCCCGTCTGCTCGACCATCCGCAGCGCGTCGGCCGCCTCCCAGATGTCGCCGTTGCCGAGGACGGGGATGTCGACGTGCTGCACGAGGGCGGCGATCGCGTCCCAGTCCGCCTGGCCGGAGTAGGCCTGCTGGACCGTGCGCCCGTGCAGGGCGATCGCGGCGACGCCGGTCTCCTGGGCGATCCGACCGGCGTCGAGATAGGTCAGATGGTCGTCGTCGAGGCCCTTGCGGGTCTTCATCGTCACCGGGACGTCGTACGGCGCCGCAGCGGCGACGGCCGTCGTGAGGATCTCCCCCAGCAGCCCGCGCTTCCACGGCAGTGCTCCCCCGCCTCCCTTGCGGGTCACCTTGGGCACCGGGCAACCGAAGTTGAGGTCGACGTGGGCCACGCCGTGGTCGGCGCAGAGGATCTCCACGGCCTTGCCGATGTAGACCGGGTCGGTGCCGTAGAGCTGCACCGAGCGCACCGTCTCGAGCTCGTCGAAGACCAGCATCTTCTGCGTGGTCTCGTCGCCCTCGACGAGCCCCCGGCTGGTGATCATCTCACTGACGTAGAGACCCGCGCCCTGCTCGGCGCAGAGCCGGCGGTAGGCGGCGTTGGTGATCCCGGCCATCGGCGCCAGCACGACGGGGGTCTCGACGCGCAGAGACCCCAGCGTCAAGGAGTCGGGCAGCGCGGTCACGCCGCCATTGTCGAGCGGAGCAGCGCCCGACCCAAAATCAGCGTGAATCCCCGGAGCAGTCGTTCTGTGGCCACCGCGGTGCTCCAGCCCCTCGATTCGGCTCACCCGTCCGCCCATGCCCTGGCGATTCGGTCAAGGATCTCAGCCCGAAGGCCCGGAGCGATCAGCGGCGAGGGTGTTCGGGGCGGGCACGGTGTGCGCTACGTCAGCGGTCAGAACATGTGGGCGCTCTTCTCCACGTCCGAGCTCTGCAGCCCCGAGGGCGCCGACCTCAGCAGCCCACGAGCCGCTCGGCGAACCAGCGGGTGATGCCGTCGAGGCTGACGCGCTCCTGCACCATCGTGTCGCGCTCGCGGATGGTGACCGCGTCGTCCTCGAGGGTCTCGAAGTCCACCGTCACGCAGAACGGCGTGCCGATCTCGTCCTGGCGGCGGTAGCGACGACCGATCGCGCCGGAGTCGTCGAAGTCGACGTTCCAGTTCTGCCGCAGCTCGGCGGCCAACGCCTTCGCCTTGGGCGAGAGATCGGCGTTGCGGCTCAGCGGGAGCACGGCGACCTTGACCGGCGCGAGGCGCGGGTCGAGCTTGAGCACGACGCGCTTGTCGACGCCACCCTTGGTGTTGGGGGCCTCGTCCTCGGTGTAGGCGTCGATGAGGAACGCCATCAGGGAGCGGGTCAGGCCGGCGGCGGGCTCGATGACGTAGGGCAGGTAGCGCTCGTCGGCGGCCTGGTCGTAGTAGGACAGGTCCTTGCCGGAGAACTCGCTGTGCTGCTTGAGGTCGAAGTGCGTGCGGTTGGCGATCCCTTCGAGCTCCTCGAAGTCACGCCCGGAGAAGCCGAAGCGGTACTCGATGTCGGTCGTGCCCTTGGAGTAGTGCGACAGCTTCTCCTGCGGGTGCTCGTAGTGGCGCAGGTTGTCGGGGTTGATGCCGAGGTCGACGTACCAGCGGGTGCGCTCCTCGATCCAGTAGCGGAACCACTCGTCGTCCTCGCCGGGCTTGACGAAGAACTCCATCTCCATCTGCTCGAACTCGCGGGTGCGGAAGATGAAGTTGCCGGGAGTGATCTCGTTGCGGAAGCTCTTGCCCATCTGGGCGATGCCGAAGGGCGGCTTCTGCCGGCTCGAGGTCACCACATTGGCGAAGTTGAGGAAGATGCCCTGCGCGGTCTCGGGGCGGAGGTAGTGCAGGCCCGACTCGTCCTCGATGACGCCGAGGTAGGTCTTGAGCATCATGTTGAAGTTGCGGGGCGGGGTCCACGCGTTGCGGGTGCCGCAGTTGGGGCACGCGATGAGCTCGTTGATGTCGACCGTGTCGGGGTCGATCGGCTTCTCCGGGGTGCCCTTCTTCGCCGCGTAGTCCTCCTGGAGGTGGTCCTCGCGGAACCTCTTGTGGCACGACTGGCACTCGGTCAGCGGGTCGCTGAAGGTGCTCAGGTGGCCCGAGGCCTCCCAGGTGCGGGTCGGCAGGATCACGCTGGAGTCGAGGCCGACCACGTCGTCGCGGCGGGTGACCATGAAGCGCCACCACTGGCGCTTGATGTTCTCCTTGAGCTCCACGCCCAGGGGGCCGTAGTCCCAGGCGGACTTGGTGCCGCCGTAGATCTCACCGCAGGGGTAGACGAAACCCCGGCGCTTGGCGAGGGAGACGACGTTGTCCAGGGCGGTCGGGGCGGGCTTGGCCACAGTGCGTTCCTTCTACATGGGGCAGGTCGGGCCGGCTGGCTGTCGGCTCGTAGCGAGCACTCAGCCTAGCGAGCGGGGCTCGGCCTCATTGAGGTCGGTCCCCTCCTCCACGACCTCGTAGGCGCTGGGCTCGTCGAGCGCGTGCATCATCAGCGGCTGGATGTGCATCTTGGCCTCGTACGACCCCAGGGCGCGGCGGTAGGAGCCGACGTTCTCCCAGCGGGTGGTGAGCACCCAGAGGGTCGGGTCGTCGACGTTGCGACCGACCTCTCCCCCGATGTAGCCAGGCTTGGCGGCGAGGATGCCGAGCGCCTGCAGCAGTCCGCTGCGCAGCACCTGCTCCGCGGTTGGGTCGGGGCTGGGGTCGGGGCTGGGGTCGGGGCCGGCGTCGGGGCCGGTGTCGGGAGAGGGCGTACGGACGCGGGTGACGACGAGCACGGGGCCACTCTAGGCGGACGCCCGCGGCGCGGCCCTCACGACAGCAGCGACCGAGCCACCGCCGCCAGGTCGAGCCGCTCGCCGCGCGCGGCCCAGTCGGTCACCCAGCGGGCCGGCAGTGGGGGGTTCAGGATCCGGGAGCCCAGCGCGGCGACCTTGAGGTCGCGCTCGCGCACCAGCCGGTCGCGATCGGGCCCGGCCGCGGCCAGCTGCTCGGCGAACGACCAGGCCCGCCCGCGCGCGTACTGGATCGACCACCCCGAGATCAGCTCGTCGAGCTGGCCCGCCCACCGGTCGGCGGTCGTGGCCCAGGGGGCCGCGTGGCTGAGGGCGTCCTGCATCCGGTCGATCATCGCCGCCAGCACGTCGTTGAGCCGCTCGAAGTCGTCGCGCAGCAGGGTGATCCCGTCGCCCTGCTGGATCTGCGCCGCGGCCACGCCCAGGTCGAGGTTGATGTGCGCGTTCATCCCGGCCAGCACGTGCTGCAGCGCCAGCGCGGAGTCGGGGGCCTCGAAGACCACCCGCCACGACTCCGGGACCGGCCGGCCGGACGCGTGTCCCTCGACCGCGTCCAGGTAGAGGCGTGCGAAGGCCACGTCGAATCGCTCCATGCGGGCGCCGTCGTCGAACTCTCCGGCCCTGATCCCATCCCGGACCCGGATCGTCACCGCCCGGTAGACGCAGGTGAAGTAGCCGCGGGCGTCCGAGGTGTCCATCGCGCGCTCCAGCAGCACGTCCATGGCGCTGATTGCCTCGTCGACGGTCTCCATCGCCACCAGTGTGCCCTGCGCCCGCCTCGACCGCACCCGGTCCCAGGGTGGAGAAGTTGACAATGATTCTCATTCAAGTGAGAATCATTCTCATGTCGATTCCCACTCGTACCCGTCTCCTGCCCAGCCTCCTGGCCGGCACCGTCCTCCTGGCCGGGTGCGGCCAGCTGGGGAGCGACGCCTCCGGAAGTGGCCAGCGGGCCGTCGCGTCCTTCTACCCGTTGGCCTGGGTCACCGAGCAGGTGGCGGGCGAGGGCTGGACCGTGGAGAACCTGACCCAACCCGGGCAGGAGCCGCACGACCTCGAGCTCAACATCGCGCAGACCGCCTCCCTCGAGGAGGCCGACCTCATCGTCGTCGAGGGGGGATTCCAGCCGGCCGTCGACAGCACCATCGAGGGCACCGACTCCCCCGTGCTGGACGCCGTCGCGATCGTCGACCTGTTGCCCGCCGTCGAGGGCGACCACGAGGGCGAGACCGAGGAGGAGCACGCCGAGGAGGAGGGCCACGACCACGCAGACGAGGACCCGCACTTCTGGCTCGACCCGCTGCTCGTGGCCGACTTCGCCGACGCCGTCGCCGAGGAGCTGGGCGAGGTCGACCCGGACGCCGCCCAGACGTACGCCGACAACGCGGCGGCACTGCGTACCGAGCTCGAGTCCCTCGACCGGGACTACACCGATGGCCTGGCCTCCTGCGAGCGGACCACCACCGTGGTGAGCCACGCGGCCTTCGGCTACCTGGCGCGCTACGGACTGGACTTCGAGCCGATCACCGGCCTGTCCCCCGACGCCGAGGCCACCGCGGCCGACCTCGCGCGGCTGCAGCAGCTGATCACCGACGACGGGGTCACGACGGTCTTCTCCGAGCGACTGGTCAGTCCCAAGATGGCCGAGACGCTGGCGGACGACCTCGGGGTGTCCACCGCGATCCTGGATCCCATCGAAGGCCTCTCCGACGACACGGCCGACGAGGACTACCTTTCCCTCATGCGCGAGAACCTCACCGCCCTCCAGCTGTCCAACGGTTGCTCGTGACCTCCTCCGACCAGGCCCCTCCCGCCGTCCTCGACCAGGTATCCGTCGCCATCGGCGGCCGACCGATCCTGCGCGACGTCGACCTCACCGTGCACTCCGGCGAGATGGTGACGCTGCTCGGACCCAACGGGTCGGGCAAGTCCACCCTCGTCCGCGCGCTCACCGGACTGCTCCCCGTGGCGCGGGGGACGGTGCGGCTCTTCGGCACCCCGCTGCAGGACTTCGACGCATGGCAGCGGGTCGGCTTCGTGCCGCAGCGCTCCACTGCCACGGGCGGCGTGCCCGCCACCGTCCGTGAGGTCGTCGCGTCCGGGCGGGTGGGTCGCCGCCGGTTGCTGCGCCCGACCAGCGCGGCCGACCGGCGGGCCGTCGCCTCCGCGCTCGAGGTCGTCGGGCTCGGGGACCGGGCCTCCTCCGGCGTCTCCCAGCTCTCCGGTGGCCAACAGCAGCGGGTGCTCATCGCGCGCGCGCTGGCCGGCGAGCCGGACCTCCTCGTGCTCGACGAGCCCACCGCCGGTGTCGACCTGCCCAACCAGCAGGCCCTTGCCGACGCGCTGCGACAGCTCAAGGAGAGCGGCGCGACGATCGTCCTCGTGGCCCACGAGATCGGTCCGATGATGCCGCTGATCGACCGGACCGTGGTGATGCGCGACGGGTGGGTGGCCTACGACGGCCCGCCGCTCACGCAGGAGGTCGCGTCCCACACCCACCACCCCAACGACCAGGACGTGCCGGGCGGGCACGACCACGCCCCCCACGTCTCCTCCCCCTTCGACTGGGAAAGGACGAATCGCGGATGAGCTTCCTCGACCTCTTCTCGCTGGGCTTCATGCAGCGCGCGCTGATCGCCGCGCTCCTCACCGGGCTGGCGGCGCCCGCCATCGGCACCTTCATCGTCCAGCGCCGCCTGGCGCTGCTCGGCGACGGCATCGGCCACGTGGCCGTGACCGGTGTCGCACTAGGACTCCTCACCGGCATGTCCCCAACGTGGACGGCGGTGGTGGTCGCCATCCTCGGAGCGGTGCTCATGGAGGTCATCCGAGAACGCGGCCACACCAATGGTGACGTCGCACTGGCGCTGCTCTTCTACGGCGGTCTTGCCGGTGGCGTGCTCATCACCGGCATCGCCGGTCAGGGGGCCGCCACGCTGCAGGCCTACCTCTTCGGCTCCCTCAACAGCATCTCGTCCACGGACGTGTTCTTCACCGCGGTCCTCACCGTCGTCGTCCTCGTCCTGACACTGGGCCTCTCGCCCCAGCTCTTCGCCGTGGCCAGCGACCAGGACTTCGCCCGGGTCGCGGGCCTGCGCGTGCGCGGCTACAACCTGCTCATCGCCGTGCTGGCCGCGGTCAGCATCACCGTGGCGATGCGCACCGTCGGGCTCCTGCTCGTCTCGGCGCTCATGGTGGTGCCGGTCGCGACCTCGCAGCAGCTCGCCCGCTCCTTCCGGACCACCTTCATCGGAGCGATGCTGGTCGGCTGTGTCGCCTCCGTCGGCGGACTCGTCCTGAGCGCCGCGCTGTCCTTCCGGGTCGCCGTCGCTCCCGGGCCGACGATCGTGCTGCTGGCGCTGGCGATGTTCACCGCCACCTGGCCGATCGGTGTGTGGCTGCGCCGTCGCAGCGAGCTGATGACGCCCTTCCCCGAGGTCACCGTGGCCCCGCACCGCTCCGCCGACCAGCACGCCCACGAGCACGGCAGCGACTGCGGGCACCCTGCGGTGCCCCACGGCGACCACGTCGACTACGTGCACGACGGTCACCGCCACGCCCCCCACGGAGAGCACTATGACGAGCACTGACCACGGCCCGCGGCCGGCGGTCCGGCCCACCCGGCAGCGACGGGCGGTCGCGGCCGCCCTCGCCGGCTTCGACGACTTCCGCAGCGCCCAGGAGATCCACGACCTGATCTCCCGCCAGGGCGACTCGGTCGGTCTCGCCACCGTCTACCGCACGCTGGCCGCACTCGCCGACGCGGGCGAGGTCGACATGCTGCGCAACGAGGACGGCGAGGCCATCTGGCGCAGCTGCTCCGACACGCACCACCACCACCTCGTGTGCCGCGCGTGCGGGGCGACCGTCGAGGTCGAGGGACCGGCGGTGGAGCGCTGGACCAGCGCGATCGCGGGCGAGCACGGCTACGCCGACATCAGCCACACGCTCGAGATCTTCGGGACCTGCCCGGGCTGCCGCTGACCGGTCAGGCGTTGGGGAGCGCGCCGCCGTAGCGACGGTCGCGACGCGCGTACGTCTCGACAGCAGCCCACAGGTGCCGCCGGTCGACGTCGGGCCACAGCACGTCGGTGAAGACCATCTCGCTGTAGGCGGCCTGCCACAGCATGAAGTTGGACAGCCGCTGCTCCCCGGACGTGCGCCACACCAGGTCGGCGTCCGGGAGCTCGGGGACGTAGAGGTGACGCGCGAAGGTCTTCTCGTCGATCTTGTCCGGGTTGAGCCGGCCGGCGGCGACCTCGCGGCCGATCGACCGAGCGGCGTCGGCGAGCTCGGCGCGACCGCCGTAGTTGACGCACATCGTCAGCGTGAGCACGTCGTTGTCGCGCGTCTGCTCCTCGGCGACCTGCAGCTCCTTGATGACGGACTTCCACAGCCGCGGGGTGCGGCCGGCCCAGCGCACGCGTACGCCGAGCTCGTGCATCTCGTCGCGACGGCGGCGGATCACGTCGCGGTTGAAGCCCATCAGGAAGCGCACCTCGTCGGGTGAGCGCGACCAGTTCTCGGTGGAGAAGGCGTAGGCGGAGATCGCCTTCACCCCGATCTCGATCGCCCCCTCCACGACGTCGAAGAGCGATGACTCGCCCTGCTCGTGGCCCTGGGTGCGCGGCAGGCCGCGGTCCTTGGCCCAGCGACCGTTGCCGTCCATGACGATCGCGACGTGGTGGGGCACCAGCTCGCGCGGGATCGCAGGCGGCGTCGCGCCGCTGGGGTGCGGGGTCGGTGGTCTCACCTGTCGCTTCACGGGAAACAGCCTAGGGGCGTCAACTTTCGGAACCCTTCGTCAACCGGGGGTCGCGGGGACCAATTCTGGATCAACCACCCGCTGGCACCAGTCGCGGACCATCCAGAGGAGCACCGATGAACACCACTGCATTCCGAGGCGTCGGAGCGATGGTCTGCGCCGCAGCCGTCGTCACGACGATCACCACCACGATGCCGGCCGCCGCGAAGGTGGACCAGCACCCCCACGACCGACCGTGCTTCATGGTCCGCCACCAGTGGAACGACACCGAGGGCGCACAACCGACGTGTCCGAACGGGCGCTTCACCAAGGACGACGCCCGGGGCGGCGGCAAGGAGGCCGCTCCGCGTGGTCGGACCATGGACTTCATGCCGTGAGAGGTTGCCTCCCCCTGGACCAGCGGTCAGCGGGCACCGGCTGCGGTGGCCGCGATCGCTCGGCTCAGGGGGAGGTGCTCACGTGCGTCGGTCGCGGCGCGCTTGAGCAGACGGGCGGCGACCGTGCCGTGCCCGGCTCGCAGTGCGGCCCCGGCTGCTCGCCAGCGGCAGTACGCCGCGTCGTGCGACCGTGCTAGCCGATCCCAGTCCGCAGCAGCCGCCGCCCAGTGTTCGGTGGACTCCGACTCGTCGAAGCGGGCGACCTCGGCGCGCCACGTCAGGCCGTGAGCGTAGGCGTCCCCGACGCCACGGTCCGGGTCGAAGGGATCGACGTGCGCGCTCGATCGCAGGTCGAGCAGGTGTTTCTGGTCGGACCTTCGGCCGAGGTCGCCCGCAGCCCTGGCGGCGCGTGACAGGAGCCCCCCGTGGAAGAGGCCGAGCTCGGTGGGGAGGGTCTCATCGAGCATCGCGGTCAGGTGGCCCAGCGCTCGCTCCGGCTCGCGCCGCCACAGCAAACACTCGGAGGCGTGGTAGACGACGTCGCCCCGGTGCAGGGACCACATCGACGAAAGGTCACCGATCCCCTCGAAGGTCGCGCTCGCGGCAGCGAGGTCGCCGGCCAGGGTCTGGAGCCGCAGGCGAACCTGGGCGGACCAGTGGCTGTCGGGAACATCCGGGAAGGACCCGCACCGGATGGGCTCAGCCTCGGGCGGGACCCGGCCCTCGTTCAGGTAGGCCTCGACCACAGAGCACCTCACACGGTCGGCCAGCCACGAGTTGATGCCCCACTCCTGAGCCGCACGGACACCCGCGTCGGCGGCCGCCCGTACGGCCTCGGCAGGGGCGCCCGTCTTGAGAAGAAGATCCGCGTGCATCATCGACCACTCGATCACCAGGAGCGGATCCGGGCCGATGGGCACTAGCTGGAGCGCCTCCTCGAGGAGGTTCCAACCGTCCTGGTCACCGTCATAGATCACCTGGTCCCACGCCTGCCAGGTCAGCGCCGTGCGGTGACTGGCCACGAACCCGCCGCGCGCCGCCACCTCGACCGCTTCTCCCAGCTCGGACGCTTGGTGGCGCCGACGGCCTTGCGTGTGCCTGCTGGCCACCACCTCGAGCAGCAGGTCGACGTGGCCGACAGTGGGCGGCAGGTCGCGGTAGGCCATCAGCGCCTCCTCCATCACCGGGAGTCCGCCCGCCGGGTCGGCGTACCCACGCCTGGTGCCGAGGAAGGCAAGGAGCCGCGCCCTGTCGAGCCCCCGACAGTCGCGCAGTCGGACGGCCGCCTCCTCGATCAGGAGCATCGCTTCGACGTATTCACCGGCGTGGTCGTGCGCCTCTGCGGCCGAGCAGTACGCCTCGGCGAGGCTCGCGCTGTACACCGGGGTGGTGACATCGTCGCCCCACAGTTCGATGACCCGTCTCCACTGCTCCGCCTCCTGCGCCCACGAGAAGCGGGCGCGAGCCTGGCGAGCGGCCAGGATCCTCCACTCGAGCTCGCGGTCGTCGTCATCGGCGGACTCCCAGTGGACCGCCACCTCGGCCGCGGACGCCTCCGCCCACCCCGACATGGCGGAGGCGATCACCCGGTGCGCCTCGACGGACTCGGCCAGGACCATGCTCCGGCGGACCGCCTCCGCGAGCAGAGGGTGGCGTAGCTGTACGTCGTGGCCGGTGCCGGCCAGGAGGCGACGACCGGACAGCTCGCGCAGTCCCTCGGTGAGCGCACCGGACGCCAGCCCGGTCACCTCGCGAAGCTGGGAGTCGCTCAGCGCGCGGTCCACCACGGCGAGGGCGACCGCCACTGCTCGAGGGTGGTCCCCCAGCCCGCTGAGCCGCTGGTCCAGGAGGTCGCCCAGCAGACGCGGAAGTGGATGGTCCTCGTCGAGACCTGCTGCCAACTGCTCGGTGAACAGAGGCTGCCCCAGGGTGCGCCGATAGATCTGGTTGACCTGCTCAGGCGTCGGGGGCACCGCCGACAGCAGCGTCAGCTGCTCGCCGGTTTCAAGGCGGCTCAGCGGTGGGAGCTCCAACGTGGTGGCGAGCCGTCGGACACGTGTCCACCATTCCAGCTTCTCCACCGATGTCGCCGGGTCGTCGACGCGCCAGGTGCCCGCCAGTGCGAGGTCGGCGCCGGACGCGGCCAGGTGCTCCACCAGGTCGAGCGTGGCGTCATCGGCCCAGTGCAGGTCTTCCAGGAGGACGGCGAAAGTGCGGGTCGACGCCAGACCTGACCAGACGGTGCCGACCGCGGTGAACAGTCGCTGCCGGGCCGCGGCGCCGTTGCTGTGTGACCCGTCACTCGGCACTCGGTCGAGCTCGGGGAGCAGGAGCCTGAGCGAGTCGATCACGTAGGGCGCGGTGTCCGCGAGCACCTGCGCCAGCCAGGCTCCCTCCTCCACGGCATACACCTCCCGCAGAACGTCGACAACGGGCAGGAGAGGCACTTGGGTCGAGAGCGGAAGGCAGCGACCGGTTGCGACGAAGGTGTCCGTGCCCGCGGCCGCGTTCTCCACGACGGTGCTCTTCCCCATCCCGGCCTCGCCCACGACCAGCAGGAGCCCGTTGCCGCGCTCGAGATGGCGCCTCACGGCGGCGACCTCGGTACGTCGGCCGGCGATCAACGCTGCTCTCGGGGTCTCGCCGGGGGTGGGACTGGTGGCGTCGATCCAGAGCTCGTGAAGCGCAGCAACGTCCCCGCCCATCGCCTCGACGAGCACGTCGAGCGTGCCCCAGCTGGGCAGGGCGGGAGAGGAGAACGCCTTCGAGACGGTCGTGTGCGAGCAGCCGGCGGCAGCCGCAAGCTGACGGAGGCTGGGCCAGCCAGCGCGGTGATGGAGGTCGTGCAGCGCGTCGACAAGGTCGCGGTGCGGCCCCGGTGGCAGCTCGGGGCGCTGGAGTGCGCTCACGGATCACACCTCCGATCGCCGACGGGTGGTTCCGTGTTCCAACGATCCGCCCGCTCATGGGGTGCTGTCCACCGCTTTCCACGTCAGGTCGCGAGCGGCACCAAGCGCCCTCAGCGCTCGACGTACGCCATCGAGCGCAGGCCGCGCTCGAGGTGCCAGGCGAGATAGGCGGAGACGAGGGTGCTGGCCTCGCGCAGGTGGCGCGCGTCGGCGGCGTGCACGACAGGCCAGTCACCCACGAGCAGCGCACCGAGCAGCAGGACCGTCTGGGGCGCGGGGGTGGCGGAGCCGGGCAGCTTGTCGGAGGAGCACAGCACGCCGCCGGCGGACGGGTTGAAGAAGCTGTGCGGCCCCTCCACCCCGCACTGCACGCAGTGGTCGAAGGACGGTGCGTAGCCGGCGACCGAGAGCGAGCGGAGGAGATAGGAGTCGAGGACCTGCTTGGCCGGGTGCTCGGTGCCTGCCATCGCGCGCAGTCCGCCGACAAGGAGGAGGAACTGCTGGACGGCGGGCTCACCCTCCTCGGTGACCAGCCGGTCAGCGGTCTCGAGCATCACCGTGCCGGCGGTGTAGCGGTCGTAGTCCATGCCGAGGCGCGCATTGAAGGGGTCGAGCGTCTCGGCCTGGGTGATCACGTCGAGGCTGCGACCCTCGGCGAGCTGAAGGTCGACGTGGGTGAACGGCTCGAGGCGCGATCCCCAGCGAGACGTCGTACGCCGCACCCCCTTGGCGACCGCGCGCACCTTCCCGCGCTGACGCGTCAGGAGGGTGATGATGCGGTCGGCCTCGCCCAGCTTGTGGGTGCGCAGCACGACCGCCTCGTCGCGGTAGAGGGGCACAGGGACATCCTCCCCCACGCACCGGTGCGAGGCCGGCTGGACGTCAGCGTTTCCGGGCGCGGGTGGTCTTCGCGCCGGCGCGCCAGCACTCGAGGGCGAAGGCGGCGGCCGCCGCGGTGAGCCGATCCGGACGGACCCGCCACTCCAGGATCGAGGAGGCCCGCTCGAGCCGGACGTTGGGCAGCTCGGCGGCGAGCATGTCGGCATCGACGAAGGGGTGGATGGGGTCGATCGGGTGCCCGACGAGGAAGACGGGTGTGTGGATCCGGCGACGCTGGCTCGACGACGGCGCCAGGCGCCCGAAGATCACGCCGTGCAGGACCGAGGCGATCGAGTCGGCGCGGTGGTCGACGGTGTCGAGCCCGATGCCGGCCCAGAACGGCACGATGCCGCGGGGCACCGACCGCGACAGCTTCTGGAGCGTGTTGGCGGTGAAGGGGAGGTAGCGCGCGGCCAGCATGATCGGGACGAAGGCCAAGATCCCCGCCACCAGCGCGTGGTTGAGGACCGGCATCTCGACGATCAGGCCCTTGACCCGCTCGGGTGCGATGACGGCGACCTCGAGGGACACGTTGGCCCCCAGCGAGGTGCCGCCGATGACCGCCTGCTCGGCACCGAGGTGGTCGAGCAGCGCCACGACCTGCTCCCCGAAGGACGTCATCGAGTAGACCAGCGGGTCCGCGGGCTGGTCGGAGCGACCGTGGCCGAGCAGGTCGAGCGTCACCACGTGCAGCCCTTGCGCGGCCATCGCCCGCGCCAACGGCTGCTGCATGCGGCGGGGCATGAGCAGCCCGTGCAGCAGCACGACCCACTCCTCGCCCGAGCCGTACTCGGTGTACTCGAGGCGGTCGCGTCCGCCGTCGGACTCGACGAAGAACTGTCCGATCCGCTCGCTCACCAACATTGCTCGAATGTAGTCCGTCTCAACTGACTCGTCTCGGATGCGGATCGAGAAGCTTGCTGATGCGGACTATCCCGGGAGGGGAGGTCAGGCGCGGTTGACGGCACTGATCACGGCCTTGAGGGACGCGGTGACGATGTTGGCGTCGAGCCCGACCCCCCAGAGCACCTTCTCGCCCACCGCGCACTCGACGTACGCCGCCGCGATCGCGTCGCCACCCGCGGAGAGGGCGTGCTCGGCGTAGTCGAGGACGCGGACGTCGTGGCCGAGGCCGGAGATGGCGTCGACGAAGGCCGCGATCGGACCGTTGCCCTCGCCGGAGAGCTCCTGACGCTCGCCGTCGACGTAGACCCCGACGGTGAGCTGGTCCTTCTCCCCCGCGGCGCTGGAGGTGTGCACGGAGTCGAGCTCGAGGGGCGTACGGCGCTCGAGGTACTCGCCACGGAAGACCGACCAGATCTCCTCGGGCGTGATCTCGCCACCCTCGGCGTCGGTGTGCTGCTGGACGACCCGGCTGAACTCGATCTGCGCGCGACGCGGCAGGTCGAGCTTGTGCTCGGACTTGAGGACGTAGGCCACGCCGCCCTTGCCGGACTGGCTGTTGACCCGGATCACAGCCTCGTAGGTGCGCCCGACGTCCTTGGGGTCGATCGGGAGGTAGGGCGCCTCCCAGTCGATGTCGCGCACGTCGATCCCCTGGTCGGCGGCCCGCTTCTCGAGGTCCTCCAGGCCCTTCTTGATGGCGTCCTGGTGGGAGCCGGAGAAGGCGGTGTAGACGAGGTCGCCGGCGTAGGGGTGGCGCGGGTGGACGGGCAGGTTGGTGCAGTACTCGACGGTGCGTCGGACCTCGTCGATGTCGCCGAAATCGATCTGGGGGTCGATCCCCTGGCTGAAGAGGTTCATCCCGAGCGTGACGAGGTCGACGTTGCCGGTGCGCTCGCCGTGGCCGAACAGGCAGCCCTCGACCCGGTCGGCGCCGGCCATCAGCGCGAGCTCGGTCGCGGCGACCGCGGTGCCGCGGTCGTTGTGCGGGTGCAGGCTGATCGCGGAGTGCTCGCGGCGGGTCAGGCCGCGGCCGAAGTACTCGATCTGGTCGGCGTAGGTGTTGGGCGTCGACATCTCGACCGTGGCCGGAAGGTTGAGGATGATCTCGCGACCGGCCTCGGGCTGCCACACGTCTGAGACCGCCTCGCACACGCTGAGGGCGAAGTCGGTGTCGGACTGCGTGAAGATCTCGGGGCTGTACTGGTAGCCGAAGTCCTGGCTGCCGACGATGGCGCCGAGACGCTCCTCGGCGTACTTCATCACGATCTCGGTGCCGCGAACGGCGATGGTGCGGCACTCGTCGGGGCTGACGTTGAACACGACCCGCTGGAAGAGCGGGGCGGTCGCGTTGTAGAGGTGGATCGTGGCGCGGTCAGCGCCGACCAGGGCGTCGACGGTGCGCTCGATCAGGTCCTCACGGGCCTGGGTGAGCACCGAGATCTGGACGTCGTCGGGGATCCGGTCCTCGACGATGAGCTTGCGCACGAAGTCGAAGTCGGTCTGGCTGGCGCTGGGGAAGCCGACCTCGATCTCCTTGTAGCCCATCGTCACCAGCAGCTCGAACATGGTGAGCTTGCGGGCGGGGGTCATCGGGTCGATGAGGGCCTGGTTGCCGTCGCGCAGGTCGGTGGAGAGCCAGCGCGGCGCCTTCTCGACCTTCTGGGTCGGCCAGGTGCGGTCGGGAACGTCGACGGGCACGAACGGCGTGTAGCGGCCGAACGGCATCGGGCTGGCGCCTTGGGCGTTGGCGGTGTTGCTCAGGTGGGTCATGGTGTCCTCGGTCCGCAGAAGGGGCGGCCGACTCGCGCGACACTCCGCAACGAGGGGGCCGGCTCTCTACAGATTCTGGGAGGCCTCGTTGCGGCGGCGAAGGAGGAGCAGGGTGCGCGTCATGACTCCACCAGACTAGCCCCGGTCCCGCGATCGCGCTGCCGGCCTCCCGCGACGTGAGACGCCCGGATCGCCTCCCTCAGGCGCGGCCGCGGACGGCGTACGCCACTGCGGTGAGGTCGAACGGACCGGCACCGAGCCGGTCGCGGCACAGGTCCTCGACACGTTGGCGGTCGGCAGGATCCAGCGCGGCCAGCTCCTCGCCGATCGGCCCCACGCCGTTGAGGTAGGGCGCCCACCACTCCTCGAAGCTCTCGTGCGTGACCGTCACGGGCATCTCCGCCGCCTCGACGTCACGGATCCCGGCCGCCTCGAACATCCGCCGCAGCTCACCCGCGGTGCCGGCCGGCAGGTGCTCCTCGGCCAGGCCACCGGGACGGATCTCCCCGAAGGCCGCCCACACCGGCCACATCGGCGCCCGCGCGCCGGCCAGGTCCCACACCGTGGCAGCGACCCAGCCGTCGCCGCGGGTGACGCGGGCCATCTCCGTGAGGCCCGCAACAGGGTCGGGCATGAAGTGGACGACCAGGCAGGCCGCCGCGAGGTCGAACGTGTCGTCGTCGTGGGGCAGGGAGTCGGCCGTCCCCTGTCGGACGTCGACGGCCGGGAACCGCGAGCTGCACGCCGCAACGAAGGGGGCCGAGGGATCGACCGCCGCGACGGCGTCGCCACCGAGCAGGTCGACCAGCACCCCGGTCAGGGCACCCGGCCCACAGCCGACGTCGATCGCGCGCTGCCCTGGCGACGGCGCGAGCCAGGCGGCGAAGTCGACCGCGAGCGGTCGCGAGTAGCGACCCATGAACCGGTCGTATGCCTCACCTGCCACCTCGAAGGTCACGACCCGAGACGGTACTCCCCCTCGTAGGCTCTGACCATGCCCCGACTGCTGGTGGTCCACCACTCACCGACCCCGTCGGTCGCCGCGCTGACCGAGGCCGTGGTCGCGGGCGCCTCGGACGACGCGATCGAGGGCGTCGAGGTCGTGGTCCGCGCGGCCCTCGACGCGGACGCCGACGACGTGCTGGGCGCGGACGGCTACCTGCTCGGGACACCGGCCAACTTCGGCTACATGAGCGGCGCGCTCAAGCACTTCTTCGACTCGATCTTCCTCCAGGCCGGCGGCGCACTCAGCGACGACGGGTCGGCCTCGGCCGCCGACGGCGGGCGCAAGCCCTACGGCCTCTACGTCCACGGCCGCTACGACACGACCGGCGCCGTGCGCTCGGTGCAGTCGATCGTCGGGGCCCTGGCCTGGCGCCAGGCCGCGCCGGTCCTGGAGGTGCTGGGCGACGTCGGCCAGGCGGAGCGGGAGTCGGCGTACGAGCTGGGCGGGACGCTGGCCGCCGTGGTGATGGGATGAGGATCCTGCGCGCCCTGGTCGCGCCGCTGGTGGCCGGCCTCCTGCTGGCCGGCTGCAGCGCGACGACGGGCGAGACGTCCGAGCCGTCCACGCAGGCAGCAACGCCGACGCCGACGCCGACCGAGACGGTTCCACCCGATCGCGGCCCGACCCCGAAGGCCGGCCAGTGCCACGCCCTGTCGTTCCGGCAGGCGGTGGCGGTGGTGGGTCGCACCGCGCCCGTCCCGTGCCGCAAGAAGCACACCGCGCAGACCTACTTCGTCGGCCGGCTGAAGCTGGAGACACCGGCCGGCAGGACCCGGCGGGTCGACTCCGAGGCGGCACAGCGCCAGGCGCGCACGACGTGCGCAGCGCGGCTCGTGCGCCACCTGGGCGTGACACCGCGCGGGCTGCGGCTCACGATGGCGCAGGCGGTCTGGTTCACCCCGAGCCCGCAGCACGCCGAGGCCGGCGCCGACTGGTTCCGATGCGACGTGGTGGCGGTCGCCTCGCCGCGGCAGCTGTTGCCGCTGCCCCGAAAGACGAAGGGCTGGGGTGATGCCCCGGTCGTCGCGATGTGCGCGACCGCGGCCCCCGGGACCGCAGGCTTCCGGCGGGTCGGCTGCGGCACGAAGCACACCTGGCTGGCGGTGTCGACCGTCGACATCCCCGGTGCGAAGCTACCCGCGCAGGCGGCGATCGCGGATCGGATGGAGGCCCCCTGCGGCGACGCCGCGCGGGCCCGCGCCGACGACCCGCTGGACTTCACCTGGTCGCAGGAGAGCCCGACCCGCGAGCAGTGGGACGCCGGCCAGCGCTACGGGATCTGCTGGGTGCCCGCCTGAGCAGTGCCGGGTTCCCGAAGCCGCCGACCAGCACCGTGGAGCCGTCCTCGGTCCCGGCGACCGCCTCGTCGGTCGACTCCACGACCAGGGTCACGACGCCTCCGTCCGGACGTTCTCCAGCACGACCGCCAGGCCCTGCCCGACACCGATGCAGATGGCGGCCACCCCCCACCGACCACCGGACTCGCGCAACCGCTTGGCCAGGGTGGCGACGACCCGGGCACCAGAGGCGCCCAGCGGGTGACCGATGGCGATGGCGCCGCCCCGGGCGTTGACGAGGGTGGGATCAGCCAGACCACGGTCGAGCCAGGCGTCGATGCACGCCAGGGACTGAACGGCGAAGGCCTCGTTGAGCTCGACCTGGGAGACGTCGGCCCAAGTGATGCCCGCGCGGCGCAGCGCGATCCCGGCGGCCTCGACGGGCGCGTAGCCGAATCGTTGGGGCTCCAGGGCGAAGCTGCCACGTCCCGCGATCCGGGCCTGCGGCTGCAGGCCGAGCACATCCGAGGCGTTCGCGGAGCCCAGCAGCAGCGCCGCGGCGCCGTCGTTGAGCGGCGAGGCGTTGCCTGCCGTGATGGTGCCGCCGGAACGGAAGCTGGGCGCGAGAGTGGCCAGCTTCTCGGCCGTGCTGCCGGGCCGGATCCCCTCGTCACGGGCGAGGTCGCCCCCGGGCACCGGGACGACCAGGTCGTCGTAGAACCCGGAGTCCCAGGCCGCAGCGGCGAGATTGTGCGACTGCGCCGCGAACTCGTCCTGTCGCTCGCGGCTGATGGCGTACGTCTCGGCGAGCTGTTCGTTGGCCTCGCCCAGCGAGACGGTCCACTCGGCCGGCATCCGGTCGTTGACCAGCCGCCACCCGAGGGTCGTGGAGACCGCAGTCACGTTGCCAGCGGGGAAGGCGCGCGAGGGCTTCGGCAGCACCCACGGCGCCCGGGTCATCGACTCGACACCGCCGGCGACCACGATCTCCGCATCGCCCGTCTCGATGGTGCGGGAGGCCATCATCGCGGCGTCGAGGCTCGACCCGCAGAGCCTGTTGACGGTCGTCGCGGGCACGGCCACCGGCAGCCCGGCGAGCAGGACGGCCATCCGAGCGACGTTGCGATTGTCCTCGCCCGCGCCGTTGGCGTTGCCCCACACCACCTCGTCGACGGCCGAGCGGTCGAGCCCGGGTGCCGCGTCGAGCACCCCGGTCAGGGCGATGGCGGCGAGGTCGTCGGGGCGGATCTCGGCCAGCGCGCCGCCGAAGCGGCCGAACGGCGTGCGGGCCGCGGCGTAGAGGTAGGAGTCGGTCATGCGTCAGGTGCCCCTTCTGGTGGAAGCTCGTCGGCCATTTCGGAGTCAGTCTCGCCGATCGTCGAGGAGGACGGCATCCGCCCTCATCCCGTAGAGGTACGTCACCGGAGTCCGTGCTCCTCGGCGGCGCCGCCGCCGCCGCCCTGCTACGTTCCGGCCATGACCTGGATCGCCACCATCGGCCGCGCGGCCGCAACGGCTCGCCTGCGCGAGACCTACGACCGCATCGCCGGCCCACGCGGCACGATCGACAACATCCTGATGGCGCACAGCTTGCGCCCCCACACGTTGATCGGGCATCTCGGTCTCTACAAGGCAGTGCTGCACCACTCGCAGAATCAGTTGCCCGTGGCGTTCCTGGAGACCATCGGCGTTCAGGTGAGCCACCTCAACGGGTGCGCCTACTGCGTCGACCACCACTCCGCCGGCTTGCGCAAGCTGCTCGGGGACGACCACCGTCACGCCTCGGTCATCGCGGCCATCTCCGCAGGACGGCTGGACGAGGCGTTCACCGGCCGCGAGCTGGCGGCCCTCGACTACACCCGGCGTCTGACCGAGTCGCCTGGCTCGATCAGTGAGGTCGACATCGAGACCCTTCGAGCAGCCGGCTTCGAGGACGGCGAGATCCTCGAGATCAACCAGGTCGCGGCCTACTTCGCCTACGCCAACCGCACGGTGCTCGGCCTGGGCGTCACGACCGACGGCGACGACCTCGGCACCGCGCCGCCGGAGTCCGACGACGTGACGCAGTGGCAACACGGCTGAGGGCTCCCCGGCTGCGGTGAGGTGCTCCCTGCGCCGGGCGGCGAGGTTCAGAAGCCGAGCTTGCGCAGCTGGCGCGGGTCGCGCTGCCAGTCCTTGGCGATCTTGACCTGGAGGTCGAGGTAGACCGGGGTGCCGAGCAGCGCCTCGATCTGCTTGCGCGCAGCAGTGCCGACCGAGCGCAGGCGAGCACCCCTGTGGCCGATCATGATCCCCTTCTGGGAGTCACGCTCGACATAGAGGTTCGCCACGATCACCAGCAGCGGCTTGTCGTCGGGACGACCCTCGCGCAGGCCCATCTCCTCGACCACGACGGCGATCGAGTGCGGCAGCTCGTCGCGCACGCCCTCGAGGGCGGCCTCGCGGATCAGATCGGCGGCGAGCGCCTCCTCGGGTGCGTCGGTCAGGTCGCCGTCCGGGTAGAGCGGCGGGCCTTCCGGCATCTGCTTGACCAGGAGGTCGGCCAGCAGCTGCACCTGGTCGCCGGAGACTGCGGAGACGGGGACGATCTCGGCCCACTCGGTCGAGGTCTCCACGCCCAGTGCGGCGATGTCGAGCAGGTGCTGGCCCAGCTGCTCGGGCGTGACCAGGTCGGTCTTGGTGGCGACCGCGATCCGGATGGTGCGCCGCACCTTGGCGAGCTCGGTGACCAGGAATCGGTCGCCGGGACCGATCTTCTCGTTGGCCGGGAAGCAGCAGGCCACGACGTCGACCTCGGCCCACGTCGTCCGCACCAGATCGTTGAGCCGCTCCCCCAGCAGTGTCCGCGGCCGGTGGAGGCCGGGGGTGTCGACCAGGATCAGCTGGGCGTCGTCGCGGTGCACGATGCCGCGCACCACGTTGCGGGTGGTCTGGGGCTTGGAGGAGGTGATCACGATCTTCTGGCCGACGAGCGCGTTGGTCAGGGTCGACTTGCCGGCGTTGGGCCGCCCGACGAAGGAGGCGAACCCGCTGCGGTAACCCTCCGGGGCCTGGTAGAACGCGCTCGCCGGAGCCACGCCGGACAGGTCGAAGTCCTCGTCGAGCTCGTCGTCCTCGTCAAGATCGGGGTCGTCCTGGCTGACGTCCTGGCTGACGTCCTCGCTGGCGTCGCCGTTGGTGTCGTCATGCTCGTCAGCCATCGCTTGCCTCTCGTGCCGCGTCGTATTCCGCCCAGATCTGCTCGTCACTCTTCCCTGCCGCCTTGCCCGCGCGCCAGATGGGGCCGGGATCGACGGCACGGGGCTGCCGGCCGGCGGTCGCCCGCCAGTAGCCCATCACGTCGTAGTGGCTGGTCGGCAGGCCGATGTCGCGCATCAGGTGCTTGCGGATCGCACGCATCTGCGCGGACTCCCCGGCCATCCAGAAGTAGCCCTCACCCTCGGGCCACTCGATGCCCTCGACGACCTCGGCCAGCGCGCTCTGGCCCGACGAGGGCGGGGCGAGCCAGGTGACCTGCGCGTGGCCGGGCAGGTAGTCGCCGAGGTCGTCGGGCACCTCCGCGATGACGTACGTCGGCAGGTCCGGACGGGTCTGGAGGATCCGGGCGATCGCGGGCATGGCCGTCAGGTCGCCGACCAGCAGCAGCCAGCGGGACCCGGCCGGGGGCGCAAAGGACGACTTCGGCTCGGTGATGGTGACGGTGTCGCCGACACAGTCGCGCATCGCCCACTCGGTGACCAGCCCGACGTCGTGGACCACCACGTCGAGGGTCAGCTCGCCCCGCGCAAACGAGCGCACGGTGTAGTAGCGGCTCTGGAACTGGCCGGGCACCACGAGGCCGACCCATTCGTCCGGTGCGCCGGTGCTGGCGAACCCCTCGAGGCCGTCGAGGACCAGCCTGACGAGGTGGTCCGTCAGCGGTTCGCGGCGACGCACGGTCGCCTGGAACTGGGCTGCACGGGTGCTCACCCGAGGAGGCTATCGGTGCCTCACCAGTCGGGGCGCATCGGGAAATCGGTGCGTCCGTCCTGGTGGTCGCGCGTGGCCAGGACCTGGTGCAGCTCGACCTCGCCGCGCTCGAAGCCGACCCGCGAACCGGCGATGTAGACGCCCCACACGCGAGCCGTCCCCTCGCCCACCTCGGCGACGCACTCGTCCCAGTGCTCGACGAGGTTGTGGTTCCAGTCGCGCAGCGTGGCGGCGTAGTGGAGGCGGAGGTTCTCGGAGTGCTGGACCTCCAGGCCCTGGTCCTGCGCGGCCGAGATGATCGTGCCGGACCCGATCAGCTCCCCGTCGGGGAAGACGTAGCGGTCGATGAACGCCCCCGTCTCCTGCCGACCGTTGTGGGAGCGGGTGATGCAGTGGTTGAGCAGACGGCCGCCGGGCCGGAGACGGTCGCGCAGGTGGGCGAAGTAGGCCGGGTAGTGGCGTACGCCGATGTGCTCGGTGAGGCCGATCGAGCTGACCGCGTCGAAGCCGGTCTCGACGACGTCGCGATAGTCGAGATGGCGCACCTCGGCGAGGTCGCCGAGACCCTCGCGGTCGATCGCCTCCGTGGCCCACTGCGCCTGCTCGAGCGAGAGGGTCACGCCGAGGGCCCGCACGCCGTACTCGCGGGCGGCGTGACGGACCATCGTGCCCCAGCCGCAGCCGACGTCGAGGAGGCGCTGGCCCGGTCGCAGGTCGAGCTTGCGGCACGCCAGGTCGAACTTCGCCGCCTGTGCCTCCTCCAGCGTCGCACCGGGGGTCTCGTAGAGGGCGCAGGTGTAGGCCATCGACTGGCCGAGCACCCTCTCGTAGAAGCGGTTGGACACGTCGTAGTGGTGCGAGATCACCTCGGCGTCACGCGTCATCGAGTGCCGCAGCCCCTCCACGGCCCGCCGCCAGCGGGGCAGGTGCTCCTGCGGCGGTGGTGCGGGCGGACGCAGGTGGGACAGTCCGAGGTCGCGCGCGATCATCAGGGCCTCGGCAGGCGTCGGCACCCGGAACTTCGTGTGGTCCTTGAGCAGCACGAGCGCGTCGTAGGGATCCCCCGGGTGGACCCCGGAGAGGTCCAGGTCGCCGCTGACGTAGGCGCGCGCCAGGCCGAGGTCACCGGGCGCGGTCATCAGGTAGGAGAGGCCGCGCTCGGTGAGCAGGTGCATGCCGAGCGCCGCGTCGGGCGGGCCCGCACTGCTGCCGTCGTAGGCCGTGAAGTGCAGCGGCAGCCCGCCCCGCACCAACCGGGCCATCGCATCGCCGATGGTGATCTTGGCCCTGGATCCGGAGTGGAGGCTGGAGGTCATCGTCGTCGCACCACCTTGTCGTAGAGGGTCGCCAGTCGGTCGTCGGGGTCATGGAGCGCCTTGACGCTCGCGAGGTGCTCGCCGCCGTAGAGGCAGGAGAACTCGTCTGGCGCGTAGAAAGCCTCGGAGTAGAGGCTCTTGTGGCCGCCCAGCTCGGAGACCTTCGCCTCGACCGCGCGGTTGAGGGGGGCCTGCGGGGCGTCCGGACCGACGTTGACGACGCCCCAGAAGCCGACGTTGACATAGGTCGTGCCGGCCGTCAGCGGATAGCCCGGCCACGGCCGGTCACCCGGGGCTCCCCCGCGGCGCAGCCGCAACGGGCACAGCCACACCGGGCGCATCCGGACCTCGCGGTCGAACCAGTCGAGGAACTCCGCGAGCCGGTCGAGCGGGATCTCCACGTCCTGGACCACACGCTCCCCCTGAGGGCGCCCGGCCCGCCGGTCGAGCCGGTCGCCGATGCCGAAGCGCCGGTCGAGGGCGACGAGGCGCCAGTAGACGTCGGAGCGCCGCAGCCGACGCGGCCACAGGCGTCGTACGACGGGGTGCTGGGCACCGAAGGCCCGCGAGCACCAGAACCAGTCGGTGTCCCACCGCCACAGGTAGTCGAGCATCGTCAGCCGGTCGGTGGCGCGCTGCTGCAGCGAGCGGTAGAACACCTGCTGGCCTGCGTAGTCCGAGGTCGGGCCGGGCTCGTCGGTCCAGCGGGCCAGCGTGAGGCGGACGTCGTCGGGGGCGAACGCGACGCCGTCGAGGCCGTCGACCCGCTCGCCCTCCCACTCCCGCTCGTCGGTGATCCGCGCCACGGCCTCGGCCAGCGCATGCGCGTCGGCGAGACGGACGTGCCGCAGGGCGACGTAGGACGGCACCTGCTCGAGCTCGATCCGCAGCCGGGTGGCATAGCCGAGCGAGCCGTAGGAGTTGGGAAAGGCGTCGAAGAGGTCGTCGCCCGGCTTGGTGGTCACGACCTCGCCCGATCCGGTGAGGACGTCCATGTCGAGCACGGACTCGTGAGGAAGGCCGCTGCGGAAGCTGGTGGCCTCGATGCCCAGCCCGCTCACCGCACCGCCGAGCGTGATCGTCCTGAGCTGCGGCACGACCAGCGGAATGCGCCCGTGCGCGAGCGTCACCTCGACGAGGTGCTCGTAGGTGCACATCCCCTGCACCTCGGCGACGTCGCCGACGACCTCGATGACGCCGTCGAGGCCGGACACGTCGAGGCCGGTGCCGACCTCCGCGCGCCCGCGGAACAGGTTGCTGGTGCGCTTGGCGAGCCGCACCGGGGCATCGTCGGGCAGGGCGGCGTAGGACTCCCTGATCCTCGCCACCCCCGCGAAATGGTGCTCCCAACCCACAGGTGTGCGCACGCCTCCCACGCTAGCGAGTCCCGGGGACAACCCGCGAGGGCTTAACCGAGGTGTGTGGTCTCGCGGGTGTGGATCCGGCCACTGGGGTCGCCCACCAGCACGGGCACGTCGGCGCCGGCGAAGTCGCTCGCCGCGGCCAGGTCGACGAGGTCGCTGTCGGTGAGGACGACCGCCGCCTCCAGCCCGGTCGACGCGGACGAGACGGCCATGGCCACGCACACCTCCAGCGCGGAGAGCTCCAGGTGGGCGAGGCCCACGCTGGCCGCGGCGTAGGTCCGGCCGTCGAGGTCACGGACTGCGGCACCCTCGCGGGCCCGGGACCGGGCCCTGGTCGCGCGGGCCAGGGTCACCAGCTTGGCGTCCTCCGCACTCAGGTCGCCGGACAGGTCGGGCATCTCGGTCATGGCAGGCAGCCTAGTGAGGTGGCCGCGACACCCCGGCGAACGGGGACAGCAGGAACCAGCCCGGCAGCGCGCGCGCCACCTCCCCACTGGCCAGCACCCGCATCGACTCGTCCCGCACGACGCTGGACCAGGTGCGGTCGCCGCGCCACACCTGCGTCAGCGTGCGCAGCGAGGTCTGCACCCGCGCGGCGGGCTCGTCACCCGGGTCGTCGTCGCAGACCTCGACGTCCTCGGCGGTGATCACGATCCACCAGCGCGAGAGCCCGGGTGCCACGTCCGAGAACTCGAAGCCCACGACCGTACGCCGCACCGGCGCCCGCGAGCGGTCCACACTGCGGTGCATGTCCCACAGGAGCAGCTTGGGATCGAGCTCCTCGTCGGCGAGCTCGGGGATCCAGCGGGTGCCCCAGACGCCCAGCGCCTCGACGACGGGCCGCAGCTCCGCCCCCGCCGCGGTCAGTCGGTAGCGCACCTCCCCGCCGGTGTCGGCGCGCACCAGCACCCCGGCGGCCACGAGCTGGTGGAGCCGCCGCGACAGCAGCGTGGGCGACATCCGGGGCAGGCCGCGGCGCAGGTCGCTGAATCGTTCGCTGCCGAGCAGCAGCTCACGCACGAGCAGCAGCGTCCACCGCTCGTCGAGCAGCTCCATGGCCTTCGCCATGGGACAGAACTGGCGATAGCTCGCGCCCATGGGTCGCAGGCTACGCGTGCTCGGGTGGGTGGTACAGATCGTGCACTCGCCGACCGCCGGCGGCGCTCCTAGCGTTGCGACCACGAGCCCAGGGAGGGCCCGCACCACGGGAGGAACCAGGATGAACAGCCAGATCACCGCACCGTCCACCGACGCGGTCGCCGACGCCGCGCTCAAGCAACGCCACCGGTCCATGTGGGCCGCCGGCCACTACGACCGGGTGTCCCGGGAGGTCATCCCGGAGCTCGGGGAGCGGCTGGTGGCACAGCTCGCGATCACGGCCGGGGAGCGGGTGCTCGACATCGGGGCCGGCACCGGCAACGCGGCCGTCCCGGCCGCCCGCACCGGGGCCACCGTGGTTGCCTCCGACCTCACGCCCGAGCTGCTCGAGGCCGGACGCGCCGAGCACCCGGACGCCGCCATCGACTGGCAGGTGGCGGACGCGGAGGCCCTGCCCTGGCCCGACGCGTCGTTCGACGTCGCGATCAGCACGGTCGGCGTGATGTTCGCGCCCCACCACCGGGCGGCGGCCGACGAGCTCCTGCGGGTGCTGCGCCCCGGCGGTCGGCTGGGCATCCTCAGCTGGACCCCTGAGGGCTTCATCGGTCGGCTGTTCGCCACGATGCGCGACTTCGTCCCGGCCCCACCGGCCGGGGTGCAGCCGCCCCCGCTGTGGGGCGAGGAGACGCACGTGCGTGAGCTGTTCGGCGACCGGGTCGACGGCCTCGCCCTCGACAGGGACCACATCGAGGTCGACCTCTTCCCCGGGCCCGGGGACTTCCGGACCTACTTCCGCGACAACTACGGACCGACCCTGATGGCCTACCGCGGACTGGCCGACCAACCGGACCGCACGGCGGCGCTCGACGCCGCGCTCGACGCCCTGGCAGCGGACGCCGACGAGGGCTCGGGCCGGATGCGCTGGGAGTACGTCGTCCTCAGCGGCCGGCGGAGGTGACCTGGGCGGGGGCGTCGTCCGCGGCGCCCACGCCGTGGCTCGCCACCACGGACACCAGCACCGCCTCGATCTTGGTGCGCCGCCCGGTGGCGCGCTCAGCCTCGAGGCGCAGGCCGTGGCACTCCACCACCGATCCCGGGATCGGGACCTTGCCGAGGTGCTTGGCCATCAGGCCGCCGACACTGTCGACGTCGTCGTCCTCGACCGTGAAGCCCACGAGCTCGTCGAGGTCGTCGACCGGGTAGCGGGAGGACACCCGGATCACACCGCCGTCGAGGTGCTCGACCTCGACCTCCTCGGCGTCGTACTCGTCGGTGATCTCGCCGACGATCTCCTCCAGGACGTCCTCGATGGTCACCAGTCCGGCGGTGCCGCCGTATTCGTCGACGACCACCGCGATGTGCTGGCGGCGCGCCTGGAGCTCGGTGAGCAGCGCGTCGACCGGCTTGGAGTCGGGGACGTAGTGGACCGGGCGCATCACCTCCTCGACGCGCTGGGTGAACTCCACGTCGGGTGCCTCGAAGTCACGTCGGACGAGGTCCTTGAGATAGGCCATGCCGATGATGTCGTCGAGGTTCTCTCCCGTCACGGGGATGCGGGAGTAGCCGCTGCGCAGGAAGAGCGACATGGTCTGGCGCAGGTTCTTGTGGCGCTCGATGTAGACCACATCGGGTCGCGGGACCATCACCTCGCGGGTGGAGGTGTCGCCGAGCTCGAAGACCGAGTGGATCATCCGGCGCTCGCCGGACTCGATCACCGCGGAGGCCTCCGCCAGGTCGACCAGCTCGCGCAGCTCGGTCTCGGTCGAGAACGGCCCCTCGCTGAATCCCTTGCCGGGGGTGATCGCGTTGCCGAGCATGATCAGCAGCGCCGGGATCGGGCCGAGGATCGTGGTGACGATCGAGATCGGGGCCGCCGAGAGCAGCGCGACCTTGGCATCGTGCTGGCGCCCGACGGTGCGCGGGGCGACGCCGATCACCACGAACGAGACGACCAGCATCACGCCGATGGTGGTGAGCACGCTCGGCAACCAGGCGCCACCGAAGGCGTCACGCACCCACGTCGAGACGAGCACGATGGCGCTGATCTCGCAGAGCAGCCGCAGCAGCAGGGCCGTGTTGAGGTAGCGGGTGGGGTCGTCGAGGAGCCGGACGAGGCGAGCGGCACCGCCGCGCCCCTCGGCCTTCATCTCCTCGGCGCGGGCATGGGAGAAGCTGCCGAGGGCGGCGTCGGCGGCGGAGAAGAGCCCGGCCAGCAGGACCAGCAGGGTGGCGGACCCGAGCTGCCAGATGTCGGCGGTCATGGTCAGCCGGGTGCCTGGTCGGCACGATCCTCGCTGGAGCGCCACTTCTCCAGCAGCTCGGCCTGGAGGCCGAACATCACGGCATGCTCGTCGGGCTCGGCGTGGTCGTAGCCGAGGAGGTGCAGGATGCCGTGGGTGGTCAGCAGGTCGATCTCGCCCTCGGGGCCGTGCCCGGCCTCCTCGCCCTGGCGTGCGGCGACGGCCGGCGCCAGCACGAGGTCGCCGAGGACGCCCTCCTCGGGCTCCTCGTTGACCTTGCCGGGCCGCAGCTCGTCCATCGGGAAGGCCAGCACGTCGGTCGGCCCCTCCTTCTGCATCCACTGCGCGTTGAGCTCGGCGATGGTGTCCTCGTCGACGGCCTTGATGCACAGCTCGGCCTGCGGGTGGACGCGCATCTGCTCCATCACGAAGCGCGCCAGCCGGGACAGGCGGCGTACGTCGAGATCGCGGCCCGACTCGTTGAGGACCTCGATGGTCATCGGGTGCTCCGCTCGGTCTTGGTGGGACCCTTCGGAAGCCGGGCCTCCGCGTGGGCGTCGGAGACCTCGTAGGCCTCGACGATGCGCCCGACGAGGCGGTGGCGCACGACGTCGGTGCCGGTGAGGCGACAGAAGGTGATGTCGTCGACGCCGTCGAGGATGCCCTCCACGACGCGCAGTCCCGACTTGGTGCCCGAGGGCAGGTCGACCTGGCTGGTGTCGCCGGTGACCACGATGCGTGAGCCGAAGCCGAGCCGGGTGAGGAACATCTTCATCTGCTCGGCGGTCGTGTTCTGCGCTTCGTCGAGGATGATGAAGGAGTCGTTGAGCGAGCGGCCGCGCAGGAACGCCAGGGGCGCGACCTCGATGGTGCCGGCGGCGAGCAGCTTGGGGATCGTCTCGGGGTCGACCATGTCGTGCAGCGCGTCGTAGAGAGGGCGGAGATAGGGGTCGATCTTCTCGCTGAGCGTGCCGGGGAGGAAGCCGAGCCGCTCCCCCGCCTCGACGGCCGGGCGGCTCAGGATGATCCGGTTGACCTCCTTGGCCTGCAGGGCCTGCACGGCCTTGGCCATCGCGAGGTAGGTCTTGCCGGTGCCGGCGGGGCCGATGCCGAAGGTGATCGTGGAGTTGTCGATCGCCTCGACGTAGCGCTTCTGGTTGAGCGTCTTGGGACGGATCGTGCGGCCGCGGTTGGAGAGGATGTTGAGGCTCAGCACGTCGGCCGGACGCTCCTGCGTCTCGGTCTGCAGCATCTGGATGATCCGCTCGACGGTCTCGGCGGTGACACCCTGACCGGTGCGGACCAGTGTGACGACCTCGTCGAGGAGGCGCTCTGCCATCGCGACCTCTGCCGACCCGCCGGCCAGGGTGATGCGGTTGCCACGCACGTGGACGTCGGCTCCGAAGGCCCGCTCGATCAGGCGGAGGTGCTCGTCGCCCGGACCGAGGACCGAGACCATGTCGATGCTGTTGGGGACGACGACGGTGTGGGTCGGCTTCGCCTGCTGGGTGGTGGCGCTGGTGCTGGTGTCGTTCGTGGTCGTGCTGCGGGTCGTGCTGCGGGTCGTGTCAGTCATGGATGCCCGTGGCGGGCGGCCTTCCGAGTCGGTGGCAGAGCCCTTCCATGCTAGCGAGCGGGCGGCTCACGGCCCACTCGGTTGCGGTCGGGGTGTGGCTCAGCCCCGCGTGACCTGCAGCATCCCGAGGCACATCTCGTCGGTGGTGCCCTCGCCCCACACGACGTAGCGGTCGGGCTGGCCCTCGAACGACGGCAGCTTGTCGCGCAGCCACTGCACGTGCGTGCAGGTCACCTTCACCTGCTCGAACGGCTCCAGGGTGATCGGCTCGATCGGACGGTTGCCCTGGTCGTCGAAGTCCCAGACCGGGATGTCGAGGATGGTCTGCGCCTGGGGCGTGCCCGGTCGGACCTCGATCTTGATGGAGCGGCCCAGCAGGTGCATGTGGCCCGCGACGCCGTGGATGGTGATCGGCTCGGCCAGGGTGCGCAGGCAGGACTGCGTCGTGCCCGGCTCTGGCGTGCCACCGCACAGGAAGTAGAGGAGATCGGCGGTGTTGCCCTCGGCGCCGAAGCGCTCCTTGACGTCGGCCAGGGCCGCATCGCGGTCGCACAGCGGGCCGTCGGAGTACTTCGCGCGGCACGGGAGCTCGACCGGTCCCGGCAGGAGCATCGTGCTGAGCGACTCGAGCTTCTTCTTCCCGGGCGCCAGCCGGAGCTGGGCGGCGGAGGTGTCGGGCTGCGTGCCGGCGAGCAGGTTGTAGTGGACCTGCATCACGATGCGGCTGCCCTTGGCCAGGCGGATGCCGAACCCGGGCTTGATCACCGACTCCTTGCCGCCGGGCGCCCAGGCGCCGATCCACGAGGACCTGTCGACGTTGGTGAAGCGGTCGAGACCGGTGCCGCCGAAGCAGGTCCAGCCCTCGTCCTCGTCGGCCGCGTCCTTGGTCTCCGCCGCGGCCACCTGGTTGGGCGGGACCTGGAAGAGGATCACGTGGTGCACGACGTCGGGGTTGCCGGGCAGCACCTGGGTGCCGGTCAGCCAGGAGGCGCGGTCGAGCTCGGGGTCGAGCAGGAAGCAGCGGTAGTCGTCGGTGCCGGTGCCGTAGGGCGCGGACGGGGTGTAGCTGCCGGGCATCGCGATCGTCGTACGCGTCTCTCCCGCACGTAGCGGCCTGGACCTGGCGGGCTCGGCGTAGTGGCCGGTGTGCCCCTCGTCCGTGGCGTCCTCGGCGACCGGCGAGGCGTCGGCGGACTCCGCGTCGGCCGGCTGGGTCGCGCGTCGCTCGGAGTCGGCGTCGGAGCCGGAGCCGCCGCAGGCGGAGAGCGCGAGCAGCCCCGTGGTGAGGAGAGCTGCGAACGCGGTGCGGGTGCGGGTCATGTCTCGTCTCAGATCAGGGACTCGGTCATGGCGGGCGTCGAGCCGAGCACATGGAGATGGGTGTGGAACACGCTCTGCCCGGCGCTGGCGCCGGTGTTGGCGACGAGGCGGTACTCCTCGTTGCCGGAGGCCCTGGCGACCTGGTCGGCGAGGGACACCAGGTGACCGAGGATCGCCGGGTCGGCCGCCGCGGAGGCGGCGGCGTTCTGGTGGTGGTCGACCGGAACCACCAGCGCGTGGAACGGCGCCTGCGGGTTGAGGTCCCTGAAGGAGATGGCGTGCTCGTTGCTGCCGAGCACATCGGCGGGGATCTCACCGGCGACGATCGTGCAGAAGATGCAGTCGGCCGACGTCTCGCTCATCCTCCCAGCCTAGGTGCTCGTGTCGCGGCGTGTAACCGATTGAGGTGCGCTGACGTCCTACTACCGTGACGACCATGACCTTCCCCACCCGACGCCCGGCCCGGCGACGCTGGGCGGGCGCGACGGTGGTCGTCGTGGCGAGCACCCTCGCCCTCGCCGGGTGCAGCCGATCCGACGACCCGGCGCCGGCCTCCGGGTCGACGGGCGTGCCGACGCAGACCGTGAGCCCCTCGCCCTCCGGGGAGCCTTCGTCGGAGGCGACGTCCGCATCGCCGACGGAGCCCGCCAGCGCCGCCGTGCCGATCTACTGGGCGGGCGACGGACCGTCCGGCCCGGCCCTCTTCCGGGAGTTCCACCGCGTGAGGGGCAACGCCTTGACCGAGGCGGCGCGGCTCGTGACGGGCGGCGGCTCGCCGGACGACCCCGACTACCGCACCCTCTGGCCGCTGGTGGAGATCGCCGACGTGGGAGCCACCGACGGCGTCCTGCTGGTGCAGGTCCCCGGCGATGCCTTCACCGAGCGGCCCGACGGGATGTCGCGGAGAGAGGCGCGCCTTGCGATCCAGCAGCTGGTCTACACGCTCCAGGGCGTTCAGCAGGAACGGGTGCCGGTGCTCATCAGGCGTGAGGGCGGCCTCTCGCTCCTCGGGCTCTCGACCGACGCTCCGTTCACGGCCGCCAGCGCGCTGCGCACCCTCAACCTGGTCAACATCACCTCCCCCGCCGAGGGCGACACCGTCACTGGCGACACGCTCACGGTCACCGGCGTGGCCAACTCCTTCGAGGCCAGCGGCCCGTGCCGGCTGCTCGCGGGCGGCCGGGAGGTCGCGCTCGAGGGCTACCAGTCCGCCGGCTGGATCGAGGACCGGCTGTTTCCCTTCGAGGTGGACCTCCCGCTCGACGGGGTCACGGGCGAGGTCGTCGTCCAGTGCGAGACCGACGACCCCAGCGGCGGGGCCGAGGGCAACGGCCCGAGCATCGACACCAGGACGATCACGGTGCGGTAGCGAGGCCTCCCCCGACCCGCCAACTCACCAGTTGGCGGACCAACTCACCAGTTGGCGACTTGGGGCCCCCAGACGGCCCGCCGACCTCCCCAACCCGCCAACTCACCGGTTGGTGTCAACCGGCCCGGCCGCTGGCGCGTCCACTACCGTGACGATCCAGACCAGGCCCCGCCGAGGGAGGCTGCCGATGTCCGAGCAGGTCGGCCCCGGCGATGCCGACGCAGCCGTCGAGCAGCTGTACGCCGCGCACTGGCGCCAGCTCGTCCGACTCTCCGTCCTGCTGGTGCACGACCAGGCCGCCGCCGAGGACGCCGTGCAGGACGCGTTCGTCGCGATGCACGGCCACTGGTCGCGGCTGCGCGACCCGGACAAGGCGCTGGCCTATCTGCGGCAGGCCGTCGTCAACCGCTCGCGCTCGGCGCTGCGGCACCGGGTCGTCGTCGAGCGGCACGCCCGCTCCGCACCCGGGGAGGGCACCGTCGACGGGCCGTCGTACGGCGGCGCCCGCTGCGACGCCGTACGCGCCGCACTGCTCCAGCTCTCCGCCCGGCAGCGCGAGGTGCTGGTCCTGCGGCACTACCTGGACTGGTCCGAGGCACAGATCGCCGACGCGCTGGGCATCTCGCCGGGCTCGGTCAAGGCGCACGCACACCGAGGCAGCGCCGCTCTGCGCGAGCTGCTCGGCGACTGGTGGGAGGACCGAGCATGAGCGACCGGATCAGCGACCTGCTGCACGAGGCGGCCGACGGCGTCGAGCCGGGCGACCGGTTGGACGCGATCCTCGACGCGACGTCGGGCGATGGTCGTACGGGCCGGGGCTGGTGGGTCGCCGGCGGCATCGGGCTCGTCGCCGCTTCACTGGTGGCAGCGCTCGCGCTGACGACGGGGGGCACGCCGACGAGCGACCCCGGCCCGGCACAGCCAGCGCCGACCAGCGAGACCGCCACCGACCCTGCCTCGCCGACGGCGACCGAGGCGCCGACCTCGACCGTGGCGGTCTACTACGTCGGCGACACCCCGGACGGGCCACGGCTCTACCGCGAGTTCCGCGAGCTGTCGGGAGATCGGCTGGATGCGGCCGTCTCGGCAGCGGTGGGCAACCGCGTCGACGGCGTCGGCCTCGTGCCCCTGGACCCCGACTACCGGACGCCCTGGCCGTCCCTGACGCAGGCGGGAGCCACCCTGGACGCCACCGGCGACGCCATCGAGGTCGACCTCGGTGGCGATGTCGAGGGCAGCCTGCACGACCGCGGCAGGCTCACCGAGGCGGACGCGCGCCTTGCGGTCGAGCAGCTCGTCCGCACGGCTCAGGCGGCAGTCGGCGAGCGAGTGCCGGTCCGCTTCCTCCTCTATGGCGAGCCCACCGACCAGGTGCTGGGGGTGCCGACCTCCGAGCCGCTGGCCGCCGGCTCCGACCTCGAGGTGCTCGCGCACGTGTCCCTCTCCGAGCCCTCGGAGGGGATGGAGGTGCGCAGCGACCGGCCCTTCACGGTGACCGGGGTCGGCAACTCCTTCGAGGGCACCATCGTGACCCGCATCCAGCGCTGGGAGGGGACGTACGTCGTCGACCAGAAGGCCGCGGTCGCCGGCTGGACGGAGGACAGGCTCTTCCCCTTCGAGGTCACCTTCGACCTGACCGGGATCGCTGCCGGCGACTATGTCGTGATCTCCCAGACCGACGATCCGTCGGGCGAGGGCCGATTCGACACCGACACCCGCCGGATCACGATCGTCGACTAGGTCCAGCGGGGCGTACGCGCGAGCAGCGCGGCGACCGCGACGACCCCTGCGGTGGAGGTGCGCAGCACCTCGGAGCCGAGCCTGACGCTCTGCGCGCCGGCAGCCGCGAGCGCCTCCAGCTCCTCGGGCGCGATGCCGCCCTCAGGACCGACCACGACCAGGACCCTGCCCGAGGTGGGGACGTCGACCGCGCTGAGCGGAGCGGTGGCGTCCTCGTGGAGCACCACGGCCAGATCGGCCTCGGCGACCAGGACGGCGAGGTCGGCGGTCGACGCCAGCGCGGACACCGAGGGCAGCCACGAGCGGCGAGCCTGCTTGGCAGCCTCGCGGGCGGTGGCCTGCCACCTGGCGTGCGACTTCGCCGCGCGCTCGCCCTTCCAGACCGCGACCGAGCGGGAGGCCGCCCACGGGACGATCCGGTCGACCCCGACCTCGGTGAGCACCTCGACGGCCAGCTCGCCGCGCTCGCCCTTGGGCAGGGCCTGGACGACCGTGATGGCGGGCTCGGGACGAGGGTCGACGCGCAGCGACTGCACCGAGACGGTGAAGACGCGTTTGCCGGTCGCCGCGACCGCGCCGGTGACCGAGGTCCCGAGGCCGTCGGTCAGCACGACGTGCTCGCCCGCGCGCAGGCGTCGTACGGCGACTGCGTGGTGCGCCTCGTCGCCGGTGACCTCGACCACCGAGCCGATCGCCACCTCGGCCAACGACGGCACGAGGTGCACCGGGAGGGACATCAGCCCTGGAAGGCGTCGCGGAGCCGGCCGAACATCGACTTGTGCGGAGCCTCGACCTGGCCGTCCGGCGTCTCCTCGCCCCGGATCGCCGCGAGCTCGCGCAGCAGCTCCTCCTGGCGGGGGTCGAGCCGGGTCGGGGTGTCGACCGAGATGCTCACCACCAGGTCGCCCCGCCCGCCGCGCAGGCTGGGCACGCCGAAGCCGCGGATCACCTGCTCGGTGCCGGACTGGGTGCCGGGGCGGACCTCGAGCTCGAAGGAGGTCGCCGTGTCGGAGTCCCCCGAGGCCACGTCGGCCTCGAGGAGGGGCAAGGTCAGCTGGGTGCCGAGCGCGGCCGCCGTCATGGGCAGCGAGATCGTCGTGTGCAGGTCGCTGCCGTGGCGGGTGAAGGTCTTGTGGGGCTCGACGTGGATCTCGACGTAGAGGTCACCGGCAGGACCGCCGCCGGGGCCGACCTCGCCCTGGCTGGTGAGCTGGACCCGGGTGCCGTGGTCGACGCCGGCCGGGATCTTCACGGTCAGCGTGCGCCGGGTGCGGACCCGGCCGTCGCCCGAGCACTCGCGGCACGGGTCGGGGATGACGGAGCCGTGGCCACGGCACGCGGCGCAGGGGCGCAGGGTGCGGATCTCGCCGAGGAACGAACGTTGCACGACCGCCACCTCGCCCTGGCCGTTGCACGTCTCGCACATCGTGGGCGTGGTGCCGGGCGCGGTGCCCTGGCCCTCGCACGCCTCACAGGTGAGCGCGGTGTCGACCTTGATCTCGCGGGTCACGCCGAAGGCCGCCTCGGCGAGGGTGGCGTCGAGGCGGATCAGCGCGTCCTGACCGCGGCGCGCCCGCGAGCGCGGGCCACGCGTCGCTGCACCGCCGGGGGTCCCGCCGCCGAAGAACGCGTCCATGATGTCGGTGAAGGAGAAGCCCTGGCCGGCGCCGCCGAAGCCCTGGCTGAAGGCGTCGCCACCCCGGTCGTAGGCCTGACGCTTGCCCGGGTCGCTCAACACCTCGTAGGCGCGCGAGACGTCCTTGAACCGCTCCTGCGTCTCCGGGTCCGGGTTGACGTCGGGGTGCAGCTGGCGGGCGAGCCTGCGGTAGGCCTTCTTGATGTCGTCGGCGTCGGCGTCTCGCGAGACGCCGAGGATCTCGTAGGGGTCCTGGGTCACTGGTTTCCTTCATCGAGGATCCGCGAGACGTAGCGCGCAACGGCGCGCACGGCTGCCATGGATCCGGGGTAGTCCATTCGGGTCGGTCCGACCACGCCCAGGGAGCCCAGGTGGAACTCCTGAGGGCCGTAGCCGGTGGCCACGACGCTGGTCGCGGCGAGCT
>JBBSOR010000011.1:0-53469 GCA_038259535.1 Propionibacteriales bacterium | reverse complement strand
GAACGCCACCGGCTGGGACGGGCACCAAGACTCTTCAGTTCATGTGCCAGACCTCGTTCCACAGTTCTGGACGCTGCTGGACGACGACGTGATCTGCGCCACGGTTCGCGCGGCATCGCCTGCTGCCAAGTTGCTGCAAAGCACGACGAGGGCCCTGCCAGCAATTCACTGACAGGGCCTCTGACCTGGTCTTTCGTGGTAGCGGGGGCAGGATTTGAACCTGCGACCTCTGGGTTATGAGCCCAGCGAGCTACCGAACTGCTCCACCCCGCGTCGCTGAACAGAACATTACAGCCACGCTCCGGAGCACCCAAATCGGGGGCCACCGGGAGGGTCGCGGGGTGACCTCCCCGGCCAACGGGCCGTCAGCCGGCGAGGCCCACGGCCTGCTCGATGAGCGCGCGGCCCTCCTCCATGAGTCGGGCCCACTTCACCGTGTTGCCCGCCTTCTGCGCCTCGTCGGCCTGGGTGAACTTCTCCTCGGCCTGCCGAAGCAGGTCGCGGATCTGGGCCTGGGTGCCGCCCGTCACCGGGGTCGTCGGGGAAGCACTCGGGGACTCCGACGGTGAGGCGCTCGGCGACTCCGACGGTGTTTCGGTCGGTGTCTCGGTCGGCGTCCCGTCGGTGCCGCCCTGGTCCGCGGGCTCCGACAGCAGGGCGTCCTCGATGGCGGCGCGCAGTGTCGTGCCGATGCCCACCCGGCCCTCGTAGGAGACGAGCACGAACCGCAGGATCGGGAAGTTCGACGCGCCCTCACGACGCGTGTAGACCGGCTGGACATACATGAACGTGTCGCCGATCGGCAGGGTCAGCAGGTTGCCCGGCACGCGTTTGGCGTCACCGGTCGTGTAGGGCAGCAGCGCCGCACTGACGTCCTCGTTGGTGGCGAACGTGTTGGCGATCTGCAGTGGTCCGCCCGTGGGCTCGTTGGGGAGCTCGAGGACCGAGACCTTGCCGAAGTCTGCGCTGGTCGCGTCGCTGTTGGCGGCCATGTAGGACGCCAGGTTGTTCTCCTTGTCGCGCGGCACGTAGACCGACGTGAGCGACCACGTCTCCCCGGCTCCGGTGTCGGTGAAGAGGCGGTACGGCGGCTGCTTGCGGGTGCTCAGCTGCGGGTCGCTGGGCACCTCCCAGCGGCTCGATCCTTCGAACCAGGCTGACGCGGACGTCTCGTGGTAGCGCTGGAACTGGTAGCGCTGGGCCTTGAAGAAGTCCTCCGGATAGCGCAGGTGCTCCATCAGCGCGTCCGAGATCGCGTCCTTGGGCTGGACGACGTCGGGGAAGACCTCCTCCCACGCCTTGAGGATCGGGTCCTGCTCGTCCCACTCGTAGAGCGTGACCGTGCCGTCATAGGCGTCCACGGTCGCCTTGACGGAGTTGCGCAGGTAGTTGATCTCGTCGGTCGGGAGGGTCTGGAAGCCGTTGTCGTTGCCCTGGAGGGCGTCGTCGGTCATCGTCTCCAGCGACTCGCGCTGCGAGAGCGGGTACTTGTCGGTGACGGTGTAGCCGTCGAGGATCCACTGGATCCGCCCGTCGACCACCGCGGGATAGGGGTCGGAGTCGACGGTCAGCCACGGGGCGACCTTCTCGACCATCTGACGCGGGTTGCGGTCGTAGAGGATCTTGGAGTTGTCGTGGACGCGGCTCGAGAGCAGCAGGTTGGGCTCGCTGAAACGCACCGCGTAGAGCAGCTGGTTGACGAGGCCACCGATCGGCACACCCGCCTTGCCGGTGTACGTCGTCGCGACGTCCTCGTCCCCGCGGTCGCCCTTGGGCAGGTCGAACTCGACCGGCGCGCCGCCGGCCTTCTGGCCCACGATGCTGTATCTGGGGCTCTGCTCCCCGAAGTAGACGCGCGTCTCGTAGCCGTCGGGTCCGGCGAGGGTCGTCAGCGCGTTCTCGTCGGCCTCCTGGCCCTCGGCCCACTGGATGCTGGTCTGCTGGACCACGTCGTCCTCGGGACGCTGGTTGGCGTACGCCGCGATGACGCCGTTGCCGTGGGTGTAGGCGGTGTGGAGGTTCGACCAGTTCTGGTCACCCTCCGCGAGGCCGCTCTGGTCGAGCTCGCGCACGCCCAGCACGACGGCGCGGTCCTTGCCGTCGATCTCGTATCGGTCGACGTCGAGCACGCTGGGCACGGAGTAGTAGGCCCGCACCTGCTGCTGCTGCTCGAAGATCTCGCTGACGATCTGGGGGTCGACGAGCGGGATGCCTCCGGTGATGCCGTCGAGCGCGTCCAGGCGCCCGTCCGCGACGGGAGTGCTCGCCACACCGCGTACGTCGATCTGGTCGAGCTGGTAGGCCGCACGCGTCGCGTCGATGTTGGCCTTGATGTAGGGGCCCTCACGGTCGGGCACGTTGGGGTTGACCCGGATGGCCTGCACGACGGTCGGCACGACCAGCCCGAGGATGATGGCGGAGAGCGCGAACAGCGCCACCCCGACCGAGGGCAGCAGCCAGGTGCGGCGCCAGATGTTGGCCAGGAAGAGCAGCGCACAGACCACGGCGATCCCGGCGAGGATCTCCTTGGCCGGCAGCACGGCCTTTTCGTCGGTGTAGCCCATGCCCGTGAAGATCGAGCCGGAGTTGGTGACCAGGTCGAAGCGGTCGAGCCAGTAGTCGACGGCCTTGGCCAGCACGAACATCGCCAGCAGCGCCGACACCTGGATCTGCGCGGCGCTGGTGAGGCGCTCGCCCGGGCGGGCCGCGAGGCGGATGCCGCCGAAGAGGTAGTTGACCAGCAGCGTCGCCATCAGGCCCACGACGGCCAGCGCCATGACGTAGTCGACGATGTAGTGCCAGAAGGGCAGGTTGAAGACGTAGAACCCGACGTCCTTGTTGAAGTACGGGTCAGTGGTCCCGAAGGACTGGCTGTGGCGCCACAACGAGAAGTTGCGCCACTGTCCGGTCGCGGACGCACCGGCGAACAGTCCCATGACCGCGGCCGCGCCCCCGATCACCCAGCCCATCCGCGGCGCGAGGAGCTCGCGGTAGCGACCCATCCCGTCGTCCGGCACGCCCGGCATCCCGGACCAGAGCATCGGCCGGAACCGGAAGGCCATGGCGATCGCCAGCGCAACCGTCGCGGCCATCAGCCCCGCGAAGACGAGGAAGAGCCCGATCCGGGTGAGCAGCAAGGTGGTGAAGACCTTGCCGTAGCCGAAGGAGCCGAACCACAGGCGCTCGGTCCAGAACGAGGCGAAGCCGCTGAGCAGCATGAATCCCACGACCAGGATGATCGCGGTGATCACCAACGCGCCGGGTCGGCGCGAGGACGCGGCGGGCCGCGGTGCGGCGGGTCCACCCGGTCCGGCGGGTCCACCGGGTCCGGTGGGTCCACTGGGTCGGTCGAAAGGTGTGCTCATGTGGTCCCCTGCTCGGGTGTGTCGTTCGCGGTGTCGGTCAGCGTTGCATGGAGGAGCTCGAGGAGGCCGGGCACCAGCTCGGTGCCGTTGACCACCGACTGCTCGTCGTCGTGGGCCCGCAGGCGCAGCGCGCAGTAGGACGCTCCGGCACGGGTCACACCGGCCACCATGCGCACCTCCTGACGGTCGGGGTGCTCACGGGCGAAGTGCTCGGCCGCGGTCGGGTCGTCGGGGATGTCGTCGTCGGTGCCGGGTGGCAGCACCAGCCGCTCGATCACGGCCGCACAGCCGGACACGCTTCCCGGCCAGACGATGGAGTGCAGGGCCGCCTCGAGGGCCTGTCCCGGCGGGAGACCGTCCTGCTCGATGGAGGTGAACGAGCCGTCGTCGCCGGGCCCGTCGATCGACATCGCCGCGGCCAGGGCGGGCTCCTGCGCGACCAGTCGGGCCGTGTCGACCAGGGCGTACAACCGCGCCGGCTGGTCCCATCCGGCCTGCGCGACGTGTGCCTCGATCTCCAGCACGGCCGCGGCCAGGGCCGGGTCCTCGGGGAGGTCGGGGGTCGCGGGGGTGTCGGTGGTCATGAGGAGGTGTCCTCGCAGCTCGGGAGCGGGGCGTCGGGATCGGCGACCCACTCGGAGAGGGTCGTGACGGCACGGTGCATCGTGGTCGCCCTGACCAGTCGCATGTCGCCGGGGTCCACTCCCCCGATGCCGTCGCAGTTGTCGGCCGGCACGAAGAACAGCTCGGCCCCGGCGTCGCGGGCCGCGGCGATCTTCTGCTGGATGCCGCCGATCGGCCCGACATCGCCGGTCGGGGTGATCGTGCCGGTGCCGGCGATGTCGGCGCCGTCGGTCATCGAGCCTGGCGTGAGGGTGTCGAAGATCGCCAACGACATCATCAGTCCGGCCGACGGGCCCCCGATGTTGTCGGAGATCTTGACGCTGACCCGGAAGGGGAAGTCGAAGCCGACCCCGGGCGTGATGCCGACCCGCAGGTCGCCGTCGACCTTGCGAGGGGTGACCGTGAGGCTCACCCGCTCGTCCCCCCGTCGTACGACGAACGGGATCGGCTCGCCCGCCTCCGCCCGGTCGACCGCGTCGACGACGTCCTGGGCCTGGGTGATGTCGGTGTCGCCGACCTTCAGCAGGATGTCGCGCACCTCGAGCCTGCCCTCGGCGGGAAGGCCCGGTGTGACGCTGAGGACCTCGACGACGGGGTCGAACCTCACGCCGAGCTCGGTCAGGGCTGCCGCGATCGCGGTGTCCTGGGACGAGAGCATCGCCACCGACGACTCGACGTCCTGGGACGCGTCGGTCTCGTCGGGGGCATAGACCGACGAGCGCGGCCACACGGCGGCGTCGGGGTCGAAGTAGGCCCGGAGCAGCTCGGGCAGGGTGACGTCGTCCTCGGGCTGGCTCACGTAGACCGTGGTCATCCGCAGCTCGCCGTCGTCGTAGAAGGCCCGGTGGCCGGTGACCTGGACGGTCTCGTCGCCGGCGTTCTCGCCGAGGATGTCGACGGTCGGGCCGGGGTAGTAGGTGACGTAGGGCAGCGGCACGAACGCGGCCGTGCCCCACAGCACCGCCAGCAGGCACAGCGCGAGAAGCCCCGCCCTGCTCCGCTGACTCATGGCGCCACTCTCTCAAACGTGAGCAACTACGACGTGCGACGGGTGCCGTCGCTCGGCGCAGTGGACCCGTGGCTGGGTCGGACGGCGATGCCGGTGCTGCGATCGCGAGCGGGGGCCGCGGCGCGACGGGTGCCGGCGGGGAGCTGCTTGGCGAGAGCCCTGCCGAGTCGTGCGGCGGCGACGTCGCGGTCGACCTCGCCGCGACCGTCCCGGTCGACCCACGAGACCCACACCATGGCGGCGACCGTCACGACGACGGCCGGCACGAGCCACAGCAGGATCTCCACGAGGTGAGCCTAGGTGCCCGTCGCCGGTCGAGCAGCGAGGCGGCGAGCGTGTCGGGACCCGACCGTCGCGGGACCTACGGCGTGCCGACCCACTCCTGCGTGGTGTCGTCGAAGACCTGGTGCTTCCAGATCGGCACCTCGGCCTTGAGGGTGTCGATGAGGTCGCGAGACGCGGCGAAGGCGTCGCCCCGGTGGGCGGCCGTGGTCGCGACGATGACGGCGAGGTCACCGATCTGCAGCGGACCGACGCGGTGCACCGCGGCCACACCGCGTACGTCGTGCTCGGCGGCCACCCGACGGCAGACGTCCTCGAGCCGGGCCAGCGCGGAGGGGTGGGCGGAGTAGTCGAGCGCGGTGACGCCCTTGCCGCTGTCGTGGTCGCGCACCTGACCGATGAAGAGGGTCAGCCCGCCGGCCCCCTCGTCACCGAGCGCGTCGACGACCTCGCCCACGTCGAGCGGGGTGTCTCGGATGGCAACGAGGCGCACGGGGTCACTCACGAGCCCGAGTGTAGGCGCGACCGGCGCCAGAGGGAGGATGCCGGGGCTGGGGATGGTGAGTACGGTTGAGGGCATGAGTGACACCCCCGGAGGCCCCGGCTCGTCGGGTCAGGGACCCGACGACAACAACCCCTTCAAGGGCACGCCCTTCGAGCAGATCTTCTCCCAGATGGGCGGATTCGGCGCCGGTGGCGCCATGCCCGACCTCAATGCGCTGATGTCGCAGATGCAGTCGCTGTTCGCACCGCACGACGGCCCCGTCAACTGGGACACCGTCCTGGACCTGGCCCGCCGCGCCGCCGCGCAGGAGCCGGACCCGACCATCAGCACCTCGCAGGCGGGCGCCGTCGCCGACGCCGTACGCCTGGCCGACCACTGGCTCGACACCACGACCGAGTTCCCCTCGGGCGTCACCACGACCGCCGCCTGGTCGCGTGCGGAGTGGATCGTGGAGACCATCGACGTCTGGAAGGTGCTCGTCGAGCCGATCGCCGGGTCCGCCACCGCGGCGCTCGGTCAGGCGATGCCGGAGGAGATGCGACAGCTCGCCGGCCCCCTGATCGCGATGCTCGGCAAGGCCAGCGGCGCGATGGTCGCCTCACAGGTCGGCAGCGGCCTCGGCGCCCTCGCCGGCGACGTGCTCAGTGCCTCCGACATCGGGCTCCCGCTGGGTCCGATGGGCAAGGCGGCCCTGCTGCCGAGCAACGTCGAGGTGTTCGCCGCCGACCTGCCCGACGTCACCACCGACGATGTCCTCCTCTACCTCGCCCTGCGGGAGGCCGCGCACCAGCGGCTCTTCGCGGGGGTCCCCTGGCTGCGCGACCACCTGATCAGCGCTGTCTCCGAATACGGCGCGGGCATGGACTTCGACACCTCCGCCATGGAGGAGAAGATGCGCGACATCGACCTCACCGACCCCAGCGCGATGCAGGACGCGATGTCGGGCGGGTTGTTCGACCCCGAGCCGTCGCCGGCGCAGAAGGCCGCGCTCGAGAAGCTCGAGGTCACCCTCGCGCTCGTGGAGGGCTGGGTCGACGAGGTCGTCAGCCAGGCCACCGTCGACCGGATGCCGGCCGCCGCCAAGCTCCAGGAGACCGTCCGTCGGCGCCGTGCCGCAGGGGGGCCCGCCGAGCAGACCTTCGCCACGCTCGTGGGCCTCGAGCTGAGACCGCGCCGGCTGCGTGATGCCTCGACGCTGTGGGGGTCGCTGCGCACCCGCCAGGGCACCGAGGCGCGCGATGGCGTGTGGATGTCGCCCCGCCTGCTGCCCACGGCCGCGGACCTCGACGACCCGCTGGGCTTCCGCGAGGACTCGGTGGCTCCCGGCGAGCTGTCCGAGGAGGACTTCGACGCCGGGCTGCGCGACCTGCTCGACGGTCGCGACGGCCCGGACGGCCGACCCGCCGAGTGAGCCTCCACGACGACGCCCGGGCCCTGCTGGCCGGGTGGACGCCCGCGAGCGCTCGTGATGGCGCGCTGCGCGAGCGGTTCCTGGCCCACCTCGACGCCCATCCCACCGCGATGACGCGCGCGTGCCTCCCGGACCACCTCACGGCCGGGACCATCGTGCTGACGCCCACCGCCGACGCCGTCCTGCTCAACCACCATCGCAAGGCGGGCGCCTGGTTCGCCTTCGGCGGTCACTGCGAGCCGGGCGACCGGACCGTCGCCGGCGTGGCGCTCCGCGAGGCCCACGAGGAGTCCGGGCTGAGCGAGCTCGACTTCGACCCGGTGCCGCTCGACCTCGACGAGCACGCCGTGGAGTTCTGCTCTCCCGGCACGACCGTGCACCACCTCGACGTGCGCTTCGTGGCGACGGCACCTCGCGAGGCCTCCCACGAGGTCAGCGAGGAGTCTCTCGACGTGCGGTGGTGGCCGATCGACGCACTGCCGGAGATCTCCCCCGACATGCGACGGCTGATCGACGACGCGGTGGCCCGGTTGACACGCTGAGGACGGTGTCTCGGATCAGTCGTGGAGGGTCAATGTCCCCAGGGCGCCGCCGGCGGAGATCGGCTCAGGTCGGGACCTCACCCGCGGACCCGGCTCCGGCGTCGGGCTCCAAACCCGGGGGCGGCTCGAGCCGAGCCGCGGACGAGTAGCCCTCGAGGTAGCCCTTGGCCTTCTCCGCCCTCGGGTAGCGATCCACCCAGGCCCAGAACTCCGGCGTGTGTCCCGCCTCGAGCAGGTGCGCCAGCTCGTGGACCAGGACGTAGTCGACCACCCAGGCCGGCATCTGCTGCAGCCGGCTGCTCAGCCGGATCGTGCGGTCGCCCGGGGTGCAGGATCCCCACCGCGCGTTCTGGTTGGTCGCCCAGCGCACCGAGGTCGGCACGGCGAGACCCCCGAGGTAGACGTCGTTGAGCCTGGCTGCGCGGACCACCAGGTCGTCGTCGGACCGTGGCTTGCGCCGCTCCTGGCGCTCGATCCGCGCCACCATGTCGGCCACCCACGTCGCCTCGTCGCGCTTGCTCATCGTCGCCGGGATCAGCACCACGATGCGCTCGCCGTCGCGGTAGGCCGAGACCGTGCGCCTGCGGCGGCGCGAGCGGCGCACCTCCACGTCGGGTGTCCAGGGCGGCAAGCTCATGGCCCGAATTTAGCCCTCGCCCCTGACCGCCGGGCGCTCAACGCGCGGATCAGAGCCTCGCGGCCGCCCAGTGCAGCAGCCGGTCGCGCTCCCAGGTGTTGACGATCCGTTCCGGGTCGATTCCCGCCTCGGTCGCCCGCGCGCAGCCGTAGTCGAGCATGTCGAGCTGCCCGGGCGCGTGGGCGTCGGAGTCGATCGAGAACACGCAGCCCAGGTCGCGCGCGAGCTCCAGCAGCTTCGTCGGAGGATCGCGCCGCTCGGGCCGCGAGTTGATCTCCACCGCCACGCCCTCCTCCGCGCAGGCCGTGAAGACGGCCGCGGCGTCGAACTGGCTCTGCGCCCGGGTGCCGCGGTTGCCGGTGACGAGCCGTCCGGTGCAGTGACCGAGCACATTGGTGTGGGGGTTGCGGACGGCGCCGATCATCCGTCGCGTCATCGCGGCGGCGTCCATCCTGAGCTTGGAGTGCACGGACGCTACCCGGACGTCGAGGCGCCCGAGCATCTCCGGGGTCTGGTCGAGCGACCCGTCGTCGAGGATGTCGACCTCGATCCCCTTGAGCAGCGTGAAGCTGCCTCCCAGGTGCGCGTTGACCGCGTCCACCACGCCGAGCTGGCGGTGAAGTCGTTCGGCGCTCAGGCCGTTGGCCACCCGGAGTCGCGGGCTGTGGTCGGTGAGCACGAGGTAGTCGTGGCCCAGCTCCATCGCGGTCATGGCCATCTCCTCCACCGGCGAGCCCCCGTCGGACCAGTCGGAGTGCGAGTGCAGGTCTCCGCGCAGCCGGGACCGGACATCGGCCCCGCCCCGGACGAGCGGGCCCGCCGTCTTCTCGAGAGCCACCAACCGGTCGGGCACGATGCCGCGACACGCGTCGGTGATCACCGCGGCAGTGCTGGGCCCGATGCCGCTCAGCTCCGTGAGCGTGCCGTCCTCCGCACGCCGGCGTACGTCGTCCTCGTCGAGCGGCAGGATCGTGCGCGCGGCGTTGCGGAAGGCCTCGATGCGACGGCTCTCCTCGCGCTGGCGCTCCATGAGGAAGGCGATCCGACGCAGGGTGGCAACCGGGCCGGGCTCGTGGGTGGTCATGGTCGGCTCCTCTCAGTGGCCGCGGAACTCCGGGGCCCGCTTGTCCTTCGCGGCCGCGATGCCCTCCTGGAGGTCGGCGGTCGCCAGCGTCACCGGCTGGGCCAGCGCCTCCCACTGCAACGCCGACTCGAAGTCGGCGTGGCCGCCGTCGGCGAGCGCGATCTTGGTGAGCCGGCTGGCGATGGGGGCGGTGGCGGCGATGCCGGCCGCGGTCGCGAGCACCTCGTCGAGGAACCCCTCGGGCTCGATCACGCGCGAGACCATCCCGAGGCGCAACGCCTCGTCGGCGCCCACGACGCGGCCGGTGAGCAACAGGTCGCGTGCGTGGGCTGGGCCGACGACGTTGGGCAGCAACCAGGTGCCGGCCATTCCCGCGTGCATGCCGAGCTTGTTGAACGGCAGCCCCAGCTTGGCGCCGCCCGCGGCGTAGCGGATGTCGCACGCCAGCGCGAGGCAGAGCCCGGCGCCGATGGCGTGGCCGTTGACGGCGGCGATGGTCGGCACCTCGAGGCTGCGGATCGAGAGCCACGCCCGATAGAAGGGCATCATCCGCGAGCGCAGTCGGTCGACGCTCGCGTCGGGCTCGCTGGCGATCCACGAGGTGTTGCCGCCGGAGCAGAACGCGCTGCCCTCGCCGGTGACCACCACGGCGCGCAGCGACGTGTCGGCGGCCAGCTCGTCGATCGCGGAGACCCACGACGAGGTCATGTCGTCGCTCATCGCGTTGCGCATGTCGGGGTTGTCGAGGGTCAGCAGGGCGACCCCTGCGGAGGGGCGCTCGAGGCGCAGGTGGGTGAGGTCAGCCATGCGCTGAGGGTACTGACCGGGTCCGACGCCGAAACACCCGGTTTCACGCTCAGTGCGTGGGGTGCGTGAGCGTGGGCCACGCGTGGCGTAGGGTCGTCCGCGGAGCGCTGGCAACCGCCTGGGCTCCCCGGCGGGCTTCCCCTACGACAACCCCGTCGCGACGACCAAGAACTACAAGCAAGGAGGCCGTCATGGCGGAGACCTGGAGCGGTGAGTTTTACTGCGTCAAGTGCAAGGAGAAGCGCGAGGCGGAGGGCGAGATCAAGGTCAACGACAAGGGCACCAAGATGGCCAAGGGCGTCTGCCCGGTCTGCGGCACCAACCTGAACCGCATCCTCGGCAAGGCGTGAGCCTCAGCCTGTGAGCTGACGGCGGCGGCGTCACCTTCGGGTGGCGCCGCCGCTGGCATTTTCTGGCTGCGCTTCTCTGGCTGGGCATTGCCCTGTGGACGGCCACGCGCCGTCCGCTCCCGCGTGGCAACGTCGGGCACATGTCCGAGTCCACGACCACGACCGCGCTGCGCGTGCAGCTCGACTGCCCCGCCGCGTGGCACGCGCCCGTCGCAGCCGCCCTGGCCGCGGCCGGCGTCCTCGTCGATCCACACGCCGCCGTCGGGGTCAGCGTGGCATCCGGGCGGATGGTCTCGACCACGGTCGACGACTGGAGCGTGTCGTCACTCCCCCACCTGCTCGTCGGCGTCTGGACCCACGCCGTCGAGATCGGTCCGTGGGCGGCACCCGGCGTCGGACCGTGCGCTCGATGCGTCGCGGCGTCCGTGCTCGACGACGGCAGCCGGACGCGGATGGGGGCCTTGCCCCGGGCACTGATGGCGTTGGCCGCCGGCGTCGCGGCCCGCGACCTCGCCTCCTGGGCGCGGGGCGAGACACCGCACACCTGGCTCACGTCGTGGCGCGTCGACCACGAGCCACTCCCGCGCCCCCGCCGCTGGCAGCGGCACCCCTATTGCGGCTGCACCTGGTTCGACACGGCCTGAGCGCGTCACCACCACGCGCTGTCGAGCTTGCCCTCCATGGCGCGGAGGTGGGCGCGCGAGCAGGTGTCGCAGTAGGCGCGGCGTCTCCCGTTCTCAACCGAGGTCGTCCAGGTCAACGTCTCGCCCTCCGGGGCTCGAGTGCCGCAGAAGTCGCAGGTGACGGTGTCGCTCACGCAGGCGAGGCTACTCCCGCCAGATGACCACGAGCCGGTACGTCGTCACCGTGACGACGTACCGGCGCGTGATTTCCTTGCTCACCCGCGATCAGGGCGAGAGCCCCCTGGGTCAGGCTCGTCACATCGCGCGGGCGAGGGCGAGACGCGCCTGCTGCGCGGCCTGTTCGGCCTTGCGGCTCATCCGACGGGCCATCACCAGGTGGTGGCCGCGCCGCAGCTCGTGCGCCTCTCCCAGGCGCGCGGACATTTGCGCGCGTGCGAGTTCTTCATGCATGAGATTCATGTCGGTACTTCCGTTTCGGTAGGTCTTCATGGAGGTGTGTTCCTTGTGTTTCCTGGGAGGGAAGTGTGCGGTGCCGCCTACGCGGCTGCCCCGTCCTTCTGGACCTGCTCGGACTTGCGGGGCCGGCCTCGCGGCCGCTTGCGCGGGATCACGACGCCCTGGAGGAAGAGCTCGCCTCCCCAGACGCCCCACGGCTCGCGCCGCCCGAGGGCTCCGTCGAGACAGAGCGCCCGCACGGGGCAGTCCGTGCACAGAGCCTTGGCGTGCTCCACGTCCGCGGGGGACTCGGCAAACCACAGCTCTGCGTCGTTGACGCGGCAGGGCAGCAACTGTTCATCCACTCCGGCGGCTGCGTCGTGCAGGGCTCCCAGCGGGGCCTGGGGCTCCGGCTGGGTCCTGCCCTCGGCAACGCGGGGGCGAACGAGTTCGCTGATGGTCATGTGTTTTCACCTCCTACTCGTTGACCTGATCGCGGGTGTGGGAAAAGACGCTGATGGACAAACAGAAAGGCCGCGGATCCCGGTGTCGGGTTCCGCGGCCTGGAGGCTGCCGATGAGAGGTGTGTGACCTAGCTCGACGGACTCCAGACGGGAGAACCCGGGTAATCGCCCTTGACGCGACCGATGGCGGCGGCGTCCTGGACAGCCACCACGCCAGCGCCGAGAGCGCGCGTGTGCGCGCAGGGGCGGCCGAGGGTGGACATGCCGAAGGACGGCGTCCAAGCCGTCATCGTCATCGTGTTGTTCTCCATGGTGGCCACCTCCTTCGGGGCATCGGGCGCGGATCGTTGTCAGCGATCCCATGCGCGTGGGTTGTGAAAGGAACGTTAAACCCTGCCTCACGTCAGGGGCAAACCATTTTGTGGGTATTACTTCGATTTCTTCTCGGGCCCGTCTCCGGAGGCGCCGGAGACCAGCGCGAGCACCTCGTCGCCGTACTTGGCGAGCTTGCTGGGACCCACCCCGCTGATCGCGCGGAGACCCGGCTCGTCGGCCGGCTCGTGCTCGGCGATGAGCTGCAGCGTGGCGTCGGTGAAGATCACGAAGGCCGGGACGCTGTCGTGCGCGGCGCGCGCCAGGCGCCACTCGCGCAGCCTCTCGAACAGCGCCTCGTCGTAGGACGCGGGACAGTCGGCGCACCGGCCGGTCTTCTTCTCGCGCGCGTTGGACAGCGCCCGACCGCACTCGCGGCAGTGCAGGGCGGCCCGGTTTCGCTTGGGGCGATCGCGCCGCTGCGCCGAGACGCCGGGCACCCCGTCGAGCAGACCGGCCAGGAACGGCGAGCTTCCTCGATTGGATCGTCCGCCGGGCTCGCGCGCGGTCGCCCACGACACGGTGAGCTCGTCGCGGGCGCGGGTCATCGCGACGTAGAGGAGGCGACGCTCCTCCTCGATCTCCGCCGGGGTCTGCGCCTGGTTGATCGGCATCATCTTCTCGTGCATGCCGGCCACGAAGACCGCATCCCACTCCAGGCCCTTCGCGGAGTGGATGGTGGCGATCGTGACCGCGTCGGCGACGGGGGCATGCTGCTCGCTCGCCCGGCGGTCGAGATCATCGACGAAGTCGCCGAGGCCGGCATCGGGGCGCTCACGTGCGAAGTCGGCCGCCACGTCCACCAGCGCCTGGAGGGACTCCCAGCGGTTGCGGACCTCTCCCCTGCCCTCCGGGGGCTCGGTGGAGTGGCCCATCCGCGACAGCACGGCCACGACCGCGTCGGCGACCGGGCCCGACTCCTCCCCCCCGCGTGCGGCCCCACGGACCAGGGTGATCGCCTGCTTGACCTCGCCCCGGTCGAAGAACCGGGCGGCTCCGCGGACGACGTAGGGGATGCCGCGAGCGGCCAGGGCCTCCTCGAAGCGCTCGGACTGGGCATTGATCCGGATCAGCACCGCCATCTTGCTGGCGGGCGTGCCCTGGGCACGCAGGGCCGCCACGCGGTCGGCGACGGAGGTGGCCTCGGCCACCTCGTCGGCGGCCTCCCGGAAGGCGATCGCCGCGCCGGCCGGGCGCTGGGCGACGAGGTCGACGCCCTTGCTGGGCGTGCCGGACAGGAGCCGGTTGGCCGCGGCGACGACCTCGGGCGTCGAGCGGTAGTTGCGGACCAGCTCCACGCTGGTCGCCGACGGGAACCGCTGGGTGAACTCGCGGAGGTAGCGGGCGTCGGCTCCCGCGAAGGAGTAGATCGTCTGGGCCGGGTCGCCGACGACGCAGAGCTCGTCGCGACCGCCGAGCCACAGGTCTAGGAGCGCGTGCTGGAGGGGCGAGACGTCCTGGAACTCGTCGACGACGAACCACTTGTATTGGCGGCGCACCTGGGCGGCCACTGCCTCGTTGTCGGCGAGCAGCCCGGCCCCGAAGAGGAGCACGTCCTCCATGTCCATCCGACCCTGGCCGCGCTTGACCTCCTCGTAGGCGTCGAAGGCACGGGCGATCACGTCGGGCTCGAGGCCCGAGACGGCGCGCCCCCTGGAGCGGGCGATCGCGGCGTAGGTGTCGGGACCGACGTTGGAGACCTTGGCCCACTCGATCTCACTGGCGAGGTCGCGCAAGGTGGCCTGGTCGACGCCGAGCCGCTGCCGGCGGGCGGCGAGCGCGAGGATGCCGAGCTTGGACTCGATCAGCTCGGGCAGCTCGCGCTGGTGCACCCTCGGCCAGAAGAACCTGAGCTGGCGCAGCGCGGCGGAGTGGAACGTGCGCGCCTGGACGCCGGAGGCCCCCAGCGAGCGCAGCCGCTCGCGCATCTCGCCCGCGGCACGGGTCGTGAAGGAGAGGGCCAGCACCTCGGTGGGGGCGTAGAGCCCGGTCGAGACGCCGTGGGCGATCCGGTGCGTGACCGCACGCGTCTTGCCGGTGCCCGCACCCGCCAACACGCGGACCGGCCCGCGCAGGGCCTCCGCGACCTGTCGCTGCTCGGGATCGAGCGCTTCGAGCAACGTCGGACTCCTGGACTGGGTGGCTGGCTGGGGCCTACGGGGGCGTGCGCCACCCTAGACGCCGCCCCCGACACCTCCTCCGGCAGCGGATCAGAACGACTGGGGACCGAACCGCATGATCGCCACGGCGGGTGCGAGAGCACTCAGCACCGCGTTGATCGCGACCATCGCGCGCTCCCTGCGGCGTGCGTGCATGATGGCTGCGAGCAGCATGGTCAGCGCCGGGAATGCGTGCGCGCCGGGCGTCGTTGGAGCAGGCATGTCCGAGAACCAGTTCACCATGTTCACCACGCCCTGGTGCGGATACTGCCACCGCCTGAAGAGCCAGCTCGGCCGAGAGGGCATCGAGTTCTCGATCGTCGACATCGAGCAGGAGCCCGACGCCGCGTTCACCGTGGAGCAGGCCAACGGCGGCAACCAGACCGTGCCGACCCTCCTCTTCACCGACGGCAGCACGCTGACCAACCCGTCGATGGCGCAGATCAAGGAGAGGCTGGCGTCGCTTTCGTGAGGCTGCCCGGCTGCTCGCCACGACACAGGGTTAGCCTGCTGTCGTGTCCTTGCTGAACTCGATCGATCGCGACCACGTCCTCACCGCCATCGAGACCTGGGACACGGCGGGCGGCGGCAACTACATGCTGGTGCGCGGAGGAGTCTCGACCCACGTCCTGCGCCACCTCGGACGTGAGTACGACGCCGCGGCCATCGCCGGCATCGCGCACGGCCTGGCCACCGGCAGGACGCTGAGCCCCGCCGACATCCCCGGCGGCTCCGAGGGGGCGAGCAAGGCGCTGACCCGCCTCGGCTTCGACGTCCGGGACGACACCCCGCCCGGCGCGAGCAAGACGCGTACGTCGGCGACCAGCGCGAGCACGCCGCGCGCGGGCACGTCGCGTGCGAGCGCCCGCGCGGCCACCCCGTCGACCCCCCGTCCCCGTGTCGCGGCCAGCGACCGGCCGGACGTCATGTGCCCGCGCTGCTACATCGCCCTCCCCGCGACCGGCATCTGCGACCAGTGCGACTGACCAGCGCGGACTGAGCCACGCGGCTCAGCGCCAGCCGGGCCCGTCCAGCGGACGACCGAACCAGCTCTGGATGAGCGAGGACGAGATCGAGACACCTCGTGGCACCACGAGCTCGCCCGAGCGCGCGGCGGCCTCGAACTCCGCGCGGGTCCACCACCGCGCCTCCTCGATCTCGGCCCCGTCGACGTCGATCTCGGTGCTGGTGGCCCGTCCGGTGAATCACAGCATCAGGCTCGCGGGCAGCGGCCACGGCTGGCTCCCGAAGTAGCCCACCTCGCCCACGCGCACGCCGACCTCCTCGTGGACCTCACGTCGTACGGCGTCCTCGAGCGTCTCCCCCGGCTCGCAGAACCCGGCGAGGGTCGACCAGCGCCCGTCCGGCCAGGCCCGGTTGCGGCCGAGCAGGACCGCCTCCTCGTCGCCCTCGCCGCTGGTGATCGCCATGATCACGGCCGGGTCGGTGCGGGGGAACTGCGCGCGGTGGCACTGCGTGCACCGCAGCTCGTGACCGGCGGCGCCGCTCACCAGCGACCCGCCGCAGCGCGGGCAGAACCGGGTGGCGTGGTGCCACTCGGCCAGTCCGATCGCGTGCATCAGCAGCGGCGCCTGGTCGGGTGCGCTGCTGGCCAGCAGGGTCAGCACGTCGCGCAGAGGCACCCACTCCTCGGGGCGCCCGGGCGTGTCCTCGGCCGCGACGATGACCGCCAGGTGCACGACGTCGTCGCGGTCGCCGAGCAGCACCAGGGTGCCGTCGGGGGCCCGGTCGGGCGAGACCCACTCGATGACACCGCCCACGGGCCGCAGCCGGTTGCCAGCCACGACGAGCACCCGGGTCGTCGGGTCCGCCATGCGCGCGGCGAGCCACGCACCGTCGGTGCGCTGCAGGCCCATGCGGTTGTGGGCATGGGCCGAGAGGGCCACGTGCGGAAGGGCGTCTGGGCGGGTGCGGTCGCTCACGCTTTCACACGCTAGCGGCTAGCGTCATCGCCGTGAGCACCCACATCGGCGCCCAGCCCGGCGACATCGCCCCCACCGTCCTCATGCCCGGCGACCCGTTGCGGGCGAAGTGGATCGCCGAGACGTTCCTCGACGACGCCCGCTGCTACAGCGAGGTCCGCGGGATGTACGGCTTCACCGGCACCTGGCAGGGCCGACCGGTCTCGGTGCAGGGCTCGGGGATGGGTCAGCCGTCGATGTCGATCTACGCCAACGAGCTGTTCAAGGACTACGACGTCGCCTCGATCGTGCGCGTGGGCTCGTGCGGCGCGGTGACCGACGCCGTCGGCGTACGTGACGTGATCATCGCCTCGGGCGCCTGCACGGACTCCTCGATGAACCGCATCGCCTTCCACGGTCTCGACTACGCCCCCGTCGCCGACTTCGGCCTGCTGCGTGCCGCGGTGGAGGCGGCCGAGGCGCGCGTGGGCGGCTCGCCCTTCCACGTCGGCCTGATCTTCTCCAGCGACTCGTTCTATGCCGCTCGCCCCGAGCTGCTGGGTGAGATGGTGAAGTACGGCGTGCTGGCCGTCGAGATGGAGGCGAGTGCGCTCTACACGCTCGCCGCGAAGTACGGCCGCAGGTCGCTGGCGATCTGCACCGTCTCCGACCACATCGTGACCGGCGAGGAGACCACTTCGCAGGAGCGCGAGCAGACCTTCGGCGAGATGGTCGAGATCGCGCTCACGGCTGCTCTGGCCTGAGCTCGAGCAGGGTCTCGAGCTCCGGCCGACCGGGCAGGTCGGCCGGCTCGACCGTGCGGCCGCTGCGGACGTAGTGGAACGCGGCCCTGACCTGCTCCGGCGGGATCCCGTGCAGCTCCGCCCAGGCCAGCCGGTAGAGGGCCAGCTGCAGCGGGTCGGCCGTCTCGGAGCGGTTGGTCTTCCAGTCCACGACCAGGTAGGAGCCGTCGGACTCGGCGTAGACCGCGTCGATGCGCCCACGCACCACCTGGCCGCCCAGCACCAGGGCGAACGGCGCCTCGACGGCCGCCGGAGCGCGATCGGCGAACGGACCGGACTCGAACTGTGCGATGACGGCCCGCAGCTCGTCGGCGTCGTCGATGCCGGTGTCGGCACGACCCGGCAGGTCGTCGTCGGCCAGCAGCAGCTGCTGACCGAACCGCGCCTCGATCCAGGCGTGGAAGGCCGTGCCGAACCGAGCTGCGGGGACCGTGGGGCGGGGCATCGGGCGGGCCAGCTCGCGGGCGAAGGCGTCGGCGTCGTCGCGCAGCCGGGTGAGCGAGGTCGCCGACAGGCTCGAGGGGAGGGTGACGGCCACGTCGGAGGAGCGCTCGGCGCGGGCCTCGGTGAGCAGCTGCTCGAGGTCGTCGTCCCAGGCCGCGACGGTGGCGGCCTCGATCATGTCGAGGTCCTCGTCGGGCCGGGTGGGGTCGATGCTGCGCACGAGCTCGGCCGCGAGGAGGCGGCGGCGCGCCTCCTCCCCCGGTCCGGGGACGGGCCACGGCCGGGACTGGTCGATGGAGGCATTGGGGTTGGCGGCGCCCTTGGCGGGCTTGTCCAGCCAGCGCCCGACCGGCTCGCCCCACTCCTCGAGCTGGTCACGGACGACGCGCTGGTAGTCAGAGGGGCCGAACGGGGAGCTGCGCTGGCCCCAGACGTAGGACGTCACGGCGAGGTGGTGCTCGGCGCGGGTGAAGGCGACGTAGCCCAGGCGCAGCTCCTCCTCCGCGTCGTGGGCACGCGCGGCGGCGCGGTAGGAATCGAGCGCCCCCTTGTCGTGGCCCTGCAGGACGGGCTGGTCCGCGCGGTCACCGCGCAGCGGGGCGGGCAGGACGGCCGGTGAGGAGGTCCACAGGGTGCGCGAGCGGTTGGAGGGGAACTTGGTCTCCCCCACCCCCACGCAGAAGACCGCCGCCCACTCCAGGCCCTTGGCGCGGTGGACGGTCAGCAGCTTGACCGAGTCGGCGAGGGTGGGGGTGGCGACGTCGAGTCCGTTGCCCTGGTCGGTCTCGGCGGTGAGGTAGGCCAGCAGCGCCGGCAGCGTGACGTCGCCGTCGACGGACTGGAACTCCGCGACGGCCTTGACGAAGACGTCGAGGTTGTCGCGACGCGCCGCGGCCGCCGGGTTGGTGGCTGAGGCGAGCTCGACGTCGACCCCGGTGGTGTCGATGATGCGGCGTACGACGTCGAGCAGCGGGTCGCCGACGTGTCGGCGCAGTCGGCGCAGCTCGCCGGCGAGCAGGGCGAACCGCTCGCGCGCCTCGTCGGAGAACGGCAGCTCGTCACCCGGGGACTCGAGGGCATCGGAGAGCGCCGGGAGCTCGGAGACGTCGATCCCGTCGGCGATGGCGAGGATCTGGGCCGCGACGCTCTCGGCCTCCACCCGACCTCGTACGCCGGAGATCTCCGCCGCGCGCTGCGCGAGCAGGCGCAGGTCGCGGGGCCCGATCGCCCAGCGCGGCCCGGTCAGCAGGGTCAGCATCGACGGGTTGTCGGCCACGTCGTGCATCAGCGACAGGGTGGCGACGACCTCGGCGACCTCCGGCAGCCTGATCAGCCCGGACAGCCCCACGATCTCGACCGGGATCCCGGCGCCCGTGAGCGCGTCGTAGACCTCCTCGCCCTGGGCGTTGTCGCGGGTCAGGACACCGATCGCCGCATAACCCTCGCCCGTGGGGCACCGGTGCTGCACCTGGGCGACCAACCAGTCGAGCTCGTCGTCGGAGCGTTCGAAGACCGTGGCCTCGACGGTGCCGTCAGCCACGCCGTCGGGCGCGGTCAGCCGGGCCACCTTGTCGCCGTAGGCCGCGAGCAGGGGCTCGGCCAGCCGGTTGGCCACGTCGAGGATCCGCCGGTCCGATCGCCGGTTGACCGTGAGGGGCAGCCGGTGCACCTCGCCGTCGGCGGTCGGGAACGTGAGGTCGAAGTTGAGGATGTTGGAGACCGACGCGCCCCGCCAGCCGTAGATGGCCTGGTTGGGGTCGCCCACTGCCATCACCGGGTGCCCCAGCCCCGACTCGGTGGTGGGGCCGGAGAACAGGCCGGCGAGCATGGTGGCCTGGGCCACCGAGGTGTCCTGGTATTCGTCGAGCAGCACCACCTTGAAGCGACCTCGCTCGGCCTCGCCCACGGCGGGCTGCTCGGCGACCAGCCGTGCGGCCACCGCGATCTGGTCACCGAAGTCCATCAGCCCGAGGTCGGCCTTGAGCCGCCGGTAGCCGACGACCAGCTGGAGGAGCTCGCTGCGGCGGTCGATGGTGTTGATCGCCTTGGCGATGACCTCGACATAGGTCTTGCGGTCCTTGCCGGCACGCTCCTCCACCAGCGCCCGCTCGAAGCCCACGCGCGCCTCGGCGTCCACCCGGCGTACGTCGTCGGGCCCGGCGAGGTGCTCGCTCATCGCGCCGTCGAGCGCGAGGAGGTTCTGGATGACGGTGGCGGGGTGGTCGGAGAGATAGTCGACCGAGCCGGTGAAGCGATCGATCACGCGGGCGCCGAGCTGGTAGCGGGAGGCGTCGGAGACCACGCGGGTGTCCGGCTCGTGCCCGACCCGGAGCCCGTGGTCGGTGAGCAGCGTGGCGGCGTAGGCGTGGTAGGTCGCGACGGTCGGCTCGAGGACGTCCTCTCCCTCCTCGACCACGGACCGGTCGAGGAGCCCCGCCCTCGTCAGAGCTGCGCTCACGCGTGAGCGCAGCTCGGCCGCCGCCTTGGTCGTGAAGGTGAGGCCGAGGACCTCCTCGGGACGCACCTGAGCACTGGCCACGAGGTAGACGACGCGCTGGGCCATCAACGTGGTCTTGCCCGACCCGGCGCCCGCCACGATGACCGTCGGGCGCAGCGGCGCCGTGATCGCGGCCCACTGCTCGACGCTGGGCGCGAACCCACCCATCAGCGCCTGGAGGTCTGCCGGGCTCTCCAGCCGGATCGTGGGGGGCGTCACTGGACCGTCACCGACCCCGCGCCCCGGGCCGGACAGATCGCCGTGAACGTGCAGTAGCGGCAGTGGGGGCCGGTGCGGGCCGGGAACGTCTCGGCGCGGACCAACGCCGAGGCGTCGGCGAGCCGCGAGCGGAGCTCGGCACGCTCACGCCCGTCCTCGGCGTGGACGGACTGCGGCTGGACGGTCGCGGTCGCCGGACCGTCGGAGAGTCCGAGCTGGACGAGCTCGGCCCCTCCCGAGCGCACCGGGCGGGCCGCGATCTCGTCGAGCGCGCCGCTGTCGACGGCGTATTGGTAGAGGGCGAGCTGCAGGTTGCCGACGACCTCGGGGCCGGTCGGCTTGGTGCGGCTGGTCTTGAAGTCGACCACGACCACGTCGCCGGCGGTGTCGACCTCGATCCGGTCGGCGAAGCCCTTGAGCTGCACGTGCTCCCCGTCGATCTCCACCACGGTGCGGAAGGACACCTCGGTGCCGAGCACCTCCCGCGGGTTGGCGGCGTGCCACTCCAGGAAGCGGACGACGGCCTTGTGCACCCGGTCGTGCTCACGCTTGCGCGACCACGGCGTGCGGAACGCCAGGCGGTCCCACACCTCGTCGACCTCGGCCATCAGGGCGTCCGCCGCGGCGGGGAGCTCCTTCTTCTCCACGGCCTCGGCGAGCGCGTGCACGATGCGACCGAGGTTGGCGGACTGGTGGGCCGCGGTGACGCCTCCGGCCTCGTTGGAGAAGAACCACGACGCCGGGCAGGCGCCGATGGCCTCCAGCATGCTGGCCGAGATGCGGACCGGCTGGTCGGTCGGCCGGACCGGGACGGCGGCGCGGCTGGCGGCGCGGGTGCCCCACCAGGTGGCCGGGTCGGCGGTCGGGACCAGGGGTCGCCCCATCGCCGTTTCGCCCGCCAGCGCCGCCAGACGGCGGGCCGCCGCGTCTCGCAGCGCCGGGGTGGTGCCCGGATCGGCGACCGTGCGGCGCAGCTCGGCGACGAGACCGCCGAGGGACAACGGGCGGGGCGGGCGACCGATGCGGTGGTCGATGTTGATCCCGAGCTCGTCGAGGAAGCGGGAGGGCTGGTCGCCGTCGTCGTCGCTGGACTTCACGGCCGTCACGACCAGGCGTCGGCGGGCGCGGGTGCACGCGACGTAGAACAGGCGGCGCTCCTCCATGAGCAACGCCCGGGAGGTCACGGGAGGCACCAGGTCGGGGTGGCCGTCGGCGGTGACACCGATCCGGTCGGCCCCCAGCAGGGTGGCGCGGCGCCGCAGGTCGGGCCACCCGTCCTGCTGGGCGTGGGCGACGACGACCAGGTCCCACTCCAGACCCTTGGCCCGGTGGGCGGTGAGGAGACGCACCGCGGCACCGCGCGTGCCGCGCTCGGCGAGCGTGTCGGCCGGGATCTGCTGGGCGACGAGGTTGTCGAGGAAGGGCCCGACACCGCGGTGGTCACGCTGGGCCTCCGTGCGCGCGGCCAGCTCGAACAGCGCACACAGCGAGTCGAGGTCGCGGTGGGCCCGACGGGCGGCCGCGCCCCCGACGTCGACCTGGCGCCGGAGCCGGCCGGGCCACGAGGTGCTCGACCAGAGGTGCCACAGCAGGTCCTCGGCGGTGGACCGCTGGACCAGGAGGCCCTGCCCGGCCCGCAGCAGGGCGGCCAACCCCGCGGCGCGCACGACCTCACCACCCTCGAGGCCGTCGAGGAAGCCCGGCTCGACCAGGCTCAGCCGCAGCAGGTCGCGCGAGGTGCGCGGGGCGTGCTCGGTCGCCGCCGCGCGCTCCTTGTCACGCAGGCGGAGCAGGCGCACCAGGCTGCGGAGGTCGCTGGCATCGAGGCCACCGAGGGGTGAGAGGAGGAGGGACTCGACCCGGCCGGGGTCGAGGTAGCCGGAGGAGTCGGCGTCGTGGTTGTCGAGGTTGACCACCGCCCGCATCGCGTCCAGCAGCGGCACGACGGCCGGGTCGTGCACCAGGGGCACCTCGTCGGCGGCCACCTCGACCGGCACTCCCGCGGTGGCGAGCGCACGACGCAGGGGCGGGATCGAGGCCCGCCCCGACCGCACCAGCACCGCCATGTCGTCCCAGTCGATGCCGTCCTCGAGGTGGGCCCGGCGCAGCAGGTCGGCCAGGTGCTCGGCCTCGGCGCGGTCGGTGTCGAAGGTCAGCACGTCGACCCGGCCGTCGCCGTGCGGCCCCGGCACGGCCTCCGGCGAGAGGAAGGCCTCACGGGCCTCTGACCCGATGCTGCCGGTGAGCGAGAGACGACCGGCCACGCGGCCGGCCGCGAGCAGCAGTCGGGGCCCGAAGCGGCGGGTGTGCCGGAGCACGACCACGGGGGCGGAGGCACCCTCGCGGGTGTGGAACTGAGACGGGAAGTCGAGGATGCCGCGCACGTCCGCGCCCCGGAACCCGTAGATGGACTGGTGCGGGTCGCCGACGACGGTGAGGTTGCGACCGTCGCCGGCCAGCGCCCGCAGCAGCGCGACCTGGCCGGGGTCGGTGTCCTGGTATTCGTCGACGAAGACGTGGGAGTAGCGCGCGCGCAGCTCGCTGCGGTGGGTCTCCGCCTCGATCACCGAGCGGCGGATCAGGTCCGCGTGGTCGGTCGAGCCGAGGGAGTCCAGGACGGTCAGGTATTGGTCGAGGAACACTCCCGCCGCGACCATCTCCGGCAGTGCGTGCTCACGGCCCATCTGCTGCAGCGCGGGAGCGTCGAGGCCCTTCTCGCGGGCTCGCGAGAGCACGGCCTGCACCTCGCGGGTGAAGCCGCGCGTGCCCATCGCACGTCCCAGGCCCTCGGGCCAGGTCACCGACTCGGGGTTGTCGGACAGCAGCTCGCGCAGCACCACGTCGGCCTCGGGCGCGGAGAGCAGCTGGAGCGGGGCGTCGTAGAGCTCGGGCGGACTGTAGGCGCGGATGAGGGAGTAGGCGAAGGAGTGGAACGTCGAGCACATCGCCGCCGAGGTGGTCCGCCCCAGCCGTGCGGTGACCCGGTCGCGCAGCTGCTCGGCGGCCTTGCGCGAGAAGGTCAGCGCGAGCACCGACGACGGGTCGGCGCCGCGGACCTCGATCCGGTCGACGATCGCCTCGACCAGCGTCGTGGTCTTGCCCGTCCCGGGGCCGGCCAGCACGAGGAGGGGCCCACCGGCGTGGTCGACCACCCGCTGCTGGTGCTCGTCGAGCTCGGGCACCACGACCTCGCGGTCGGGGGCCACCAACCGGTAGCGGGTCGACGTGTTCACGGACGACACCCCATCACGCGGGACCGACAGTGTCCTGCCGGCCCCGCCGTGTGGGACGCGTGGAGGTGGCTCAGCCGAGGTCGACGATCGCAGCGACCGGGCCGCCACCCTCGGGCCCCTGGTGGGCAGCGGACACCGAGACGAAGACGGCCGGGTCGCCGGTGACGGCGGCGGTGACGCCACCCACGCACGCCTTGATCTGGCGGTGCCAGTGCACGTCGGAGTCGTCGAGCATCGCGTTGCGCCGCCCGCGGACCATGCCGTCCTGGCTGGCCTCGCACTTGAGGAACACGTTGACCAGCTTGCCGTCGAGGTCGCTGGTGCGCGGGCGCTCGGGCAGGTCGAGGCCCGCCGAGCGGATGGCGTCCCAGATGCCGTCGGCGTCCAGCGCGTCCTTCATCACCGCGTGGCCGATGCGGTAGCGGCCGCCGACACCCGTGGCGTTGCCGACCACGACGATCTGCGCCACGTCGAGCTCGACGCCCGACGAGCAGGAGGCGACGGAGGAGTAGAGCTCGCGGTTGTGCATGACGTCGGCGTCGGTGGGCATGTCGATCTCACCGAGCGCGACGGCGATGCCGAGGCCGGTGGCGCCGTTGGAGAGGTCCATGGACTCGTGGGTGTGCTCGGTCCACACGGACTTGCCGCGCGACTTGGCGTCGCGGATGGTGTGGATGGTGAGCAGCGGCGTCTTGGTCTGCACGTAGTGGACGTCGGCCGGGTCGGTGATCCCGGCGCGCTCCATCGCGACCTTCACGCCCGCGGCGACCTTCTCGATCATCGCGGTGTAGCCGATCTCCTCGGGCAGGAGCGGCTCGCTCATCGCGAAACCGGCCGTCAGCCGCATCTCCTGGCGCGACGGGTCGTCCTCGGGGACGTCGGTGGTGGCGAAGATGGTGGCGTGGGGGCTGATCACGCCATCGGTGCCGCCGGACCACACGATCGGCACGCCCTTGACCTGCTCGGGGTCGGCGCCCTTGGCGATCAGCGCCTCGCGGAAGGCGCGGTCTGCGATGATCCGGGTGTAGTCGTTGACGCCACCGTTGCCCTCGGTCTTGCCGATGATCGCGAAGACCCGGTCGGCGGCGATCACGCCGTCGTCGATCAGCTGGGTGAGCTCGGAGGCGTCGGACACCGAGTGGATCGGCACCTTGCGGACCTCGATGGCGGAGGGGTTTGCGGACATGGCGCTGTTCCTTTCGGCGGAGAATTCTGGGATCAGGAGCTGGGGAGTACGACGGTGCCGGCCCGGCCTGCGACCGCTGCGGTGATCTGGTCGAGGCTGGTGATGATGCCCGGCTTGCCGGTGGCCTCGACGAAGCGGCAGACGGCGTCGACCTTCGGACCCATCGAGCCGGACGCGAAGTGCCCGTCTGCGGCGTGGGCGCGCATCTCATCGACCGTCAGGCTGCCGAGCGGCTCGGCATCGGGCGTGCCCCACGCGATGACGGCGTTGGGGACGTCGGTCGCGATGACGAGCACCTCCGCCCCGGTCGTCTGGGCGAGGAGAGCAGCGCCGAGGTCCTTGTCGATGACGGCCTCCACGCCGGTCAGCGACCCGTCGGGACGGCGCACGTGCGGGATCCCGCCACCGCCGTTGGCGACCACGACGAAGCCGGCCCGGATCAGCGCGAGCACGGCGGGCGCGTCGAGGATCTCCAACGGCTCGGGGCAGGCGACGACGCGGCGCCAGCCCTTCTCGCCGCGGTCCTCCCAGGTCTCGCCGTGGCCCATCAGCAGCCGCGCCTCCGCCTCGGGCAGGTGCCGGCCGATGGGCTTGGTCGGCGTCGTGAAGCCCTCGTCGTCGGCGTCGACGAGGGTGCGGGTCACGAGTGCCGCGCTGCGCCGCTCGACGCCGCGAAGCGCGAGCTCGTGGTCGAGGGCGTCCATCAGGACGAAACCGAGGGTGGCCTGGGTCTGCGCGCCGCACCAGTCCAGCGGGACCGGGGGTACGACGCCGGCAGCGAGCTCGTTCTTGACGAGGAGGTTGCCGACCTGGGGACCGTTGCCGTGCGTGATGACGACCTCGTGGTCGTGCTCGAGCAGGCCCGCGACCGCAGCCATCGCCGTCCGGGCCGCGGCGGTCTGGTCCTCGGGACGCGCGCGGCCGTCGGCGTTGGTCATGGCGTTGCCACCGAGTGCGAGAAGGACCCTCATGCGATCGACCCTAGTGTCGGCGCTCACACCGTCCCCACGGCACTTTCGGCCAACAACGCGACCCTTCACTGGCAATTGTTGTCGGTCGTCACGGCGCCGCCGAGGTCACTCCACGGGCTCGAGGGCCGATGTCACCACGACCACGCCGGGGCCGTACTCCTCGTCCGCCCACGCCTGGATCGAGCCGTCGTCGTGGACCACCGAGATCTCCACCGCGTTGCCGATGTTGCCGTAGCCACTGCTGAGGATTCCGGGCAGCTCCCTGAGCTCCTTCGCCACCCGGCGGAGGAGCTGCTGCGTGTGCGCGAACTCCGTCACGCACAGAGCACCGCCCCAGACCTCGCGCACCGCCGCCTCGGCGCCCACGATGTCGGCGGTGACTGCGACGTTGAGGATGGTGTGGACGGGATCGTTCATCGCCAGCTCCACCTCCAGCGACCCCTCGCTGCCGTCCAGCTCCTGCGAGTCGCCCCACCGCGGGTTGATGGACTGGTCAGCCCACGAGATGGCGTAGTCGGGCAAGTTCTCGGCCACGCGGTGCGCCGAGGCCAGTGCGTCGCGGGTGGTCGTGGCGGGATCGACGGGGACCCAGCCACCCGCAGGCTCCGCGCAGCGGGTGGCGAAGAGCGCACCGATGTCCTCCTCCGGCCAGTCGTCGGGCGTGGTCGGACGTACGTCGGTCGGCCCGAAGGAGGTGCCGTCCCACGTGCCGACCATCGTGTAGTCGCCCCACCGCACGCCGCTCGCGGCTTCGTGGTCGGCATGGTCGTCCCAGCTCCACCCCTGCACCTCCGGGCCGGAGCACTGAGGCGGGAGCGACTGCATGACCCCGCCGAGGCAGAGCATCGGTCCCTCCCCGTCATCGAGAACGGTGGCCCTCGCCCGCACCGGCCCGTCGGCCGGCAGCGCCGCCGTCGGCGAGGCGGCCGGTGCGCCCGGCTTCCGGCCGGCGCTCGGCGCGTCACCACAGCCCGACACCGTCACCGCGACCAGCAGCGCGAGCACGATCCCCCGTCCCATTCACGCAGCATGAGGTCGCCCGGGCGCTGAGACAACTGTCGTTGCGCGATCGTGACGGTCAGGGCACGTTCCACCAGGAGGCGCGGTGCGCCATCGGTCGCGGAGGCCGCGGACCGACCTTCCAGTCCTCTTCGACGGGTTCCCGACCGTTGCAACGGGCGGGAACCTCAGCGATCACCGGGTACCCGGTGATCGCAACTGCGTGGGCTCATCCGTGGCACAAGAGGGACGCCAGCACCCGCGTGCCGACCGGCAGTCCGTGCTCGTCGTAGTAGGCGAACATTGCGCTCAGCCACGGGTGGGTCCCGGGGTCGGGCACGCGGCTCACGGGAACGCCTGCCTCGTCGGCCAGCTCCCGCACGGTGGCGACGCGGCTCGCGAGCTCGTACGTCGCTCCACCGTGGCCGGGCTCGACCAGCACCACCGCGGCGGCGAGCCCGAGGTCGGCGAGGTCGAGGAAGCCGAACCGGGCGTCGGGCGAGTAGGGCACGTCGAGCGGGCCGGAGAGGTCGAGGTTCTGAAGGTAGGCGCCGGGCTGGAGGATCGTCCAGTCCAGCCCGCTGCGCCGCACCACGTCCTCGCTGCGCGCCTTGCCGAGGTGGTGCGGCATCGCGGGGGCGTAGGGCGAGGCGACCGAGTGGTAGACCACCCGCCCCACCCCGGCCTCGATCAGCGCGGCCAGCACCTCGGTGACGTAGGCCGGCTCGTCGGCGTGCAGGTTGGGTGCGATGACATAGGCCGCGTCGCAGCCGGCGAGCGCCGCGGCGAGGTCGGGCCGGTCGGCACGTCCCAGCGGCACCACCTCGACGCCGCGGACGCCCAGCGCATCACCGACCGCGCGCCCGGTCTTGCCGTGAGCACCCAGGACGGCGACGCGCACGGATCAGATCCGGTCCACGTCGGCGTGCGTCGCCCCGTCGGCCAGCGCGGCATAGCCGGGACCTCGGTCGAAGAAGGCGTCGTCCTCCCGGCTCCAGGAAGCCCGGCCGGACCGTTCGGTCTCGGTCGCGGACGGGTCGAAGCCCAGGTCGCCGGCCTCGGTCGAGCCGGTGAGCACCACGGCGTAGTCCCGCAGCGCCGCCGCGGCCGAGACCTTGCCCCAGACCACGTCGCGCACCACGCGCTCGGGGTCGCGGACCAGCGGGTCGCCCCAGCCGCCACCACCCGTCGTCCGGATCCGGACGACCTGGCCGGCCTTGATCGGCTCGGCGTCGGCGAGGGCGTCGACCTCGCGCTCGTCGGGCCCACCCGGGTCGATGACGACCTGGAACGGGGCTCCGGCCTTGCCACCTCGCACGCCCCAGCAGGCCAGGATCGAGCGGTCGGCGATGGACATGAAGTGCGCGTCCTTGAGCATCCGGATCTGCTTCTCGTAGCCCAGTCCGCCGCGGAACTCGCCCGCGCCGCCGGAGTCCACGGCCAGGCCGAGACGCTCGACGATGAAGGGAAAGCGGGACTCGGTGAACTCGGTCGGCAGGTTGCGGGAGTCGGGGACGACGTGGATGGTGTCCTCGCCGTCGGCGTAGTAGCGCCCACCGGACCCGCCGCCCAGCACCTCGCGCATCAGGTAGTCGTTGCCCTCGAGGTCCTTGCCGTAGACGCCGGTGTAGCGGATCGTCTCCTGGTCGGCCGGCATCTTGCCGTCGACGGCCTTCGCCACGACGCCGGCGAGCACCCCGAGCAGCCGCAGGATCACGAACGTGCGGGCGTTGGTCGGGCCCGGGTGGATCGGGGTGAGCAGCGTGCCCTTCTCCGGGAAGCGCATCTCGATGAGGGGCACGATGCCCTCGTTGACGTCGAGCTCGGCCATCCGCTCCGGGGTGTCGGCCAGGTTGCGCAGGATCGGCGCCAGCCACTTCTTGAGGAAGTTGCCACCGACGTAGTCGCCGCAGTGGTTGATCGGCCCCTTCGCCTGGACGCTGGTGCCGGTGAAGTCGATGATCAGCCGCGGGCCGGCCGGACGACCGTTCTCCGGGTCGGCCGGCGCGTCGCTGACCTTGGTCAGGGTGATCCGCTGGGTGTGCAGCTGCGGCTCGTCGCCGCCGTCGTGCTCGGCGGAGTCCTCCCAGACGTAGGTGCCGTCCGGGATCTTGGAGAGGATCTCGCGGCGATAGGTCTCGGTGGTGGTGTCGAGGATCGCGTCGAAGGCGGTCTCGATGGCCTCGCGTCCGTAGCGCTCGAACAGCTCGCTGAGCCGGCGCGCGCCCATCAGGCAGGCCGAGCACTCGGCGTCGAGGTCGGCGGCCAGGCTGTCGGGCATCCGCGAGTTGCGGGTCATGATCCGCAGGGCGGCCTTGTTGGGCACACCGGCGTCCCACAGCTTGATCGGCGGGACCGCGAGACCCTCCTCGAAGACGCTGGTCGCGCCGCTGGGCATCGAGCCCGGGCAGGCGCCGCCGATGTCGTCGTGGTGACCGAAGGCCTGCACGAAGGCGACGACCTCACCGTCGTGGAACACCGGGACGGTCACGCAGAGGTCGGGCAGGTGGCCGATGCCGCCCTCGGACTCGTAGACGTCGTTGTGGAAGAAGACGTCGCCCTCGCGCATCTCCTCCAGCGGGAAGTCGCGAGCGATCGGGTGCACCAGCGCGCTGTAGGAGCGGCCGGTGAGCTTGCGGAGCTGGCGGTCGTGGATGCCGGCGCGGAAGTCGTGGGCGTCGCGGATCATCGGCGAGCGGCTGGTGCGCCCGATGGCGGTCTCGACCTCCATCTCGACACTCGCCAACGTGCCCTGCACGATCTCGACGAGGATCGGGTCGACCGACGTGCCCTCGGCCGTCAGGCGACCCCCGTGCGCGTAGGCCGTGGGCAGACCGGCCGGGTTGACCGGCTTCGCGGTGACGTACGCCGGGTCGACCGCGGTGCTGGTGGTCGTGCTCATGAGGCACTCTCCTGGTGGCTGGCCTTGCGGATCACGAGGTTGGCCCAGTCATCCACCCGGACCTCGAACCCGGGGTGGACGGGGATGGTGGAGCCGAACTCCTCGACGATGGCGGGACCGCTGAAGGTGTCCCCCGCGCCGAGGTCGGCCCGCCAGATGACCGGGGTCTCGATGTAGCCCTGGTCCGCGTCGAAGCAGACGGGCCTGGTCACCGGGGCCCGTCCGTCGCCGGTCGACGAGGGGCCGAGCGTGGGAATCTCCGGGCGCGTGATCGGACCGATGCCGGTGACGCGCAGGTTGACCCACTCGACCTGCTGGGTCGGATCGCCGCGGAAGTCGTAGCCGTAGAGCTGGCGGTGGTCGGCGTGGAACGCCTCGGCCACCTGCTCGACGTACGCCGCATCGACGACGCCCTCGGGTGCGGCGACCCGCACCTCGTAGGCCTGCCCCACGTAGCGCACGTCGATCGTGCGGTGGAACTGGTGCTCGGCGGCGCCGAAGCCCTCCTTGCCGAGCGCCTCGCGCGCCCGTTCGGTGAGGGTGTCGAGGATCGTCTGCACGCCCGCGTGGTCGAGCGCGGACTCCTTGGCGACGTGGGTCTGGACATAGTCGTTCTTGACGTCGACGGTCAGCAGGCCGAAGGCACTGACGTTGCCCGGGTTGGGGGGGACGACGACGCCCGCCAGGTCGAGGATGTCGACGAGCCGGCAGGCCAGGAGCGAGCCGGAGCCGCCGAAGGTCGTCAGCATGAAGTCGCGGACGTCGAGCCCGCGCTTGACGCTGACCTGGCGCAGGGCGTTGGCCTGGTTCCAGGCCGAGATCTCCAAGATGCCGGTGGCGCACCTCTCGAAGTCGAGCCCGAGCTGCTCGGCGAGGTCGGCGATGCCACGGCGGGCCGTCTCCACGTCGAGCGGGATCTCGCCGCCGAGCAGGTGGGGAGGGATCCGACCGAGGGTGACGTGGGCGTCGGTGATGGTGGGCTGGGTGCCGCCCTTGCCGTAGCAGAGCGGGCCCGGGTCGGCGCCGGCCGAGTGCGGCCCGACCTTGAGAGTGCCCTCCGGGGAGAGCCAGGCGATCGAGCCGCCGCCCGCGCCGACGGTGACGACGTCGATCATGGGGATCTTGCTCGGGTAGGCGCCGACGGTGCCCTCGGTGGTCAGCGTCGGCTCGCCGTCGAGGACGACCGAGACGTCGGTCGAGGTGCCGCCGCCGTCGCACGTGAGGATCCTGGGGAAGCCGGCGACCTTGGCGATCAGCGCGGCGCCGAGCGCACCGGCGGCCGGCCCGGAGAGCACGGTGGTGATCGGCTGGTGCACGACCTCGTCGGCCGACAGCACGCCGCCGTTGGACTTCATCACGTAGAACGGGATGGTGTTGCCGGTGAACCCCAGAAGCCGCTCGGAGATGTTGGTGACGTAGCGGCTGACGTTGGGCTTGACCGCCGCGTCGACGAGCGTGGTCATCGCCCGCTCGTACTCGCGGTACTCGCGCAGCACCTCGCTGGAGATCGACACGATCGCCTCGGGGTGCTCGCGGCGCAGGATCTCGCGCATCCGCAGCTCGTGCTCGTCGTTGGCGTAGGCGTGCATCAGGCAGACGCCGATGGTGGCGATCCCCCGGTCCCTGAACCAGCGGGCCGCAGCGACGGCGGCGTCCTCGTCGAAGGGGCGGATCTCGGCGCCGGTGAAGTCGAGACGACCCCCGACGGTGCGGACCCGGTCGGCAGGCACGATGCGGTCGGGCTTGACCCAGAAGTAGGAGTTGCCATAGCCGTCGGGCACCGACTGCCGGGCGATCTCGAGCATGAACTCGTAGCCCTCTGTCGTGATGAAGCCGAGCGCCTCGACCTTGCCCTCGAGCAGCTTGTTGGTCGCCACGGTCGTGCCGTGCGAGACCGCGGTGATGTCGCTGCCCTCGGCGCCGACGATCCCGAGGATCTTCTCGATGCCGGCGATGAAGCCGTCAGCCGGGTTGCCGGGGGTGCTCGGGGTCTTGGTCGTGACCAGCTCCCCCGAGTCCTCGTCGAAGGCCACGACGTCGGTGAACGTGCCACCGGTGTCGATGCCGATCCTGATCCGCCGAGAGGTGTTCGCCATGGGACGATTCAACCGAGATCCATGTCGCCGGGACCACGGCAGAGGTTGCTGACGGGAGGTCCATCCGTTGGCAATTCCTGTGGGGGCTTCGTGTCGGAGGCGTGAAATCCCGCGAACGGGACACACTCCCCACATGACCGATCACATCGTCGTGTCGCGACCGGGGATCAGAGCACTGATCAGGCTCGCGCGGCAGCAGCACGAGCACCACCGCGCCATCTGGGACTTCACCCGCGACCTGGACCTCTATGAGGGCCACTGGTTCGACAAGGGGTTCCTCTCCCTCTTCCAGGGCGACTACGACTCCGCCACCGACGACGTGTTCGCCGCGATGAGCGCGGCGAGCACCGGGACCTCGCAGCTCGTCGACCGGGTCGAGGACGCCCGCGACGATCTCGAGAAGGCCGATGTCGAGGTCGGCATCAGCGTGAGCAAGCTCAAGGAGGCGGAGGAGGCCGTGCAGGTCCCCGAGTTCGTGAAGCGCTATGGCGGGGTCACGAACCTCGGTGGAGCGGAGACCCCCGGAAGGCACCGGTCCCCCACGCACGAGGGGTCCGCGACCAACACGATCGACGCGGCCAGCAGCCTGTTGTCGATGGCCCACCACACCGATCAGATCGTCGATGGCGTCACGACCGACGACGAGCTCTCCGACTTCGTGGACGAGCACCTGGAGGACAACGATGACTGACATTGCGATCAACCTGCTCGACCCACGCGGCTCACTGGTCCCCACCACCGGCAGCGGAAGCAGCTACATCGACCAGCTGCGCGACGACTGCGGCTACGTGATCCAGGGGATCGACTGGATCGTCCGCAAGATCAACTCCAGCTGGGACCTGATCGCGCTGATCTTCGACCCCATCGCCGGCGACTTCGACGGCGTCCGCTCGGTCTCCGCCAACTGGCGCGCCACCGGCAACGCACTCGGCGACCTCGGCGCCAACTACGGCGCCCTGTCCGAGGCCGTCCCCCACGTCTGGGAAGGACGTGCGGCCGAGAAGGCGACCGGCCGGATGCTCGAGATGGGTCAGGCCTTCGATCTTCAGCGAGAGACCTGCCACATGATGTCCGAGTCGCTCGACTGCATGCTGACGGCGACGCAGGCCGTCTGCGAGACGGTGGCCTCGCTGCTCAGCCTGGTCGACGACGCCGTCGTGAAGCTGCTGGCCAGCTTCTGGGGCTGGGCGAAGGAGATCGTCACCGGCGGCGCCACCGTCCGCAGGATCATCCAGCTGGTCGACCAGACGGTCGGTGTGATCAAGACTCTCGACACCCTGGTTCCCAAGATCATCGCCGTGCTCGGTGACCTGAGGATGCTGTTCAAGGCCCTCGATGCCGTCTTCGCCTTCGGCGCCGTGGCCACCAACACCGGCCCGGGCCATCAGGTCGACGACGTCGCTGGGGTCGGGTTCTGATGAGCATCCCTCCGGGCGGCCTGCCCGATCCCGCCGAGCTCCGCACCCTGGTCGCCCGGCTACGCCAGGAGACCGAGGCCATCCGGGTGGAGGCCGAGGCCACGCGTGATGCCGTGCGGGCCCAGGCCGAGCAGTCCCGCGCCGAGCGCGACCGGGCACTCGCCGAGCTGCAGAGCGCCGCCCGGGGTGGCGAGCTGGGAGAGGTCGGCCGCCGGCTGGCGCAACGCGTCGAGGACGGCAGCACCCGCTGGCTCGACGTGCTCCACGAGCGCGACCCCAGTCCCGAGGCCGCCTCGCTGCGCCGCGACGCAGGAACGGCCCTCGGACACCTGGTCGACGAGCTCGCGGAGGACGACCGCGACCTCGCCCGGGCCACCGGTCGCGATCAGGGTCACGATCAGGGTCGCGATCAAGGAGGATCGCCGAGTGACTGAACGCCGTGAGTCCCTCGAGCAGCTCCGCGCCCTCCCGTTCCGACGTGCCTTCGAGATGGCGACCACGCATGCGCCCATCTCGTGGAACAGCGTCACCACCGGCCTCGCCGCGATCGCGACGATGCTTCTCGTGCACGGCTGGTTGCTGCTGAGCGAGGACAACCCGCCGTCGCTGCTCGGGGTCGTGCTGCTCCCGGTCGGCGCCGCCCTCGTGGTCTGGGGTTGGGTCTACTGGAGGGTCGCGGTGATGCTCCTCGGCATCGCCGTCGCGTTCGTCGGTGCAGCGGGCCCGTTCTGGATCATGAACGCGTCCTGAGGCGTTCGACCCGCCACGCCGGAAATAGGTGAAGGGCCCTCGCTGGTATGAGCAACAAGGGCCCTTCGGTTGACCGGTCGGTGTGATGCTTCCGGTCGATCGCTCCGTCCATCCGGTCCCAGCCACCGCATCACCCGGTGCCTGCGTCACGTCCCCAGCGAACTGGTTCGGCGTCGTGTGGGCCATCTCTGTGGAGCCATCCCGCCTCCCTTGCGGGCTGCGTAGGGAGAGTTCTACGCCGTCGTTCGGCCGGTCCGCAAGGGCTTCGACCGAACTAGTTCCACATACTTCAGGTTCCGGCGAGTCGTCCCCAGATGACCCCGGTTCATCCCCAGCTTTGACGCGGTTGTGCACATTTCTGTGCACAGGCTCTCTCGCGTCGTGCCTCCCGGAATTCCGCATCTTGCTCGCCCCGGCAGGTCAGGCGAGCAGGGCCTCGACCGCCGCCGCGACCTCGAGCAGCTGCCGGTCGGCGCCGTGCCGCGCGACGAGCTGGATGCCGACCGGGAGGCCATCGGCGGTCCTGCCGGCCGGCACCGAGATCGCCGGGCAGCCGGTGACGGTGATGAACCATGCCGAGCGCATCCAGGCGAGGTAGTCGGGCATCTCCTGGCCGTTGATCGTCTCGGGGAACTCCTGCTCCACCGGGAACGGCGGCACCTGCGAGGTCGGCAGCACCAGCACGTCGTGGTCGCCGAAGAAGACGCGCATCGTCTCCGAGAGCGCCGTGCGCTGGGCGTAGGCCCGCGCCACGTCGGCGCCGGTCAGCGACTCACCGGCCCGGATGTTGGCCTCCAGCGAGGGCTTGAAGGACGTGGGGTGCTCGGCGAGCAGCGCGGCGAACTTCGCCTGGAAGTGCCACGCGCGCAGGGTGCGGAAGGTGTCGTCGGCGAGGGACAGGTCGGGCTCCGCCTCTCCCACCGTCGCCCCGACGTCGGAGAGCCGCGCGGCGGTGGCGCGTACGACGTCGGCGACCGCGTGGTCCACCACGATCGCGCCGCCGAGGTCGACCGAGCACGCCACCCGCAGCCCGGCCAAGGGCGTCGGGGTCAGGGGCGGAGCGAAGCTCGAGCCGGGGTCGCCGAGCGCCTGCGGGGCCCGCGGGTCGGGGCCGGCGAGGACGGAGAGGAGCAGCGCGAGGTCACCGACGTTGCGGGCCATCGGGCCGCCGACCGACGTGCTCTCCCACTGGTTGTAGAGCGGCCACTCGGGCACCCGTCCCAACGACGGCCGCATCCCGACGACACCGCAGAAGGACGCGGGGTTGCGCAGCGAGCCGCCCATGTCGGAGCCGTCGGCGAGCGGCACCATGCCGGAGGCCAGCGCGCACGCCGCTCCCCCGCTGGACCCGCCGGCCGACCGGGTCGGGTCGACCGGGTTGCGGGTGAGGCCGAAGACGGTGTTGAAGGTGTGCGACCCCGCCGCGAACTCCGGCACGTTGGTCTTGCCGACGAAGACGGCACCCGCGTGCCGGATCCGCTCGACGAGCAGGTCGTCGTGGTCGGCCACGGAGTCGGCGAAGATCGGTGAGCCATAGGTCGTGCGCCAGCCCTTCAGCGCGTGCGTGTCCTTCACCGCGAAGGGCAGGCCGTGCAGCGGGCCCACGTCGACACCCGAGGCCAGCGCCTCGTCGGCCGCGGCGGCCGAGGCCCGCGCACGGTCCTCGTCCACCGAGACGATCGCGTTGAGCTCGGGGTTGCGCTCGGCGATGCGGCCCAGGTGGAGCTCCAGCAGCTCGCGCGCCGAGATGTCCCCGGACCGTACGGCAGCGGCCTGGGCGCGGGCGGTGGAGTCGACGGTGACGTCGCTCATCGCCGACGGCCGACGATGCCTCCGACGACCACGCCGAGAACCACGAGCCCGGCACCGACGGCCACACCGGTCAGGAACTCCTGGCGCGAGCCGGCAGCAGCGGCAGGTGCCGGTGCGGTGAAGACGGTCCCGCCGCTGGCCGGGGCGCTCACGCCGGCGCCTGCCACGACACCCGGCTCGGTCACCAGACCCGCGACGCCGCCACCGGCCAGCACCCCGTCGACGTTGCCGAAGAACTCCCCGGCCATCCGCTTGGAGACGCTGGTGAGCATCCGCTGCCCGACCCCGCCGATCATCCCGCCGACGACCGCGTCGGCGTCGTAGGAGATCCGCGTCGAGGAGCCCTCCGGGGTGAAGCGCACGTTGACCGTCGCGCCGATGGTGCCGGGGGCGCCGGCGCCGTCGAGCTTCATCACCAACGACTCGTGCTCGACCAGGTCGCGCAGCGCGCACGACCCGGCGTAGGTGCCCTTGATCGACGCGACGCCCGCGGTGACCGTCATGGCGTACGCGTTGTCACCCGTGGCCTCGAGCCGCTCGCAGCCAGGGATGGTGCGGACCAGCACGGCGGGGTCGAGCAGCGCATCCCACGCCTGTGCGACGGGTGCGGCCAGGACGTTCTCGCCGGTGAACTTCATCGGGTCTCCTTCGAGATGGGGGTGAGCTCGGTGGTGTCGTCGGCGTGCGCGAGGCGCAACGCGTACAGCTCGGACGGCGAGATCGGCATCGCCGTGATCGCAAAGCCCTCCGCGTCCTCGATCGCCGCGGCGAAGACCGCCGCGGACGGGATCACGCCCGCCTCCCCCGCACCCTTGATGCCGAGCGGGTTGAGCGGGGACGGCGTCTCGAGGTGGTCGATGTCGATCGTGGTCGGCACCTCGGTGACGTAGGGCATGAGGAAGTCCATGAAGGAGGCGTTGAGCAGCTGCCCCGACTCGTCGTAGACCATCCGCTCGTAGAGCGCACCGCCCACTCCCTGGGCGACTCCGCCGTGGATCTGGCCCTCGACGATCATCGGGTTGATCAGGTGGCCGCAGTCGTGGACGACGGCGTACTTGAGGATGGTGATCTCAGCGGTGTCCGGGTCGGTCTCGACGATCACCGCGTGCATGCCGTTGGCGAACGTCGAGCGCTCGGGCGAGTAGAAGTCCTTGCCCTCCAGGCCCGGCTCGTCGTCCTCGGCGACCGGCGCCTTGCCGGGATCGCCGACGGAGAACTGGGTGGCCGCCTTGGACGCCTCGTCGAAGGCGTAGCGCAGCGGGTTGGAGAGCACGGCGACGGTGCCCAGATCGATCGAGGCGTCGGTGCCGCGCACGGACACGACGCCGTCGTTGATCTCGAGATCGTCCTCGGAGGCCTCCAGTGCCTCCGCAGCGATCCGCAGCGCCTTCTCCCGGGCGCGCAGCGAGGCGAGGTGGATCGCCGAGCCGCTCATCACCGCGGCGCGCGAGGCGAAGGTGCCCACGGCGTAGGGCATCTTGCGGGTGTCACCGGTGGTGATCTCGACGTCCTCGAAGCGCACGCCGAGGGTGTCGGCGACGATCTGGGCGAAGGCGGTCTGGTGGCCCTGGCCCTGCGTGGTGAGGCCGGTCGCGACCTTCACCTTGCCGGAGGTCTCGATGTGCACGTGCGCGCCCTCGTAGGGGCCGACGCCGGTGCCCTCGACGTAGCAGGCCAGGCCGATGCCGACGCGGCGCCCCTGGGCAGCCATCTCGGCGCGGAAGTCCTCGAACTCGTCCCAGCCGACCAGCGCCTTGAGCTTGGCCAGCGAGGCCGGGTAGTCGCCGGAGTCGTAGGTCAGCGGGCGTCCGTCCTGGAAGACCAGGCCGTGCTCGTAGGGGAACTCGTCGGGCTGGATGAAGTTGGTGCTGCGCACCTCGGTGCGGTCCTTGCCGAGGTAGGCCGCGATCGCGTCCAGCGTCCGCTCCATCACGAAGCAGCCCTGCGGCCGGCCGGCTCCGCGGTAGGGGGTGACGATCACGGTGTTGGTGTAGAGCGACTCGAAGACGACACGGTAGTTGAGCGGCTTGTAGGGGCCCAGCAGCTGGGTCGAGGTGATGATCGGGACGATCAGGCCGTAGGGCGTGTAGGCGCCGTGGTCGTGCCAGAACTCGACGTTGAGCCCCAGCAGCCGGCCGTCGTCGTCGAAGCCGACCTCGACGTGGTGCTGCTGCGCACGTTCGTGGGCCGAGGAGATGAAGTGCTCGCGCCGGTCCTCGGTGAACTTCACCGGGCGGCCGAGCGTCATCGCGGCCAGCGGCACCAGCAGCTCCTCGGGCCACGGGTGGTTGATCTTGACGCCGAAGCCGCCACCCACGTCGGGGGTGATCACGTCGACCTTGGCCAGGTCGAGGCCGAGCTTGGCGGCGACGCAGCCGCGCACACCGGTCGAGGTCTGGGTCGACGACCACACCGTGAGGCGGCTGGTGTCGGGGTCCCAGCGGGCGACGGTGCCGCGACCCTCCATCGGCGTGCAGGCCGAGCGTTCGATGTCGAGCTCGAGGGTGAGGGTGTGCGGGGCGTCGGCGATCGCGGCGCGGGCGTCACCGGTCTCCTGCTCCATCCGGGCGCCGACGTTGCCCGGGACGTCGTCGTGCACGAGTCGCTGGGCGGCGCGCGCGGCGGCGATCCCGACGACGGGCTCGAGGTAGTCGTAGGCGACGCGGATCCTCGAGACGGCGTCCTCGGCGACGTAGCGGTCGACCGCGACCACGAAGGCGATCGCCTCACCGACGTAGTTGACCTCGTCCTTCGCCAGGGCGTACTGCGTGCGTCCGTGCGTCAGCGTCGGGTGCGGGATGAGCAGTGGCAGCGGCTCGGCCATGGCGTCGGCCAGGTCGTCGTAGGTCCACACGGCCAGCACGCCCTCGACGTCGAGCACGTCGGAGACGTCGATGTCGGTGATGCGGGCGTGCGCGTGGGGCGAGCGCAGCACGGCGGCGTGCAGCAGGCGCGGGTCGTCGTGGAGGAGGTCGTCGACGTAGCGACCCTGGCCGCGCAGGAACCGCTGGTCCTCGACGCGGGCGACCTTGGTGCCGAAGAGCTTGGTGGTCATGCGTCGACACCCCCGTCGGACTCGATCCCGGCCTGTATCTCGGCCGCGCGGAGCACCGACTTCACGATGTTCTGGTAGCCGGTGCAGCGGCACAGGTTGCCGGCGATCATCTCCCGTGCCTCGTCCTCGGACGGGTCGGGGGTCTCGCGCAGCCCGGCGGTGATGGTGGTCAGGAAGCCGGGCGTGCAGAAGCCGCACTGCAGCCCGTGGCAGTCGGAGAACGCCTGCTGCACCGGGCTCAGCCGACCCTGGGCAGTCCCGTCGGCCTCGGTGAGTCCCTCGACGGTGGTGATCTCCGCGTCGACCGCGGACACCGCGAGCATCAGGCACGAGCGCATCGGCCGGCCGTCGACCAGCACGGTGCAGGCACCGCACACCCCGTGCTCGCAGCCGACGTGCGTGCCGGTGAGCCCGCAGTCGTGGCGCAGCGCGTCGGAGAGCAGCCGCCGCGCGGGCACCTGCACCTCGTGGACGGAGCCGTTGACGTGCAGTCGGACGTCGTGGATCTGCTCGGTCATCGAGACGTCACCCTTCCGGCCCGCGCACGGGCATCGTCGATCGCGGCAGCGAGCACCCGCGTGGTCAGCACCTTCACTAGGTGGGCGCGGTAGTCGGCGCTGGCATGGATGTCCTCGGCCGGCTCCAGCTCGGCGAGGGCGGCAGCGACGGGGTCGCCCCCCTCCTCCCGCACCGCGTCGGTCACGTCGACCACCGTGGGCACGTCGCTCACCGAGACGTAGCCCAGTCGGGCGCTCGTCACCTCGTCGCCGTCGCACGAGACCAGGGCGGCGACGCCGACCATGGCGTAGTCACCGTGGCGTCGGGCGATCTCCTCGAAGGCGACCCCGCCACCGGTCCGCAGCGCCGGGAAGTAGGCCTCGACGGCGATCTCGTCGTGGGCGAGCGTCGACTCGAGCGGTCCGGCGAACATTTCCGCCGCCGGGATCGTCCGACGACCGCGCACCGACGCTACGTCCACCGATCCCTCCAGGAGCCGCAGCACCATGGGCATCTCGGCCGCGGCGTCGGCGTGCACCAGGGAGCCCACCGTGGTCCCGCGGTTGCGGATCGTCGGGTGCGCGACGTGGCTGAGCGCCAGCGCGAGCAGCGGCTGGGACTCGGCCGCCTCGGCCGAGGCGGGCACCTCGGCGTGGCGGGCGAGCGCCCCGATCCGGACCCCGGTCACGTCGACGCTGACGTGGCCGAGGTCCGGAAGGGCGTTGATGTCGATCAGCATCGATGGGGCGGCCAGCCGCATCGACAGCAGCGGGACCAGGGACTGGCCACCGGCCAGCACCTTCGCCCCCGGCTCCCCCGCGAGCGCCGTGAGGGCTTCCTCGAGGGTGGACGGACGCTGGTAGGCGAAGGGTGCTGGTTTCATCGCGGAGCGGAGCCTCCCGAGGCGACGTCGTCGACGCCGCCGTCGTAGTCGGGGTGGCTGAGGTTGCGGGTGACGCCGCCGGCACCGTCGCCACCGCGGCCCTTGACCATGTGGAAGAAGAGGATGACCAGGATCGTGCCGAGGGCGATGCCGCCGAGCTCGAAGTTGTCACCGAACGTGAGTGTGACGCCACCGATGCCGGCGATCAGGCCGGCGGCGAGGCCGACCATGTTGACGGGGTTGCCGAAGTCGACGTTGTTCTCCACCCAGATCTTCGCGCCCACGAGTCCGATCATCCCGTAGAGGACAACCGTGATGCCGCCCAGGACCCCACCGGGGGTCGCATTGACGATCGCGCCGAACTTCGGGCACAGGCCCAGGAGGATGGCGACGGCCGCGGCGACGTAGTAGGCGGCCGTGGAGTAGACCCGCGTCGCGCCCATGACGCCGATGTTCTCGGCGTACGTCGTGGTGGGCGAGCCACCGAACGCGCTGGCGAAGGCGGTCGCGATGCCGTCGGCACCGATGGCACGACCCATGTAGGGGTCGAGGTTCTCGCCGGTCATCTCGGCGACGGCCTTGACGTGGCCGGTGTTCTCGGCCACGAGGGCGATCACGCCGGGCAGCACCAGCAGGATGGCGGTGAGGGAGAACGAGGGGCCGTGGACGACGGAGACGCCGTCGGCGAGCGTGCCGCTCGGCAGTCCGATCCAGTCGGCGGCCTGGACGCCGGCCCACGAGACGCGGTCGTGCTCGGTGGCCTCGGCGGCACCACCGAGCACGGAGGTGATCGGCCCGAGGACGAGGTCGGCGACCCACGACAGCAGGTAGCCGAAGATGAGCGCCAAGAAGACCGCGATGCGCGACCAGAAGCCCGGCAGGGCCACCGCGGCGAAGACCATGAACGCGGCGGTCAGCAGTGCCACCCACTGGTCCTGGGGCCAGTAGATGCCCGCGACGACCGGGGCGAGGTTGAAGCCGATGAGCATGACCACGGCACCGGTGACCGCGGGCGGCAGGATCCGGTGGATCAGCTCCGCGCCGGCGAAGTGGACCAGCACGCCGATGGCGGCGAGCACCAGGCCGCCGACCAGGATCGCGCCGGTGACGTAGGACGAGTCGTTGTTCTGGTCGAGCATCCGGATCGCGGCGACGGACGCCACGAACGACGCGCTCGTGCCGAGGTAGCTCGGGACCCGGTTCTGCACGATGAGCAGGAAGAGGATCGTGCACAGACCCGAGAACATGATGGCGAGGTTGGCGTCGAGCCCCATGACGAGAGGGAAGACGAAGGTCGCGCCGAACATCGCCACGACGTGCTGGGCACCCAGGCCGATGGTCTTGCCCCACGGCAGCCGTTGGTGCGGGAGCACCGCTTCGCCGGGCGCAGGATCAACGACGTCCCACTTGAACATCGACATGTGCAACCTCCAGATTTCGCAGGGGTGGGTACCCGAGAAACCACAAACTAGTGCGCCACATCACACACCCTCACTGGCGACATCTGCCGAAGGAACGCCGGACTTGATGACAAGTTCTTCGGCGGGATCATCGGGCGGTGGGGGCGGACCTCAGGCGGGCGACAGCATGGTGCCGTCGACCCACATCTCCACGATCGCCCAACCTGCGTCGTCGGGTGCGACCAGGCAGATGCGCCCGTCGAACCTGCCTTCGATGCCGCGCCACCCCAGGATGAGGACGGCCTGGCGACCGTAGGGGCCGTCGTACCAGGCGTGCTTGAGCAACGGCGGCTGCTGGACCTGGGCTGCCTGCTCGTGCTCCCCCGCCTGACGGGCGCGGGTCGTGGCGACCCGCTCGGCGAGGTTCTCGCTGCGATCGGGGCGCGTTCTCCTGTTCATCCCGCCGGCCATCTTCTGACCCTACCGGTTGCTAGAACACTCGTGCGAATAGTGGGATCCGCGACCGGCTCGCGCTGAGACAGCGGTCGTCAGCCCACGATCTCCAGCGCCCGCAGCGCGACCGCGACGTCGAGGCGCAGGTGCGGGTCGGTGGCCACCGGCCCGAGGATCCGCTGCAGCTTGCCGACGCGGTAGCGCATCGTGTTGTAGTGGAAGAACTGGGCGCGCGCGGCTTCGGCCACGTTGAAGTTGGTGTCGAGCAGCACCTGCAGGGTCTCGCGCAGGTCGGCCGCCTCAGGCGTGCGCTCGGCCAGCGGGCCGAGCACGTCGGCGGCGAACAACGTCAGCTCGGCGCCGTCCGGCACGAGCGCGAGCAACCGGTGCAGGCCGAGCTGGTCGAAGCGGGTCACCGATCCGCCGCCGTGCACCCGCCGACCGATCTCGACCGCGCGCTGGGCCTGCCGGTAGGCCTCCGGCAGGTCGCCGAGACCTTCGGCGACCCTGCTCACCCCGGCGGAGAACGCGATGCGGCCGCCGCCGCGGTCGCCGCGCACGCCCTGGATGATCCGGTCGACGGCGAGGTGGGTCTGCGCGCCGTCGCGCGGCACGTCGACCGGGACGAGGGTGACCACCTCGCGGCTGAAGGCCACCGAGGCGATGCTGCGGTCGATCGTCGCCGCGACCTGCCGCCAGGCGTGGGCGAAACGGTCCTGCCATGCGCGCCGGTCCTCCGGCGCCGGCGCGAGGGCGGCGATGGCGTCGGGCTCGAGCACCGCCACCACGACCATGACCGGTCGGTCGAGGTGCCAGCCGAAGGCCTGCGCGTGCTCGGCGACGTAGTCCTCATCGCCGGCGCGGCCGAGGAACACGTCGCGCAGGAAGTCGCCCTGGTACTTGTTCTCCACGGCCGTGATCGCCTCGACGCGCGTCACCAGCAGTGCAGCCACGATCGCAGCCCGCTCGAGGGCGTGCACGTCGGAGTCGTGGATCGTGCCCTCGGGCTTCAGCGCCACGAGGCGCGCCAGGTCGACGCCAGCGGCGACCACACGGCGCAGGAGTGCCTCGCCGGCGCCGACGGTCGTCCCGTCCGGATCGATGCGCTCCACCCGCAGGCGCCCGGTCGGGTCGAGCAGGTCGGCGTCGGCGAGCATCGCGCGCTGCGCCTCGTCGAGGTGGGCCGCGCGTTCGCGGCCGTCGGTGGACGTGAAGACCACGCCATAGCCCAGCGCGTCGCCCACGGCCTCGGCGATCCGGACCAGGTCACCGCCCTCGAGCACGATGTGGGTCAGCGCCGTGTGGAGTGCGTCTGCGCGCCGCAACGCCGCGATCGCCTCGGAATCGCTTATCAACTCTTGGCCCACTTCGTGCCTTTCCTTGGACAAGTTCGCACATTCGCGAGTGTGCCATGGGCCGATAGCGTCTGGGTGATGATCTCCCGTCCGATCTTGGTAGCGGCACCCACACGAGTTCGTGAGCGCCTCGCCGCAGCCGTGGACGGCGCCCGACCCGTGCTGCACGCCAGCGCCTCCGCGATCTACGTCGACCTCGACGGCTGGTGCCTCGGACTGGTCTCGGCGAGCGCGACGCGGGTGCCCTGCGCCCTGTGGTCCTCCCTCCCCGACCTCTCGCTGATGGACCGCTGCGAGATCCGTATCGAGGACGGCACCCTGCACCTGGCCAACGTTCCGGTGCGGATCACCCGGCTGGTCGACGTCGGCGTTCCCACCGTCGGCACCCAGGGCAACCGGCGCTCCGAGCGCGCCGCCTGCCTGACCGCCTCGGCCGGCCTGTCCCTGCCCGTCGACGGGCGGCTGACCCTCGCCCACCTCGATCGGCTGCTCGGCCGCGGTCCTGGCCTGACCCCGCTCGGCGACGACGTCCTGGCCGGCTGGTTCGCCGCCCGGCACGCTGTGGGCCGACCCGACCACGTGCTGGCCGCCGCCGTACGCCGCCGGCTGGCCGTCACCACCCTGCTGTCCGCGACCCTGCTCGAGTGTGCCTTGCACGGCGAGGTCCGGCCCGAGCTCGGCGCCTGGCTCGCCGAGCCCGACGACACCACCGCCGACGCCCTGCTGGCCGTCGGAGCGACCTCGGGAGCGGGGCTGCTCACCGGCGCCGGACTGGCCCTGACCTCGATCACCGACCGCGACCACCCCGGGAGAGCAGCATGAAGGACCACGTCGAGCTCAGGAGCGGCGCCTACGCCGACTCGGTCACCCTGCTGCAGGTGAGCCGAGCAGTGCAGGCCGCGCCGGGCGTGGTGACCGCACAGGTCGCGATGGCCACCGGGCTCAATCTCGAGGTGCTCGAGGGCATGGGCTTCGCCGTGCCGGACTCCTCCCCCAACGACATGATCGTGGCGCTCCGCCTCGATGACGACGCCGACGTCCCGACGGCCCTCGCCGCCGTCGACGCCGCGCTCGTCCCGACCCGACCCTCGTCGGGCGACACCGCGGTGGCGCCGCCGCGGACGACCGCCTCGGCGCTGCGGCGCAGCGCTCCGGGCGCGGTGACGCTGGTGTCGGTGCCCGGTGCCAGCGCGACGGTCGAGGCCATGGACGCGCTCGAGGCCGGGCGTGACGTGATGATCTTCAGCGACAACGTCCCGGTGGCCGAGGAGGTCGCGCTCAAGACGTACGCCGCCAGCCGCGGCGCACTCGTCATGGGACCCGACTGCGGCACGGCGGTCATCGACGGCATCGGCCTCGGCTTCGCCAACGCCGTCCGCCCGGGCCGGATCGGAGTGGTCGCCGCGTCCGGCACGGGCTGCCAGCAGCTCCTCGCCCTGCTGCACCATGCCGGCGACCGGCTCGCCGGGCAGGGGCAGGACGGGGTCGGCGTACGCCATGCGCTCGGCGTCGGCGGCCGCGACCTGTCCGCCGCCGTGGGCGGGCTGGCCACTCGCGAGGCACTGCGCCGGCTCGACGCCGACCCCGAGGTCGACCTGGTCGTCGTGGTCTCCAAGCCGCCCGCACCGGAGGTCGCCGAGGCGCTGGGCCGCGAGGCCGAGGCGCTGGACACCCCGGTCGAGCTCGGCCTGCTGGGCCGCGGACAGCGCGACCTGACCGCGGTCGCCGAGGCGGTGCTCGCCAGGCTCGGCCACGCCGCCCCCGCGTGGCCCGTCCATGGCGCCGACTCCACCGGACCCGCGACCGGCCCCCTGCTGCGCGGCCTCTTCGTCGGCGGCACGCTCTGCGACGAGTCGATGCTGATGGCCTCCGAGGCGCTCGGCCCGATCCGGAGCAACATCCCGCTCGCCGAGGAGCTTGCGCTCGCCCCCGACGAGCAGGGTGACCTGCTCGCCGACACCCACACGATGGTCGACTTCGGTGACGACGCCCTGACCCAGGGCCGGGCGCACCCGATGATCGACCCCACCCTCCGCAACGAGCAGCTCGCCCGCGCCGCCGCCGACCCGGCCACCGGCGTGCTCCTGCTCGACCTGGTGCTCGGCCACGGCGCCGAGCCCGATCCCGCCGCCATGCTCGCCCCGGCCATCACCGCGGCCCGGGCCGAGCGCCCGATCCCGGTGATCGTCAGCCTGATCGGCACCGACCTCGACCCGCAGGGCCTCGACGCCCAGCGCGACGCCCTTGTCGCTGCCGGCGCCGAGGTCTACCTCTCCAACGCGGCGGCCACCCGCCGCGCCCTCGACCTGATCGGAGCGTTCCAGTGAGCGAGCCCACCGTCGTCACCGTCGGAGCAGGCATGTTCGCCGACGCCGTGGCCGGCCAGGCCGTCGGCGTCGAGCGCGTCGACTGGCGTCCCCCGATGCCCGGCACCCATGAGCACCTGGCCGCGGTCGCCACCGACCCCAGGCGCCCCGAGGCCAACCGTCGCGCCGTCGCGGCGATGCTCGGCGTCACCGCGCACCTGGTCGACGTGGCTCCCGCCTCCGAGGTCCTCGGCCTCGAGCGCGGCCAGTTCCTCCACGCCGGACCGCCGATCGAGTGGGCCCGCGCGTCGGGCCCCCTGCGCGGCGCGCTGATGGGCGGAGCCGCCCTCGAGGGACTGGTCGACGACCCCGAGGACGCGGTCGCGCTCTTCGAGTCCGGCAGCAGCGTCAGCCTCGAGCCGTGCCACCATCGCAGCGCAGTGGGTCCGATGGCCGGGGTGGTCACGCCGTCCATGTGGATGTGGGTCCTCGAGGACCGCACCACCGGCCGGCGAACCTACTGCTCCCTCAACGAGGGCCTCGGCAAGGTGCTGCGCTACGGCGCCTACGGTCCCGAGGTGCTCACCCGGCTGCGCTGGATGGGCGACGTCCTCGGCCCGCTGCTGCAGGCGGCCACGCGCGCCGTGGTCGCGGAGTCAGGCCCCGTCGACGTGACCGGCATCCTCACCCAGATGCTGCAGATGGGCGACGAGGCCCACAACCGCAACCGCGCCGGCACGCTGATGCTGCTGCGCGACCTCGCCCCCGCGATGGTCGGGAGCGGTGCCGACGCCGGTTTCGACGGCACGGACGTGGCCGAGTCGCTGCGCTTCATCGGCAGCAACGACCACTTCTTCCTCAACCTCGCGATGCCCGCCTGCAAGCTCGCCCTCGACGCCGGCCGCGACATCCCCGGCTCCACGATGGTCGTGGCGATGGCCCGCAACGGCACCGACTTCGGCATCCAGGTCTCCGGCACCGGTGACGAGTGGTTCACCGGCCCGGCCCAGGTGGCGGACGGGCTCTTCCTCGGCGACTTCGGCCCCGACGACGCCAATCCCGACATCGGCGACTCCGCGATCACCGAGACCGCGGGCATCGGCGGCTTCGCGATGGCGACCGCCCCCGCGATCGTCCGGCTGGTCGGGGGCTCGGTCCCCGACGCGCTGGCCACCACCCGCCGGATGCACGAGATCACGCTGGCCGAGAACCCGCGCTGGACGGTGCCGGTCCTGGAGTTCCAGGGCACCCCCACCGGCATCGACGTGTCCCGGGTGTGCCGCACCGGGATCCTGCCGCAGATCAACACCGGCATGGCCGGTCGGGTCGCGGGCGTGGGCCAGGTCGGCGCCGGACTGGTCACGCCGCCCGCGGAGATCTTCCCGAAGGCGCTGGCCGCACTGGCCACCGCCGCACGCGGCCAGGCTTCGAGCTAGGCCTCGGTCGACCGCTCGTTGTAGATCCCGGCCGGCTCCTGGCCGGTGAGCTCGCCGATCGCAGCCATGATCCGGTCGGTGAGCTCGCGGCGGGCGCGACCGCTGGGTACGCCGTCGTACTCCCCCGCGACCTGGATCGGGGCGCCGAAGCGCACCGACACCGTGGCCCGCCGGGGCCGGTTGGAGCCGACGGGCTGGATGTCCTCGGTGCCCTGCAGGCCCACGGGCACGACCGGGCAGCCGGCGGTGAGCGCGAGGTGGGCCACACCGGTGCGGCCGCGGTAGAGCCGGCCGTCACGCGAGCGGGTGCCCTCGGGGTAGATGCCGAACGCCTCGCCGCCTCGGAGCACCGCCAGCGCGGTGTCGAGGCTGGCGATCGCCGCCCTGGTGTCGTCGCGGTCGACGGGCAGCATGCCGAGCCCCTCGAACCACGCGCGGGTGAGCGTGCCCTTCACGCCGGTGCCCGTGAAGTAGTCGGACTTGGCGAGGAACACGACCTTGCGCGGCACCACGACCGGGATGACCACGCTGTCGAAGAACGAGAGGTGGTTGCTGGCCACGATCACCGGTCCGGACGACGGCACGTGGTGCAGGCCCTCGACGCTCGGGCGCCACACGGCACGGGCGAGCGGGGGGATGACTCCGTGCGCGACCGTGTAGAGCATGGGACTCATTGTGCCCGGAGCGTCGGTGAGCAGAACGCCCGTCCCAGATCGACCGCGCCGCTCGGGCGCAGCGGTGTGCCCTCCTCGAGGTAGGCCTGGCGCGCCTCGTCGTCGTGCGAGGGCGGCAGGGATCCGTCGGCCCGGACCACCCGCCACCACGCCACGGCGCCGCCGTGGCGCGACATCACGTTGCCGACCAGCCGCGGACCTCCGCGTCCGAGCCGCTGCCCGACCGCGTCGGCGATCGCGCCGTACGTCGTGACCCGTCCGCGCGGCACCGACTCCGCGCACTGCAGGACGAGCTCGGCGTAGAGCTCCCGGTCCTCCTCCGACGTGTTCACGGCTCCTCCGGCTGCGTCAGCCGGGCCGTGACGACGAGCAGCGCCACGACGACGACGCTGGCGCTCATCCAGACCCACGGCGGCGCGAGCTGCGCGTCGAGCCCCTGCACTGCGACGTAGGCGACCGGCATCGGCACCAGCGCAAGCAGCCCGCGGCGCAACCACAGGAGTGCGAGGTGAGCGTCCACGGACATGGTCGCGGGGCCGTAGGAGAGCAGGGTGGCGACCACGTGCACGGTCAGGAGCAGGACCCCGACGACCAGGACCCTCCAGTCCACGACGCCGTGCACCGCCCACCACCCGGCCACCAGCACGAGCGCCACCGCCCCCGAGACGTGATCGGGCGAGTGCGCCCACCACGCCGACAGGCCGACGACCGCGGCGAGCACCGTCCAGTGCGGTTGCGCGGGCAGGGCCAGCGCCAGGGCCGCGCACGGCAGCACGAGGAGCAGCGCACGCAGCACCAGGACGGGTGCGGTCGTGCCGGCCGGGAGGACCCTCATCGTCACCCTCTCCGCACCGTGGGCACCCGGGATCGCCGGGCGAGCTGCTGCAGGACGGTGTCGAGGGTGCCCGGTCCCCGCCAGGGCACGACCGGGCAGCCGAGGTCGGCGAGCCGGTCGAGTCGGTCGTCGCGCTCGATCTTCTGCATCCGTGCGGCAAGGGCGGGCAGTGCGAGCCGGCCGGTCGCCGCGTCGCGCTCGCCGAGCGTGTCGATCACGACCACCGAGGCGCCGCTGCGCTGGAGGCTGGCCGTCGCGGTGACGAGCGGGGTGAAGAGCATCGGCGAGAGGACGTAGACCACCGACCCCGACCCTGACCCGAGGTCGAGACGCTCCGGTGGCACGCTCCGCGGCTCCGTGCGGATCCGTGCCAGGGTGCCGTGCAGCTGCTGGAGGTGTCGTCGTCCCGACCCCAGCCGCACCCGTGCCCCGTCCGCGGCCACGACGAGCAGGCCGACGCGGTCACCGGTGCGGACGTGGTGCTGGGCGAGCGCGGCAGCCGCGCGGACCGAGAGATCGAGCGTGCTGGCCGCCCCGTCGATGCCTCCGGAGACGCCGATGTCGCGCAGGCCGTCGACGACCAGCCACACCCCTGCGTCCTGCTCGGCCCGCGTGGTGATGACGTGCAGCTCACCGGTGCGCAGCGAGACCGGCCAGGTGATCCGCTTGAGCCGGTCGCCGGTCGCGAACTTCCGGATCCCCTCGAACTCCGTGCCGCTGCCGAGTCGCCGCGACCGGTGCCGCCCGACCAGCCCGTCCGGCTGCGGCACCTCCGCGCGGCTGTCGTACGGCGCGGTCTGCGGCAGCACGCTGAGTCCGTGCTCGGGCATGTCGACCGGCCCCCAGCGCCAGCCGGCCCAGGCACTGGTCAGCGCCACCCGTTCGCCACCGATCGCACGTCGGCCCCAGCGCCGCGGGCTGAAGCCGAAGGTCGGCAGGCCGTCGGCGACCAGGCGGCCGGTGGCGCCGTACGTCGGCTGCGTGGCGACGTGCGTCGCCGGGGCTGCGACCCGGGTGGCGTGCTCGACGCCCGCCAGGTCGTCGACGATCAGGCGCGAGGTGGTGCCCTGGCCCTCGTGCAGGCGATGGTGGTCGATCCGGGTGTTGAGGGTCGGGTCACGGGTGGGTCGGCCTGCCAGGCCCATCACGGCCAGCAGGACGAACGGGGCGGCGAGGACCACCAGCGCTTCCCGGCCGAGCACCACCGCGCCGGCGAGACCGCCGAGCGCGAGCAGGCAGGCCCGGACGAGCGACGGTGTCGGCCGCCAGGAGGTCACCGGTGCGACTCCAGCGCCCGGGGCGTCGCGACCGAGGTGAGCACGGAGTCGACGACCCGGGATCCGGACGCCTGGGTCATCCAGAGGTCGGGCTTGACGGTGATGCGGTGGGCCAGCACGGCGCGTGCGACGACCTTGACGTCCTCCGGCACGACGAAGTCGCGACCGCGGATCGCCGCCCACGCGCGCGCCGTCAGCACCAGGCCGAGGCTGCCGCGCGGTGAGGCGCCGGTCAGGACGTCGGGGTGCGAGCGGGTGGCGCCGACCAGCTCCACGCAGTAGCGCGCCACCGACTCGTCGACCGCGACCCGTTCGACGGACGCCTGGGCGGCGGACAGCCCGGCGGCGTCGGTGACCTGCTGGATGTCGACCTCCTCGCGCTGGCGGTCCAGGCGTCGTCGGAGCACGTCGTGCTCCTCCCCGGCCGTGGGGTACCCGAAAGCCACCCGCAACAGGAAGCGGTCGAGCTGGGCCTCGGGGAGCGGGTAGGTGCCCTCGTACTCCACCGGGTTGGCGGTGGCGAGGACGTGGAACGGGCTGGGCAGGCGGTGCGTCTGGCCCTCCACGGTGACCTGACCCTCCTGCATCGCCTCGAGCAGCGCTGCCTGGGTCTTCGGCGGGGTGCGGTTGATCTCGTCGGCGAGCAGCAGCCCGGTGAAGATCGGACCGGCCCGGAAGTCGAACTCCGCGCGGCGCTGGTCATAGACGTAGGACCCGGTCAGGTCGGCGGGCAGCAGGTCCGGGGTGAACTGGGCGCGGGCGAAGTCGAGCCCCAGCGCGCCGGCGAAGGACCGCGCCGCGAGGGTCTTGCCCAGTCCCGGGAAGTCCTCCAGCAGGATGTGGCCCTTGGCGAGGATCCCGGCGAGCACCAACGAGAGCGCGTCGCGCTTGCCGACGACGGCGCGTCCCACCTCGTCGAGCACGTTCTCGGCGAACGTGGCGACGGACATCTCAGCTTCGGTCACGGGCTTCCTCTATTCGGGTCAGGACGCGGTCGATGTCGGCCGGCGACAGGCGTCTCTCGGGGTGGATCTCGTGGTGGAGGGACGCGGCGAGGTCGGGGTCGCGGGCCCGGGCGAGCGCCACCAACCGCTCACCGAGGGCCGCGGACGGCACGTCCGCCTGTGCGTGGCTGGACAGGATGCGCAGGTCGGAGGTGGCCTCGTCGACCCGGTCCCCCGCCGGCGGCAGGGCCGAGCGCCAGTGCGCGACCGGGGCGTCGACGGTGTCGAGCACCAGCCAGACCCACGCCAGCACGATGACGGCCATCACGGCGTACGCCCCCGGCCGGGGCTCGAAGTCGAGCAGCACGGCCGCGACATAGCCGATCGCGCCCAGCACGGCGCCCCCGACGAGTCGTGCCCGCCACTGGCGGGTGACGCTCAGCCGCCTCATGTCCGCACCCCCAGGCTCCGCCGGACCGCGGCGAGCGCGTCGAGCGCCTCGGTGCGGTGCTCCTCGGTCATCTCGTGCTCGGAGAAGCGGGCCTCCCGGAAGAGCCCGGCGAGCCGGTTGACGGCACCGGCGTCGGCGGAGGCGAGGTCGAGGATGCGGATGGCGTACTCCGAGGAGGTCTCCGCAGCCCGTCGCCCCACGCCAGCACGCTCGCCCTGGACCTCGAAACGGCTCCACGCCGCCACGATGGCGTTGCGCGGCTCCCCGTCGCGCAGCAGGGCGTCCTGCTCGTGGGCGTCGGCCACCATCTGCTCGGCGATCCGCTGGGGCTCGTCGAGGACGGTGAAGTCGAGCGACTCACGCTCACCCAGGGCACCGGCCCGGCGGCGTACGGCGCGCGCGACCGAGAGAACCACGAAGCCCACCAGCGCGAAGATGACGCCCAGCAGCAGGATCTCCAGGGCACCCACCAGGATCCGCAGCCAGAGCGGTGCGTCGGCCTGCCGGACCATGGTCTCGGCGTCTTGCCGTGACGTGTCGGGGGGCTCGCAGAACGGCAGGTTGCGGGGGTTGTCGGGCGTGACCTCCGACCCGTCGGGACCGATGGTGGCGTCGAGCGGGAGGCAGGACTCCGTCGGGGTGCTGAGCGTCGCCGGGCTCGGACCGGGGCCGGTGAAGACCTGGTCGGGTCCGATCAGGGTCGCCCAGGCGACCAGCACCATGAAGATGCTCGTCGCGGCCACCGTGAGCGCAGCCCGCAGTCCCGGCGACCACCCCCCGAACGAACGCATGGCGCGACCCTAGGCGACCGGGTCACGCCGTGCGAGGAGACGCCTCAGTAGTCGGGCTGGCTCGGATCGATCTGGTTCACCCAGGCGACCACGCCGCCGCCGACGTGCACCGCGTCGGCGAAGCCGGCGCCCTTGACGATCGCGAGGGTCTCCGCGGAGCGCACGCCCGACTTGCAGTGCATGACGATCTGCTTGTCGCCCGGCAGCTGGGACAGGGCGTTGCCGTTGAGGAACTCGCCCTTGGGGATCAGCACGGAGCCGGGGATGTGGTTGATCTCGGCCTCGTTGGGCTCGCGGACGTCGACGAGGACGAAGTCGCGCTCGCCGGCCTCGCGCTCCTTGAGCATCTGCTCGAGCTGGACGACCGAGATCGTCGAGCCGGCCGCGGCCTCGGCGGCCTCGTCGGAGACGGCACCACAGAACGCGTCGTAGTCGATGAGTCCGGTGACGGTGGCGTTCTCGCCGCAGAGCGCGCAGTTGGGGTCCTTGCGGACCTTGAGCTTGCGATACTCCATCTCCAGCGCGTCGTAGATCATCAGCTTGCCCGCGATCGGGTCGCCGATGCCGGTGAGGAGCTTGATGGCCTCGTTGACCTGGATCGAGCCGATGCTCGCGCACAGCACGCCCAGCACGCCGCCCTCGGCGCAGCTGGGGACCATGCCCGGCGGCGGAGGCTCGGGGTAGAGGCAGCGGTAGCAGGGCAGGTCCTCGCCGAGTGACGGCGCGAAGACGCTGGCCTGGCCGTCGAAGCGGTAGATCGAGCCCCAGACGTAGGGGATCTTCAAGAAGTACGCCGCGTCGTTGACCATGTAGCGGGTCGCGACGTTGTCGGTGCCGTCGACGATCAGGTCGTAGCCCTCGAAGACGCTCATCACGTTGTCGTTGTCCAGCCGGGTGTCGTGCACTACGACGTTCACCAGCGGGTTGATCTCGGCCACGCTGTCGCGGGCGGATTCCGCCTTCGGCCGGCCGATGTCGGACTGACCGTGGATGATCTGGCGCTGCAGGTTGGACTCGTCGACCTCGTCGAACTCCGCGATGCCGAGCGTGCCCACGCCGGCCGCGGCGAGGTAGAGCAGCGCCGGCGAACCCAGCCCGCCGGCTCCCACGACGAGCACCTTCGCGTTCTTGAGCCGCTTCTGTCCGGCCATCCCCACCTCGGGAATGAT
>JBBSOR010000010.1:0-58395 GCA_038259535.1 Propionibacteriales bacterium | reverse complement strand
GAGAGCTGCACACTGACCCGGCCGCTGTCCTTCGGCGATCCGCCCCTTGTCCTAGCGTTGCTGCTGGTTACCTTGCTGCTGTTGCCCGACCTGTCGCGCATCAGCATCGCTGGCCTCGTTGAGGTGGAGCGTGCCGTTGAGAAGACGAGCTCGGCTGTAACGGACACCCGCGAGGAAGTCTCGCGGCTCCGGGCCGAGGTTGCAGCCAGCGCGTCCGCAGCTTCGCAAGCCTCCGCGCGGAATGAGAACAACTTCTATCTGGCCGCGCCAGACGAGATCGAAGAACGGCTGAAGCGTAAGCGGGAGGAGTACGGCGATGTCATCTGAAGCAACCGGACTGACGCAGGCACAGCGAGACCGCGCCACTGCCCTACTCCTGAACATGAACGAGGAGCTGGAGGCCCTGCGCGCCTATGCTTACGACGAGGTCCGCCCAGGTGTAGCGCCAGTTCCGGAATGGGTGTTCGACCTGCCCGAGATTGTTCCGTCAGACACCCCACGCGCCCGATTGCTTAGGTGGGCGAACGTATTCGCCGACGAGCTCACCTTCGTCAGAGCTGCGCGCAACTCGGTAGCCCATGCGCGCTACATCAGCGATGGGGATCTCGCCATTTCCGTTCGAGCCGCTGCTCGTCTCCTGCTCTACGCGCGCGTGTCTAGTTCCTCCGAAGAGGAAGAGGGCCTGAGCTTCAACGACCGCCGAATTGCCGAGGCATTGCGCTTCGCCAAGCCTGGCTTGCCCGCGTAGCGGCCTGCCCTTGAGGCTCCAAGCTTGTTAGAGCAACGATCTTCCAACTGTTGATCTTGAACTCTTCTCTCGCTGTCACTTACAAGGTTGGCCAAGGAGATGACAGACGGCGGATCGACGCTCGCCTGTCGCGGGTTCCTCAGGTAAGACACGATGAAGGACGTGAGCGCACACAGCCCCGGTCCCATCGAAAGCCCCCCAGCGATGCGGCGCCACTACTGACTGGGTCCCGTTTGGTGGTCCAGGGGTTATGAGAGTGCTGGTTGGGTTTCGGTCCACTGCTGCTTGAAGGCCTCTGGGGTGAGGTCGTTGAGCGAGCCGTGGGGTCTGTAGGTGTTGTACTCGATGCGCCAGTCTTCGGCCAGGACCTGGGCTTCCAGGAGCGTGTCGAACTGCTCGGTGGTGAGGAGCTCGTCGCGGAACCGGCCGTTGAACGACTCGGAGTAGCCGTTCTGCCACGGCGAGCCGGGATCGATGAACGCAGTGGCGACCCGCGAAAGCCGGCACCAGTCGATCATCGCGTGCGCGGTCAGCTCGGTGCCGTTGTCCATCCGGATGTTCGCCGGCCAACGACCGGTCTCAGCGATGACCTCTTCAAGGACAGCGACGGTGGCGTCGGTGGTGAACGAGCGGACTGCCCGGGTCGCGAACGCTTCGCGGGTGTACTCATCGATCACGTTGAGGAACCGCAGCGCCCGCCCGTCGGAGGTCACGTCGTACTGGAAGTCCAGCGCCCACACGTGACCAGGACGTCCCGCTTCGATGCGGTCCCCGCGTTGCTCACCAACACGACGGCGTTTGCGTGCCCTGGGAGGGCGTTTAAGGCCCTCCTCGCGCCACAACCGGCGGGTCCGCTTCCTGTTCACCACCAGCCCTTCGCGGCGCGCGATCGCGTGTGCCTTGCGCCAACCTCACCTCGGGTGGGCCTTGGAGATCGCCCGCAACCGGGCCCGCAGCTGCTGTTCCGCGTCGCCGAGAACCGGCACAGTCAGGCGCTGCGTCGAGCGGTGCTGGCCCGCCACCCGGCACGTACGGCGCTGGGAGACCCCGAACATCACGACGAGCAGCTCAACTGCGCGCCGACGTCGTTCGGGGCTTAGAAGTTTCCCCGGGACAGCTCCTTGAGCATGTCGATGTCCAACGCCTGCTCGGCCACCAGCTTCTTGAGCGCCGCGTTCTGCTTCTCCAGCTCCTTGAGGCGTTTCGCGTCATCGGCCTTCATCCCGCCGTACTGGTTCTGCCACCGGTGCCAGGTCTGCTCGGAGACCTCGAGGTGCTTACACACCGCCGCCAGGTCGCTGCCTTCACCGAGCATCCGCTCGCCCTAGCGGAGCTTGCGGATGACCTGCTCCGGAGTGTGTCTACGTCGCTTCGCCATGTTCGTGAATCCTCCTGCCCCATCATCGGGGATCGGACTCTCATTACACCTGGACCACTACACGGGGATCAAGTCAACTGCGCTCGGATCCCAGCTAAAGCCTCTGAGGTTCGCAACGAGTCTTGGCTGCTCGCCCTACACGCCCGCGGTAGGCGGGTCTGCGTCGACCATGTCTTCTTGTAGGTACTCGAACTCCTTTGAATCCCGCACCAAGTACGGAATGTCTCGCCATGTCGCCAGGCGTTGAGCTGGGATCTCGATGATGAAACCAACTTCATCGGTGGACTGCGACGCTGGAAGATAGACCGGAGCGGCGCCAGCGCCCGCTTGCGCCAGTTGCGATGCCGCCAAGAAATCTGCCTGAAGGGCGGCGTCCTTATTAATAGCGTCCAAGACCTGAGGCAGCGCATACTCGCACCACTTGCCGTAGTTGTTCTCTTCTCGAATCTTGGCCCGCCACCGCGTTTCAGCTTCATCTCGTCGTGCCGTGGCGTCAGCGAACGCCAGTCTGAGACCTGCGATGTGGTCATGAACGTTGCCGACGAGTTTCTGGAGGTCTGGAGGCGTTTCGAGGCCTAGGCTCGCTCCGAGTCTTTCAACCTCGATCGCACGTTCGAGTTGATCATGGATTTCAGACCGCATTCTGTCCCACTGGGACAGGTGGTCGTAGAGCGATGAACGGTGAGATGCTATCGCTGACCCCAGTTTCTTGGCGTTATGGCGCAGGCTGCGCTTAAGCCGCCATCGCTTCGGCGACGCTGCCAAGAGCCGTCCGACGAGGTCGGAGTTACCGACCAGAATTAAGTCGAGCACCGGCGATAGCAGGACAGCCGAGGCGGCATAGACCACGGCTCCGAGCGCAAGTGAATCCGCAACCTGCCCAGGGCTTCGGTCGGTCCGCATAGAACTCAATGCGGTCGTCAAACTTAGGGCGATACAGAGGGCAGCAACGACCCATATCGTAGAAGACATCCTGCGGTAGTATTTGTTTTCCTTGAACAATGGGCGACTTGCAAGAACCCTGACCTCCAGCACCAAACCGACGCCAAGCACCGGAATGACTTGCGCCATCGCGCCCCAATAGGCGGTCTCAGAAGGAGTCACGAGCAGCAGTCTTGCAGCGTGAGGCTTGTCAGGCCGCAGGGCCACGAGCGATTGCGCTGCCACTCTTCGGCCATTCGCCGGGCCCCGGAACTCAGAGGAGTCCTCCTGCAGGATGAAGGTCGCGTCTGCCCGCGACACGCGCCGTAGGCCGGCAGGACGTCGCTTGCCGCCCAGCGTCATAGTGGGCGGGGTGACGCTGGTCGGGTACGCCAGCAGTACCTCGCCAAGAACCCCTTCGGCTACCGCTGCCACGCCAACACGGGCGTCAGGTTCCCGGCCTGACCCGGAAGTCGGCCGGCCTGTCGATCCGAGGGCCTGTCGTGCGTCACCCTCGTGAGAGGTCGCACGGGGCGGCCCTGACGGAGGAGTTGACATGACCCAGTACGCCATCTACTTCCACCAGCAGTGGGTCGGGGACCATGACGAGGCATGGTTCCGGAGCCGGGTCGAACCCAGCACGGCCGTGGTCCGGGAGATGCAGGAGGCCGGCGTGCTGGTCTTCGCGGGTGGGCTCGAGGAGGACCTCGCCGAGGCCTTCAGCGCCGACGGGACCAGCGGCACGATGATCGTCAGCGACGGCCCCTACACCGAGACGACCGAGTACCTCGGCGGCATCACGATCATCGACGTGCCCGATGTCGAGACGGCCCGAATGTGGGCAGCCCGCGTGGCGGAGGGCTGTGGCTGGCCGCAGGAGGTCCGGGTGATCACGTGAGGTTCACTGCGCCACCCAGTCGGTGAAGCTGCGCGGCTCGCCGAGCCAGTCCCGCCGGGTGTCGCTTCCGTCCCTGCGGGTGCCGGCGACACGGACGGCCACCCGGACCTGCTGCGGGGCGCCGAGCGTCTCGCGGGAGATCCGCATCCGGACGTGCTCCCTGTCGTAGTCGACCCGCATCCGGTAGGACCCCTCGACCGGCTCACCCCACTTCTTGTGGCCGAAGCCCTCGGTGTGCAGGAGCTGGTAGTCGGTGCCGACGAAGTAGCCGCCCACGAAGACGTACTCCGGGCCCGGCGCGGACGGGTCGGTGTCGAGGAAGACCGCGCCGGCCGATCCGGACCGGAAGGATGGGCGGAGGTTGGTGTGCGTGGTGGTCACCACGACGTTGTGGGCCTTGTGCTCGACGACGACCGACCGCAGGTCCACACCGTGGTGAAGATCTCGCGGGTCGGACACGCCGATGCCGTCGGCGCTCGCCGGGGCCAGGTGGGTCAGGGTGAGGGCGGCGACCGACACGGCCGCGGCGCTCAGGAGGGCACTGCGCATGATTGCTTCCATTTCTCGTGTGCAGTCCCCGAGGCTTACGAGGACACAGGGAGGACGCGCGCGGGTCGCATGAGGTTGCCTCCGCTTCTGCGATGATGCGGATCCGCCATCCATACCCCGATCGAGGAGACGCATGTCCTCCCGACCGCAGTTCTTCCCCGTCGCCACCTCGTGGCTCGTGCACGCCTACACGGCGTCCGGGGTGGTCCTGGCCTTCCTCACCGTCATCGCCGTGATGGAGGGCGACACCGTGCGGGGCCTCTGGCTCTTCCTCGCGGCCATGGTCGTGGACGGCACCGACGGCATGCTGGCCCGCTACGTCGAGGTCAAGAAGCACGTCCCGTGGTTCGACGGCGCGCTGCTGGACAACATCGTCGACTACATCACCTACGCGTTCATGCCGATGGTGCTGCTGTGGAGCGCGGGCTACCTCGGCGAGGGCACGTCGGCCACGGTGCTGGCCTCGATCCCGCTGTTGGCCTCGGCCTACCAGTTCTGCCGGGTCGACGCGAAGACCGACGACCACCTGTTCCTCGGCTTCCCGAGCTATTGGAACATCGCGGCGTTCTACGTCGTGGTCCTCGACCTTCAGCCGGGAGCCGTCGCAGGAGTCCTGCTGGTGTGTGCGGTCCTCGTCTTCGTGCCCATCGGCTACGTCTACCCCTCGCGCACCGAGTCGATGCAGGCACTCACCCTCGTCCTCACCACGGTGTGGCTCGCCAGCTATGCCGTCCTGGTCGCCCAGCTCCCCGACCCGAGCACCATCTGGCTGGCGATCTCGATCGCGTACGTCGTCTACTACGTCGCGCTCAGCCTCTACCTGACGGTTCGTCGCAGCCGCACGGTCGCCGCGCTCGCCTGACCCGCGACGCCTCACCCCAGCGTCGCCATCCGCCGCGAATGGAGCACTTGTTGGAGCGGAGGGGACAATGAACTCATGACCGAGCTGCCCCGCAAGGCCGCGGCCCGAACGGCACGCCTCGCGGCGCTCCCGTTGGGGTACGCAGGACGCCAGGCCCTGGGCCTGGGCAAGCGGCTCGGCGGCAAGCCCGCCGAGGCCGTGCTGTCCGACGTCCAGCAGCGCACCGCCGAGCAGCTCTTCCGCACGCTGGGTGAGCTCAAGGGCGGGGCGATGAAGTTCGGCCAGGCCCTCAGCGTGCTCGAGTCGGCGCTGCCCGAGGAGCTGGCCGCCCCCTACCGCGAGCACCTCACCGCGCTCCAGGACTCCGCGCCGCCGATGCCGACGGCCACCGTGCGCCAGCAGCTGACCACCCACCTCGGCGCCGACTGGCGCGAGCGACTGGTCTGGCTCGACGGCGCGCCCACCGCCGCCGCGTCGATCGGCCAGGTCCACCGGGGCCGCTGGCGCGACCACGACGACACCGAGCGCGACGTCGCGGTCAAGGTGCAGTATCCCGGCGCCGGCGAGGCGCTGATGGGCGACCTCAAGCAGATCGCCCGCGTCGCGCGCAGTGTGGCCCCGGTCTTCCCCGGCATCGACATCAAGCCGCTCGTCGCCGAGCTCCGGGCACGCGCCGCCGACGAGCTCGACTACGCCCTCGAAGCCGAGGCGCAGTCGGCGTACGCCGAGGCCTTCGCCGACCACCCCGACATCGTCATCCCCACGGTGGTCGCCGTCGGCGGCGAGGTCATCGTCACCGAGTGGATGGACTCCGCCCACTCCCTGGCGCACATCATCCGCGAGGGGACGCAGGAGGAGCGCGACCACTACGGCGAGCTGTTCGTCCGCTTCCTCTTCGACGGCCCGCGCCGCACCGGCATGCTCCACGCCGACCCGCACCCCGGGAACTTCCGCATCCTGCCCTCCGCCGACGGCGGCCCGGGTCGCCTCGGCGTGCTCGACTTCGGCGCCGTCGCCCGGCTCGAGGGTGGCACCTTCCCCGAGAACATGGGCCGGCTGATGCGGGTCGCCCTCGACGCCGACCCCGAGTCGCTGGTCGCCGTGCTCCGGGAGGAGGGCTTCATCAAGGACAAGATCGCGGTCGACCCGGCCCTGGTCCTGTCCTACCTCGCCCCCTTCGTCGAGCCCGCCGCGGAGGACCGGTTCACCTTCAGCCGCGAGTGGATGCGCGAGCAGTTCGAGCGGGTCAACGATCCGCGGGCCGACACGTTCACCCTGGCCACCTGCCTCAACCTGCCGACGTCCTACCTCCTCATCCACCGCACCTGGCTCGGCGGCATCGGGCTGCTGAGCCAGCTCGGCGCGACCGCGCCCTTCCGCGAGATCCTCGAGGAGTCCCTGCCGGGCTTCGCGTTGGACTGAGCGCAGTGGGTGGCACGATGAGGCGCATGGACGCTGCCGCCTCACTCGCCCGATGGCACACCGTGGTCGAGAGCCGCGACCCTGCCGGGCTCCCCGCCCTGATCGCCGACGACGCGGTCTTCCGCAGCCCGGCGGTGCACGCGCCGCAGGTCGGGCGCGACACCGTCGTCGGCTACCTGACGGCCGCCTTCGCCGTGCTCGGCCCCGCCCTGACCTACGAGCGCGAGTGGCTCGGCGACGACTCGGCGGTGCTGCAGTTCCGCACCGAGGTCGGCGGCCTCGACGTCTCCGGCATCGACATGATCACCTGGGACGCCGAGGGCCAGATCGTCGACTTCACCGTGATGGTGCGACCCGCCAAGGCCCTGCAGGCCGTGATCGAGCACATGGGAGCAGAGCTGCTCCGGATGCTCGAGGCCGCCGGCTAGACCCAGAAGCCCCGGCCGCCGGACCAGTCGCCGAACTGCTCGCGGTACGACGTCCCCGGGGCGCGCGAGCCGAGGTAGGACCCGACCACAGCGGCACCGAGGTCGTCGAGCTCCGGGCTGATCATCCGGCCGTCCACCCGACGCGCCATCGAGTCGATGAAGCGCGCCAGCCCCGGGTCCTCGCCGAGCCGGAAGAAGGTGACCTGCGCGCCCAGCCGCGAGGCCGCGTCGAGCTCGCGGATCGAGTGGGCGATGGTCAGCGGGTGCGGCGGGTAGGAGAACCACACCTCGCCGTCGGGCTCCAGGTGGGCGGTCGGCTCGCCGTCGGTCACGATGAGCAGCACCGGCTGGGCGTCGGGGTGCTTGCGGAAGAACCGGTTGGCGAGCAGCAGGCCGTGGTGCAGGTTGGTGCCCTTGGCCCAGCGTGCGTCCAGGGCGGTCAGCTCCTCGATCTCCATCACCTGGGCGTGGCGACCGAAAGCGATCAGCTGCAGGTCGTCGCCGCGGAAGCGTGAGCGCACCAGCTGGTGGAGAGCGAGCGCGGTGCGCTTCATCGGCACCCACCGTCCGTCCATGGCCATCGAGAAGGACGTGTCGACGAGCAGCGCGACGGCTGCCTGGGTGCGGGCCTCCGTCTCCAGGACCTCGATGTCGTCGATCTGCAGGCGCACCGGCGATCCCCCGCCGCGCAGGACGGCGTTGGTGATGGTGCGCGGCACGTCCCAGGGCTCGGTGTCGCCGAACTCCCACGGCCGGGTCGCTCCGGAGGGCTCGCCTGCCACGCCCGTCGTACGCGTCTCGCGCGCACCCGAGCGTCCGCTCATCCGTTGCGCCACGTCACGCAGCAGCGCCTTGCCCAGCTGGCGCATCGCCTTGGGGGAGAGCCTCAGCTCGCCGTCGGAGCCGCGCTTGAGGTAGCCGCTGTCACGCAGTGCACGCTCCAGATCCTGGAGCGTGCGGGCGGCGACGGCCGCCTCGGGGCCGAGCTGCCCGGCCAGGGCGTCGAGGTCGACGTCGTCGAGCCGCGCACCGGCGTGCGACTGGGCGAGCTGGTCGGCGAGGGCGTCGAGCTGGGCCAGGTCCTGGAGCGCGCCGGTGCCGTCGCCGAGTCCCATGCCCTGCTCCCCCTCGAAGCTCTCCGAGCCGGACCAGTCCTCCCCCGGCCGGAGCGACTGGAGGTTGGCGTCCATCAGGGCGAGCTGCTCCATGAGCTGGGGAGACCCGAAGGCCTGCTGCGACAGCTCCATCAGCTCCTGGCGCTGCTCGGGGCTCATCGAGCTCATCATCCGCTGGGCGGCCGCGGCGCGCTGCGCCAGCGAGTCGAGCAGCTCGTCCATGTCCTGGGGGTTCTCCGGGAAGAAATCACCGTGCCGGTCCATGAACTCGGCGAAGTCCGCCTCGGTGTCGGCCCCGGAGGCGTGCTTCTCGAGGAGGTCGTTGAGGTCGGACAGCATCTCCGCGACCGCGGCCCGGTCCTCGTCGGTCGCTCCCTCCAACGCCTGCTTCATGCCGGCGAAGCGCTGGTCGAGCAGCTCGCGCCCGAGGAGGTCCTTGATCTGCTCGTAGGCCTCGCGGGCGTCGCTGGAGCGCCAGTCGTAGGACGCCAGCTCGCTCACGGCCGACGCGGTGGACGGCGAGAGGTTGTCGAGCACCATCTCGCGGAACTCGCGGTCCCCGTCGTCGAGGGTGATGTCGCGGGCCAGCTGCCCCCGCTCGGCGAGGACGGCCTTGTCGAGGAGCTCGCGCACCTCCTGCAGGGTGCCGTCGAGGTTGTTGCGCCGGAGGATCTCGCGGCGGCGCTCGGCGACCTTGCGCGCGAGCTCGTCGAGCCCTTGTCCCGAGCTCGTCGACGGGCCGCGGCGGAGGAACTCGCGCATCGCGTGCTCGGGGGTGTAGCCGGCCATCACGTCCTGACCGATGGCGTCGAGCGCCTCGGCCAGGTCGACGGGCGGAGCGAGCGGGTCGCCCCCGTCGTAGCGCCGGAAACGGCTCATCGCCCGAGGTCCTTGCCGAGGTCCTTGCCGAGGTCCTTGCCGAGGTCCTTCTTCATCCAGACGTCGTCGGGCCACTCGTCGCCCGGGGCACGCTCGACCTCCTCGAAGCCGTGGGCGCGGTAGAAGGCGAAGGCCCGGTCGTTGCCGTCGACGACCTCGAGCCACAGCTCGTCGCCCGCGACGAGCGCCTCGACCTCGCGGAGCAGCCGACTGCCGAGGCCGAGGCCCTGGTGGTCGGGGTGGACGTAGAGCTTCCACATCACCTCGCGCTCCCCCTGGACGTGCGGGAAGTCGCGGTAGGACGCGGTGAGCCGACCGAGGTTGGCGAGCGCGACCACCTGCCCGTCGCGCTCGGCGACGAGGTGGGTGTTGCGCTCCAGCGACGTCGCGAACACCTCGGGGGTCCACCACTCGTCGAGCATCTTCTGGGCGTACGCCGCGTCGATCGGACCGTAGGTCGGGGGCACGACGGCCCGGCCGAGCTCGACGAAGGAGCCGATGTCGGCGGGTGTGCCGCGACGGAGCGTCACCAGGCCGGGCTCAGCCATAGACGGTCTCCCCGGCCTCGGTGTCCTTGCCGATCTTGCGGGCGAGGTAGAGACCCTCCAGCGCGAGCTCCAGCGCGGCGGCGCGCTCTCCGTCGTTGGTCGCGCCGAGCCGGTCGCACACCTCGTCGTAGAGCTCCGACTCGCCCAGGACCGGCAGCCCGGCCAGGAAGTCCCGCGCGGAGGTGCGGGCGCCGGTGCTCACCATGGCCCCCTCCTCGATCGCGTCGACCAGCAGTCGCAGGTCGATGCCGGCGAGGTGGGCCCGTACGGTCTCGGCGACCGCGGTGCGGAGCAGGTGGGTGAGGACCTCGGTCTCACGACCCTCCTCGCCCGTCTCGAACTCGATCTTCCCGCCGAGCACCTCGACCGCCGTCTCCAGGTCGACGACCCGGGCCACGGCCACGTCCTCGCCCTGCGTGGTCGCTCGGTGGAGCGCAGCCGCCGCCACGGTCTCGGCGCCCGCGATCGCGAAGCGCGCGCTGACCCCGGAGCGCTGGTCGACGGCCTGCGAATCACGCAGGTTGCGAGTGAAGCGGGCCAGCACCTCGAGCAGGTAGGTGGGCACGGAGGCGACGAGGTCGGCCTCCTGCTCGATCACGGCCATCTCGTCGACGACCTCACGGGGGTAGTGGGTGCGGATCTCGGCCCCGAACCGGTCCTTGAGCGGAGTGATGATGCGGCCGCGGTTGGTGTAGTCCTCCGGGTTGGCGCTGGCGACGACGAGGACGTCGAGCGGCAGCCGCACGATGTAGCCGCGGATCTGGATGTCGCGCTCCTCCATCACGTTGAGCATCGCGACCTGGATGCGCTCAGCGAGGTCGGGCAGCTCGTTGATGGCGACGATGCCGCGGTGGCTGCGCGGGATCAGCCCGAAGTGGATGGTCTCGGGGTCGCCGAGGTGGCGGCCCTCGGCCACCTTCATCGGGTCGACGTCGCCGATGAGGTCGGCGACCGACGTGTCGGGCGTGGCCAGCTTCTCGGCGTACCTCTCGTCGCGGTGGCGCCACGAGATGCGCAGGTCGTCGCCGTAGGTCGCGGCGGCCTGCTGCGAGGCGACCGTGATCGGCTCATAGGGGTGCTCGCCGAGCTCGGAGCCGGAGATCACCGGCGTCCACTCGTCGAGCAGTCCCACCAGCGACCTCAGCAGCCGGGTCTTGCCCTGGCCGCGCTCACCGAGCAGCACGATGTCGTGGCCCGCCAGCAGCGCCCGCTCGACCTGCGGGATGACGGTCTCGGAGAACCCGTGGAGCCCCGGCCACGGATCCTCTCCGGTGGCCAGGCGGGACAGCAGGTTGTCACGGAGCTCCTGGCGCAGGGTCGTGAGCTCGTGGCCGCTCTCGCGGAGCTGGCCGAGGGTGCTGGCTGTGGGGTGCTGGGTCACGTCCTCCACGCTAGACCGGGGCGTCAACGTGGAGCGCACTCGAAGTCCGGCCCGACCATTCGTGGGGCTCGGCCCGCGCCTTCAGGGCAGGATGGTGGCCATGCCCCTGGTGATGGTGATCTTCCTTGCGCTCGTGGTGGTGGCGATGCCCACCGCCTACTGGCTCGGGCGCTCGTCCGCCCTCGCACCGATGGGGCCTCCGCCGGGTGCGCAGCCGCTCGCCGTCGCCGAGCGGGACGCCTTCATCGAGCAGCTGCGCGAGCTCGCCTGGCAGCACCGTGACGTCTCCCCCGAGCTGTCCACGATCATCATCGACGAGATCTCGACCCACCATCGCCGCCTGTCCAGCGGCCCTGACTCCTGAGGACCCCGATGCCGACCTCCACCGCGCTCACCCGACGGGCCGGACTCGCCGGCAAGGCCGCGCTCGCTCTCGGCCTCGTCGTGGCCCTGGCCCTGGGCGTGCTGCTGTTCGTGCGCCCGACGACCGTCTCGACCGGACCCGACCAGGTCGCGCTGCACTACACCGACGGCGCCTTCACGCCGCGCCGCTTCAAGGACTGCGTGTCGAGCTCCACGCGCGCCTGGGACGGGCCGGGCGACAAGCACTACTCCTACCCCAAGAGCCAGCGCAACTACGTCTTCGGCGAGGGCGGCGACCGGCCGATGGTGACGTTCGTCAGCAAGGACGGCATCGAGATGAGCGTCGACGGCGTCGCGGCGTTCCTGCTCAACACCGACTGCAAGACGCTGCAGAAGTTCCACGACCTGATCGGCAACCGCTACGTCGCCTACATGGACACCACCGACGGCAACGGTTCGGCCGGTTGGCTGCAGATGCTGAGCGTCTACATCAGCCGACCGCTGGAGACCGCGATCGACCGCGCCAGCCAGAACTACACCTACACCGAGCTCTACACCGACCCCGCCGTCAAGGCGCAGTGGGAGCAGGAGGTGCTCGAGCAGATGCCCGAGCTGGTCGGTCGTCAGATCGACGGCGACGAGGAGTTCTTCACCGACTTCGCGATCACCCTGCAGAAGCCGGTGCCGCCGGAGTCGGTGAAGGCCGCCCTCGTCGCGCAGCAGGAGGCGGTCGCCCGGGCCAAGGCCAAGGAGGCCGAGGCCGCGGCCCAGGTGAAGGCGGCCCAGGCCCAGATCGAGGTCGAGAAGGCCGAGGCCGCCAAGATCGCCGAGCGCATCGCCGTGCTCGGGCGCGACGGCTACCTCAAGCAGTACGCCATCGACCACGGCCTCAACCCCTACCAGCCCACGACCGGCGGTCTGATCACCAACTCCGGGCCCTAGTCATCGCGCCCGGGCCTGTCGCCGGACGGCTCGGGACCTTCGACCCTGCCCCAGCCTCGGGGTCCGGGAGACGCTGGACGTCCAGCTCCAGGAGGTCCCCATGCACACCACCGTCGATCTTTCCCGCGAGGACTGCGCCCGCCTGCTGAACGCGGGCGTCACCGGGCGGGTGGCCCTCGGCACACCCAACGGCCCGCACATCGTGCCGGTCAACTACGGCGTGGACGGGGAGTCGATCCTCGTGCGCACGACGGCGTACAGCCTCCTGGGCACCTACGGTCGCGACGCGCAGCTGTGCTTCGAGGTCGACCAGTTCGACTACGAGCTCAAGCGCGGCTGGAGCGTCGTGGTGCGCGGTCGGGCCGCCTTCGTGGACGACCAGGAGGAGCTCGCCGAGCTCGCCCGCTCCTGGGAGCCGCGGCCGTGGGCGGCCGGCCAGCGGCACCTCGTCGTACGGATCCCGTGGACCGAGGTCACCGGTCGCCAGCTCGGCGGCGGCTGGGACCCCTGGGAGCACCTGCCCGTGCGGCGCCTGCCATGAGGGCACAATCATCCGGGTGAGCCCCACCCCGAACAGAGACCTCGACTCCGACGCCCGTCTCCTGCTGGAGGCCGTGACCGCGATCTCGAGCGACCTCGACCTGGCCAGCGTGCTGACGCGCATCGTCGAGTCGGCCACCGCCCTGACCGGCGCCCGCTACGGCGCGCTCGGGGTGCTGGGCAGCGACGGCGAGCTGGTCGAGTTCGTCACGACCGGCATCGACGAGCCAGCCCGTCGGCTCATCGGCGACCTGCCCCGCGGGCGCGGCATCCTCGGCGTGATCATCGACGATCCGTCGGGACTGCGGCTGGTCGACCTGTCCGCCCACCCGTCGTCGGTGGGCTTCCCACCCCACCACCCTCCGATGACGTCGTTCCTCGGGATGCCGGTGCGGATCCGGGGCACTGTCTTCGGCAACCTCTATCTCACCGAGAAGGCCGGCGGCGGCCCCTTCACCGAGGCCGACGAGAGCCTGGTCGAGGAGCTGGCCCGCACCGCCGGCTACGTCATCAGCAACGCCCGCTCGTTCGCGCTGAGCGAGCGCCGCCGGCAGTGGCTCGAGGCGTCGGCCGAGCTCGCCGAGCTGCTCGAGCCGCCGGTCGAGCTGTCCGCCGCGCTGCACCAGATCGTCTCCACCGCGCGACAGGTGTCGCGGGCCCGTGCCGTCGCGCTGTGGTCGTCGCTCGGGCCCCAGCACGACACCCTGAGCGGGGCGCCCGACGCCGACACCCCGCGGATCCACGCACTCCTCGCCCAGGCCCGGGACGCGAGCGAGGGACGTCCGAGCGGCCAGGTCGTCACCACCGTGGTCGACGGCGTGCCCCTGGTCGTGGTCCCGCTGCGCTCCCACCTCGCACCGGTGACGGCGCTGGTGGCGGTGGCGCACCCCGATTCGACCCTGCTCGACGTGCAGGACCGTGACCTGCTCGCCGGGTTCGCCGACCAGATCGCACTGTCCCTCGACCGCACCCAGGCCCTGGCCGACCGTCAGGAGATGGCCGTCGTCTCGGACCGCGAGCGGATCGCCCGCGACCTCCACGACATCGTCATCCAGCGGCTCTTCGCGACCGGGCTCCAGCTGCAGGGGGTGGCCGCGAGGGCCGGCGACGGCGCCGTCGCCGAGCGCCTCGACAAGGCGGTGGGCGAGCTCGACGACACGATCAAGGCGATCCGCGGAACGATCTTCGAGCTGCAGGACCGGCACGGCGACTCGTTGCGAGCGGAGATCCGCACCCTCGTCAAGGAGTACGTGCCGGTGCTCGGCTTCAGCCCCGTGGTGCGCACCTCCGGGCCGCTGGACACGCTGGTGCCGCCGGACCTCGGCTCACAGCTGCTCGCCGTGCTCCGCGAGGCGATCTCCAACGTCGCACGCCATGCACTGGCCGACGGCGCCGAGGTCGACGTCACCGTGAGTGCCGAACGCCTCGAGCTGCGGGTGGCCGATGACGGCGTGGGCCTGCCGGCCGGAGCGACCGAGAGCGGGTTGCGCAACGCCCGACGCCGCGCCGCCGACCTCGGCGGCACCCTCGGGGTGTCTCCGGTGGGCGAGCGCGGCACGGTGCTGGTCTGGCGCGTCCCGCTGGAGGGGTAGACAGGGCGAAGGCCCGACGTCATCTCTGACGTCGGGCCTCCGTGTGGGGCCTGGCTTCACCGCAGCACGGGGTGGCTCTCCACCACCTCGGTGCGGCTCCACCAGTGACCCAGCCCCCACGTGGTGCCGGCGGCGCCCAGGGCGAGGACCGCCATCACGATCACGCCGACGAGGTGGTCGTCGACGACCGGGTTGTTCTCCAGCGGGAGCGTCGCGGCGTACATGAAGGCGTACATCAGTGCGCCCGCCGCAGTGCCGATCCGCATGCCCACCCCGAGGAGCAGGGCCACGCCGATGCCGAGCAGGCCGGCCATGAACAGCCAGTCCACCCAGGCCTGGCCGGCGAGGGAGGTGAAGAACCCGTGGAAGGGGTTGTTGGCGGGGACGCCGAAGGACAGGAATCCCTCGGTGGGGCTGCCGCCGTTGACCCACGCCGCCGGTCCGAACCGATCCAGGACGCCGTCCTGGTTGTAGCCGGTGTGGAAGCCCAGGGCGAAGGTCTTGTCGAGGAAGGCCCACAGGAAGGTGACTCCGAAGGCGATCCGCAGGGTGGCCAGGGCACGGTCGAACCAGGGGCCCCGGTCGTGGTGGTGCGTGGCGGGCTCGTCGGACCTGGTGGCGGTCGCGTCGGCCTCGTTGCGGTGGCGATGGATGACACTCATCGTCATCCCCTCCTTCAGTGGTGTGGGTCTAGCGGGTCACCACCAGAGTCGCGCGGAAGCGGCGCGAGCAGCAGGGTCGCCGGTCACCGGCCCGCGGGACCTAGGTCCCCTCCCACTAGTTGCCGAGGAGCTTCGAGGCCAGCACAGCGGCCTGGGTGCGCCGCTCGAGGCCGAGCTTGGCCAGGATGCTGGAGACGTAGTTCTTGACCGTCTTCTCGGCCAGGAACATCTGCTCGGCGATCTGCCGGTTGGTCAGTCCCTCGGCGATGTGGCCGAGCAGGATCCGCTCCTGGTCGGTCAGCGACGAGAGCTCGTCGGGGGTGTGGGGCCCGTTGCGGATCCGCTCCAGCACGGTGGCGGTCATGGCCGGGTCGATGAGCGAGTTGCCGGCCGCGACGTGGCGCACCGCGCCCACCAGGTCGGAGCTGCGGATCTCCTTGAGGACATAGCCCGAGGCCCCGGCCATGATCGCGGCGAACAGCGCCTCGTCGTCGTCGTACGACGTGAGGATGAGGGCGTTGATGGACGCATCGACGGTGCGCACCGCCCGGCACACCTCGATCCCCGAGCCGTCGGGCAGCCGGGCGTCGAGCACCGCCACATCGGGGCGCAGCGCCGGGATCCGGGCCGTGGCCTCGACCGCGCTGGCGGACTCACCGACCACCTCGATGTCGTCCTGCTGCTCGAGGAGGAACTTCAGTCCCTCGCGCACGACGTCGTGGTCGTCGAGGAGGTAGACGCGGATCGCAGGGGGCATGGACCCATTCCACCAGAAGATCGGGCTACACGTCCGTCGCGCCGTCGATCGACTGGCGGATCAGGTCGGCGTGCCCGGCGTGACGGCAGTACTCCTCGACCATGTGCACCAACACCCAGCGCACGGTCGCGGTGCCGCCCTCGGCCGGGTCCCTCGGCCGCGCGACCGGGCGGTCCAGCTCCGGGTCGCCGGCCAGGGCCGCGTCGAGGTGCTCCTCCGACCGCGCGATCGCGGCTGCGAGCAGCGCGTCCAGCTCGGTGTAGGCCGTCCCTGCCGCGCTGTGCCAGTCCCAGTCGGGGTCGTCGTCCCAGGGCGCGGTGTCCCACGGAGGGGCCGGCTCGCGCGCCATCAGGTGGTAGGAGAACCAGTAGTCCTCCACGAAGGCCAGGTGCTTGAGCATCCCGCCGAGGGTCAGGTCGCTCGGCGCGAGGGCCTGGTCGAGCTGGGCGTCGGTGAGACCGGCCGCCTGCAACCGGATGGTGGCGCGGTAGTGGTCGAGGAAGCTGCGCAGCATCCCGACCTCGTCGTTGCTGTGGGCCGGCTCGGACCGCTCGATCGTCATGGGGCGAACCTAGTTGGTGCGCATGCGGGCGCTCAGAGCGTCGGGCCCTCACCGCGCAGGGTGTCGACCTCGGCCATCGCGTCGCGCAGCTGGCCCAGCCACTCGTCGGCGTGCTCGCCGACCAGCCGGACCGACCACGCCAGGGCGTCGGACCGCGACCGGGCGACGCCGGCGTCGACGAGCGTGTCGAGCACCTGCCGCTCGGGCTGGCGGAGCCGGGTCATCACCGGCGCGGCGACGTGGGTGAAGAGCGCCTCGGTGTCGCCGAGCCGCACCCCCCACGAGACCGTGCGCTGGTAGCGCGCCTGCGCCTCGAGGGCGATCTCGATCCGCTCGGCCTTGGTCTCGGAGCGGAACCGGCCGATCCGGCCCTCCGCCTCGGCACCGGCTGCGGTGTCGGCGGCGGCGTCGCCCAACGTGCCGAGGACGGTGATCTCCTCGCGGTCCGTGCGGACCTCGATCTCGCTGAACCATCCCTCGGGGAGTCGGCCGCGGAACCAGTCGCCCGCGTCGGCGGCAGCGGGCAGGTCGGCGACCTGCCATCCACCCCGGCGTCCGCCGCGACCTTCCCGGCGCCCCTCGCCGCGTCCACGGCCCTCGCCGCGACGTCCGCGGCCCTCGTCGTTGTCATCTCGGGTCATCATGGTGTTCTCCTCGTGGTGTGTTTACATGATTACATGCTTACAACTCACGTCGCCAGTCGTTTGTTCCCGGCCTAGGGTGAGCGGGTGGACCGACTCCAGCCGGCCTGCCCGTGCGGCAGCGCAACGACGTACGACGCCTGCTGCGGACCGCTGCTGGCCAACTCGACGCTGGCCACCTCGCCGGAGCAGCTGATGCGCTCGCGCTACACCGCGCATGTGCGGGGCGACGCCGACCACCTGTTCCGCACCTGGCACCCGCGCACCCGCCCCGACGACATCGCCCTCGACCCGGCCACCCGGTGGACCGGGCTGGAGATCCTGCGCGCCGACGGCGACACGGTCGAGTTCGTCGCGACGTCGCACCGCGGTCGGATGCACGAGGTCAGCAGGTTCGAGCAACGCGCGGGGCGCTGGGTCTACGTCGACGGGGACGTGGACTGACGTCGGCGTCAGCCGTCGACCCAGCGCTCCCCCACGACGACCGGCAGCGTCGCTCCGGAGGTGGCGGACGCGACCAGCCGCATGAGCGCCTCGACGTCGTCCGGGGCTGCGGCGAGCAGCAGCCGGGCCCCGGCGTCGTACGACGTCTCCAGCACGCAGACACCCCGGGCGCGCAGGTCACCCTCGATCCGGCCCGCCACGGCGTGGTCGAGGTCGAGGGCCAGCTCAGTCAGGAGCGAGCGGCGTATCGTCCCAGCCTCGGCCAGGGCGGCGCGAACCGCGCCGGTGTAGGCGCGCACGAGGCCGCCCACACCGAGCAGGGTGCCCCCGAACCACCGGGAGACCACGGCCGCCACGTCACTGACCCCGGCGCCCCTGAGCACCTCCAGCATCGGCGCTCCCGCGGTGCCGGCGGGCTCGCCGTCGTCGGAGGAACGCTGCACCTCACCGCCCGGTCCGAGGACGAACGCCGAGCAGTGGTGGCCGGCACCTCCGTGCTCGCGGCGCAGTCGTGCCACCAACGCCCGGGCACCCTGCTCGTCCTCGACGCGTCGCAGCGTGCACAGGAACCTCGAACCCCGGTCCTCGATCTCGACCGTGGCGCTCCGGCCGGGAGTGAGGTAGGAGGTCACTCGGAGCCGTCCCGCGTGACGGGTGCGGCCTCCTCCTCGGCAGCGGCTAGCTCCTCGGACGGCTCGAAGCTCACCGACACCTTCTCGAAGCCCTTGTGCCGTTGCATGCGGGCGTAGGACGCATAGGCCCGGCGGTCGGCCTCGGTGAGCACGACGTTGTCGGTGAAGGGCGTGAGCAGGGCACGCGGCCAGAGGCGGCGTGCGATGACCACGTTGATCTCCATCGCCAGCACCGCCATCACGGCGCCGATCCACAGGAACCCGATGAGCCCGAGGACCAGGCCGAAGGTCTTGGTCATCGAGGAGGTGTTGACCAGCACCCGGTCGACGTAGGCCGCACCACCGAGCTGCAGCAGCTGCCACATCACGGCGAGGGCGTAGCCGCCGGGGGCGGCGCGCCAGAACGAGTGCTGCCCCGTGGCTGCGTAGCGGAAGAGCAGCGTCAAGAAGGTGCCGACGACGACGACCGTGATCAACGGCAGGAAGGTCTTGAGCCCCTCGCCGACGATCTCGCCGAAGAGGTCGGTGGTGCTCGCCGTGGTGGCCACCACCGAGACGGTCAGGAGCGAGAAGCCCGCCGTCACCAGCAGGACGAGGGTCTTGATACGCGCGTAGACCGGGTTGGGGCGCGAGTTGCGCGGCACCGACCACGCCACGTGCTGGGTGTTCTGCAGGGCCTGCCCGAGGCCGAGGGCGCCGTAGAGCGCGGCGAGCGCACCGACCGCGGCGCCGGCGAACGACCCCTGGATGCCCTCCGGCCGACCGAGCTCGTCACCGATGATCGGGAACTGCGCCAGCGCCGAGTCGAGGATCTGCTCCTGCCACTGCGGCTCCCCGCGCAGGAAGAGACCGAGGATCGAGGTTCCCAGCAGCATCAGCGGGAAGATCGCGATGAAGGCGTAGTAGGTCAACGCCGCGGCGAGGTAGGGGCCCTGGTCGTCGAAGTACTTGTAGACGACCGCCAGCGGGAAGCCGATGACGCGGTGCCGGCGCTGGAACGCGTCGACCTTCGAGACCTCGGGCACGAGGAGGAGGCTACCGGTCACCACCAGCCGAGCAGCTGCCCGCCGAGTCGTAGGACGAACCCGACGACGACGAGCAGGAAGAAGGCCCGGACGAACCTCGCTCCGCGCGCCATCGCGAGCCGGGCGCCGAGGTAGCCGCCGACGATGTTGGCCGCCGCCATCGGCAGCGCCAGCTCCCAGATGACCGCGCCCTGCGGCACGAAGACCACCAGCGCGGCCAGGTTGGTCGCCCAGTTGGCGAGCTTGGCCTTGGCCGAGGCCTCGAGGAAGTTGTAGCCCAGCAGGCCCACGAGCGCGAAGACCAGGAACGACCCGGTGCCGGGGCCGATGGATCCGTCGTAGAAGCCGATCGTCAGACCGGTGAGCACGACCATCGACAGGTGCCGTCCCCCGCTGAAGCGCAGCGCGGTGAGCCCACCCACGTCGGGCCGCGCCAGGACGTAGCCACCGACCAGCACCAGCACGACCAGAATGATCGGGTCGAACGCGCTGCGCGGCAGCAGCGAGGCGACCAGTGCGCCGCCGGCGGAGCCGAGGAACGCCGCGAGCATCAGCGGCAGGAAGGTGCGCGGGTCGGGACGGATGCGCCGGACGTAGGTCGCGGCGCTGATGGAGGTGCCGCAGAACGACGACAGCTTGTTGGTCGCCGCGATCTGGACCACCGAGGCTCCCGGCAGCCCGACCAGCAGCGCCGGGAGCTGCACCAGGCCACCACCGCCGACGACCGCGTCGACGAAGCCCGCGACCAGGGCCGCCAGGACCAGGAAGAGGGTGACCTCCAGAGAAAGGTCACTCACGTCAACGGCTGAACTCCTGGACCACCACGGCGTCGTAGTCGTCGGGCATCGTGGCGCTCAGGCCGGGGCAGATGAGGGCCTGCGACTGGTCGGTGGTCATCGTGCCCGCCGAGCAGTTGATGGTGGCGATCGGCTCGCCGTCGGCGGAGAGGACGATCTGGAAGAGCGCGGTGCGCTCGTCCGCGGACCTGTTGGTGATCGTCCCCTTGACCTCCGCGTTGGTCACCTCGTCCGCGCCGGCCACGCGCTGGACCGCGTCGAGCTCCCAGCCGTCCTCGACCTCGAAGCCGTTCCACTCGAAGGCCTTGCCGACCTTCACCTCCACCGGGTCGGTGCTGGTGTTGAGGTCGTCACCGCCACAGGCGCTCAGCCCCCCGAGGCAGGCGAGCACGACGAGGGTGCCACGCAGGAGCGTCCGCCTCACGACGCGGCCAGGAAGGCGAGCAGGTCCTGGCGGGTGAGAACGCCGATGGGCTTTCCGTCCTCGTGGACCAGCACCGCGTCGGCCTTCTCGAGCAGGGTGACCGCGTCCGCGGCCGACTCCGTGGAGCCGATCGTCGGCAGCGCCGCGGACATGTGGTCCTCGACGCGGTCGGTGAGCCGCGCGTGGCCGGTGAACAGGGCGTCGAGGATCGTGCGCTCCGAGACCGAGCCCGCGACCTCGGCCGCCACGATCGGCGGCTCGGCCCGGACGACGGGCATCTGGCTGACGCCGTACTCCTGGAGGATGTGGACGGCCTCCGCGATGGTCTCGGCGGGGTGGGTGTGGACCAGGTCGGGCAGCCGGCCGGACTTGCCGCGCAGCACCTCGCCGACCGTGCGGTGGTCGGCCTCGGCGCCGGTGGCGAAGCCGTACTGGCCGAGCCAGTCGTCGTTGAAGACCTTGGTGAGGTAGCCGCGGCCCGAGTCGGGCAGCAGGACCACGATGACGGCGTCCGTGCGGCCCTCGGCGGCGAGCTCGTGCGCGAGCTGGCGCGCCGCGAAGGCCGCCATGCCGGAGGAGCCGCCCACCAGCATCGCCTCCTCGCGGGCGAGGCGGCGGGTGAAGGCGAAGGAGTCGGCGTCGGAGACCTCGATGATGCGGTCGGCGATCGACCTGTCGTAGGTCTCGGGCCAGAAGTCCTCGCCGACGCCCTCGACGAGGTAGGGGCGACCCGTGCCACCGGAGTAGAGCGACCCCGCCGGGTCGGCGCCGATGACCTGGACCTCAGGGTTCTTCTCCTTGAGGTAGCGGCCGATGCCGCTGATCGTGCCGCCGGTGCCGACACCGGCCACGAAGTGGGTGATCCGCCCCTCGGTCTGCTCCCAGATCTCCGGGCCGGTGGTCTCGTAGTGCGAGCGGGGGTTGTGCGGGTTGGCGTACTGGTTGGGCTTCCAGGCGCCGGGCTCCTTGGAGAGCCGGTCACTCACGTTGTAGTAGGAGTCCGGGTGCTCGGGCGCGACGGCGGTCGGGCAGACCACGACCTCGGCGCCATAGGCCTTCAGGACGTTGCGCTTGTCCTCACTCACCTTGTCGGGGCACACGAAGATGCAGTGGTATCCCTTCTCCTGGGCCACCATCGCCAGGCCGACCCCGGTGTTGCCGGACGTCGGCTCGACGATCGTGCCGCCCGGCTGCAGGGCGCCCGAGGCCTCGGCGGCCTCGATCATCCGGGTGGCGATGCGGTCCTTCACGGAGCCACCGGGGTTGAGGTACTCCACCTTCGCCAGCACCAGGGGGCCAGTGTCCGGGGCGGCCTCGGAGAGGTCGAGGGTCCGGCCGAGCCGGACGAGCGGAGTGTTGCCGATGAGGTCGAGGAGCGAGTTCACGTACTGCATCGGGTCAATCTAGCCACCTACTGCTTCCCCACGTGCAATCCCGCCGACCAATGCCGCCGAGCAATGCCGCCTGCGTAGCATCGGGGTCGTGGGGGCAACAGGAGCAGCACGCAAGCTGGCATCAGCCGCGGCCTTGGGCGGCGGCGGACTCTCCGTGCTCGGCGCCGGCCTCTATGGGGTCCTGGTCGCCGAGGCGAGGATCGCGCGACGGGTCATCGGCAACGCGACCGACGTGCCGCCGGACGCCACGGGCTGGTACGGCCGCGGTCGACCGGGCCCGGCGATCCGGATCGCGCTGCTGGGTGACTCCAGCGCCGCCGGCTACGGCGTCGAGCGGGTCGAGGACACCACAGGCGCCCACCTCGCCAGCGGCGTGGCCGCCCAGGCCGACCGTCGGGTGCACCTGCGCTCCTTCGCCAAGGTCGGCGCGCAGTCCAGCGCCCTGGCCGACCAGGCGGATGCCGCGATCGGCACCCACCCTGACATCGCGGTCATCCTGATCGGCGCCAACGACGTCACCCACACGGTCCTCCCGTCGGCGTCGGTGCGCCACCTGGCCGAGGGCGTACGCCGCCTGCGCGAGGCCGGCATCGCCGTCGTGGTCGGCACCTGCCCCGACCTCGGCACGATCCGCCCGATCCCGCCTCCGCTCAAGCAGGTCGCCCGCGAGTGGTCGCGACGGTTGGCGGCCGCGCAGACCATCACCGTGGTCGAGAACGGCGGTCGCTCGGTGTCGGTGGGAGACATCCTGGGCCCGGAGTTCGAGGCGGCGCCCGCCCTCCTGTTCGGTCCGGACCGTTTCCACCCGTCTGCCGACGGCTATCAGCAGCTGGCAGCGGTGCTCATCCCGTCGTGCCTGGCCGCGCTCGACCTGCTGCCCGAGGACGAGTCGGTGCCCGAGCCGCGCCGTCGCGAGGGGATCCTCCCGGTCGCCGCGGCTGCGGTGCGCGCCGCCCGTACGCCCGGCACCGAGGTCGACGGCACCGAGGTCGGCGGCAACCAGCGCGGCCTGCGCGGTCGCTGGGTCGAGCTTCGGCACCGCCGGCGCCGCCCGTCGACCGACGTCGAGTCGCCGGAGCAGGACGAGGCCGAGCACGCGGGCGTAGAAGCCCCCTGACATGCCGCTGGCCCGCCCCTCTGACCGCCCCAGCCCGGGGTATCTAGGGACGAACCGGTAGGTCCCGACGGCAGATTTCCTACTGGAATGTCCCTAGATACCGGGGCCGAGCGTGGACCCGGACATGCCGCCGACCCGCTCGAGTGTGCACTCGAGCGGGCCGGCGGACCTGGGTCAGCGAATGATCAGTCGCCACGCATGATGGCGAGGAGCCGCAGCAGGTTGGTGTAGATCCACACCAGGCTGACGGTCATGGCGAAGGCGGCGCGCCAGGACTCACGCTCCGGGATGCCGGCGGCGACGCCGTTCTCGACGAAGTCGAAGTCGAGGATCAGCATGAAGACACCGAGCACCAGGCCGGCCAGCGCAAAGATGAAGCCCAGCGGGCCGTTGCCGTAGAGGCCGGTGCTGATCCCGAAGGCGCTCAGCAGCAGCGACAGCAGGCCGAGGCCGACCATGCCGAACATGCCCGCGATCACGAAGGTGCGGAACTTGTTGGTGACCTGGATGTCGAAGAACTTGTAGGCGGCGAGCGTGCCGGCGAACGCTGCGAAGGTGCCGAGGACCGCGCTGGTCACGATGCCGGGGTACTGGGTCTCGAAGAGCTTGCTGATCGCGCCGAGGGCCACGCCTTCGGCGAGCGCGAACGCCATCACCAGGGCGGGGCTGATCACCTTCTTGAAGGAGTTGACCAGGGACAGCAGGAAGGCACCACCGGCGCCGAGCATCGCCAGAGCGATGATCGGGCCCAGGTCGACGGTCTCGGAGACGTCGCCGATCCACCACCAGGTGGCGAATGCGGACGCGAAGACCAGGGCGATGGAGATGGCGGTCTTCTGCACGACGGAGTCGACGGTCATCCGACCCTGGTCGATCTGCCCGGGAGTGCCGGTGCCCCATGTGGACGGGTCGCTGCTCGCGTCTCCGTAACCGGGGTAGGACTGGCCGCCACCGGCATAGGTCTGGTTGCCGTAGGTGTTCGACGAGGAGCGGTTGAACTCCTCGGAACGGCTGAACACGGGGTTGTTGCTCTTCATGGTCTCTCCTTGGAGGCCTCCCCCGGTGGTTCCGGAGGTCTCGACGACGTCAAGGTGACGGCGCCTGTCTCGTCACACCACTCTAGCCGGGGTGACACATGCTCAAACGTACGGCAGCGCGACGCTGTTCCCGCGGAAGGCCCCGCTCAGGGAATTCACAGCCTTGCCATGCGGGTGCGGGGGAAGCGGTCGAGCACCCCGAGCGACACATGGTCCCGGCCGTCGCCGCCGGTGATCGCGTCCTGCGAGGTTGTCAGGGGGGCGCACTCATCGCGGGATGAGCGGGCCTCACTTGTAGTCGAACGAGTAGCACCACGAGAGGGCGTCAACGAGGGCCGCGGGCGTATCCGGATGCCGTGACCGGAACTCTTCGGAGGCCCGGTCTGTCATCGCACGAAGGTCCGGCTCCGTGAGGTGTGCGTCGGAACTGTAGAAGTCGGCTTCAAGTGACCGGAGCGTCACGAGCAAGTCAAGCCCTCGGGCCTCACCGAACTCGCGGATCAGTGCTGCGTCGTTGCGATCTGGCCACGATCGAGTGCCACGACCCGTCCACAGCACGACAGCCTTCTCCAAGTCGCCCTCGTCCACAGCGTGAGTATCGCCCATCGCGACGTCCGCACACCGGCGGATCCCCTCGCTCATCGCGCCAGATCCGGCCTCTCACCTGACACCAGCTTCGGGCCAGGAAGCCCTAGCAGGCGAGGGTGTAGGTGCTGGCGAGCCGGAGCTCGTAGGGCGAGTAGTCGATCCCGCCGACGAGACCGCCGGGCAGGGGTGGGGCGGTGGACCTGTGGATCCGGAGGTGTTCGGTCACTCCGTGGACCTCGTGGCGCTGGTCGGAGCCGCTGGCGGGGACCCAGGTGGTCCAGCCGGGGGTCTCCTTGACGTAGTTGCAGCGTTCGCAGAGCCCTTGCCCGTTGTTCGCGTGGGTGCGCCCGCCGTCGGCGGTCCGTACGACGTGGTCGTGGTGGCGGATGGCGGCGTTGCAGCCGGGGGTGCGGCAGGTGCCGCCGTCTCGGAGGGTGAGGAGCTCGGCCAGCAGTCCGTCGAAGCGTCGGCTGGTGGACTCCATCGCCACGAGCGCCCGCTCGTCGGGGGTGGCGAAGAGGCGGCGCAGGGTGGCCTTGGCGGTGGCGCTGGCGCGGCGGACGAGGTCGGTGCACAGAGCGGCGGGGAGGAACCCGGTGCCGGAGATGAGTCCGGGCTCGGTGCCGTCGCCGAAGAGGGACTCGACACCGATGACGAGGTTGACCCGCACGTCGGGGGTGTCGGTGGCGGGGTCGAGGCCGGTGATCCGCGCGGCCAACGTGTCGGCGCGGACCTGCCCGCCGGTGCGTGGATCACCGTCGGCGCGGGCAGTCGCGGCTGCGGCGTCGAGGGCCGCGCGGACGGAGGCGAGGACCTCGAGGGGCAGGGTGGCGGTGAGCTGGCCGGTGCCGTCGTCGAGGGCGCGGGTGGTGACGCGGCGATCGGCGCGGGCGCGGCGGTAGCGGCGGGTCTCGGAGTCGGCCGCGATCCGCAGGCACGAGCGACGGACCGCGTGGCGGAGTTTGAGGTCGCCGAGACCGGGAAGTCGGGGCACGAGGTCGTCGTCGACCTGACGCCGCTGCTCGGGGGCGAGGTGCGCGACCTCGCGGGCGACCGCGAACGCACGGTCCTCGGTGAGCTCACCACGCGCGAGCGCGCCCAGCGTCTGGGGGAGGTCGTCGCGCAGCCGCCGCGAGAGCAGCACCCGCTGCTCACCGGCGTGCGGGCCGGCCAGGGTCGCCAGCGCGACCTCGGCGCCGATCGACATCGCCCGCGGCGGCGTACGACGAGCGGACGCCGGGACGTCCTCGCTGTCGGCGGCATCCGCGAAGGTCGACGTCACGACCACCTGTGCGGCCGCGGCTGCGGCCTTGACCCGCTCCAGCGCCTCGACCTGGTCGAGAAGGTCGGACGGCAGGGAGGCAGGGTCGAGAGAGGCGAGGAGGTCCGCCAGGCCGTGCAGCTCGACTGCCTGCCAAGCCGTCGTGCTTGCGTCCTGACTCTTCATCTTGTTCTCCTCCCGCATCGAACCTCTGTTCGATTGTGACATACGGGAGCGCCGCTCGGCAACCCGCGATCCCACTGATGTGCAATCGGGCGCTGAAGCTCCCGCCGCGCGCGGATGGCGCCAGTCCGCGCCCTCTCGGCGACAGGTCCGGATGCCGTCACGCCCAGAGGGTCAACACTGCCGCGACTATCCGGATCTCGTCAGATCCGGCCACTGGCGTCGCCAATACGGACCCACCCAGTTGTAGATAGCCCAGTTGCAGCCACGTGAGGACCTACTTCACGTCTCGACCTCTGCCGCCTGACGGCCGAGTGAAGACGGCGTTGCCGATCGTGATCGGACCGGGGCCGAGCGTCCGGGCCTCGGCTGCCCACCATCAGGACACACGAGCGCCCTCGACGACCTGGACGTTGCCGGGTCAGGCCAGAGCGCCCCCAGAGGCTGCCTGCTCCGGAACGGAGTGCGCGCCGACCCTCTGCTGGGCCACGAACCGGAACCGGTCACCCCGGAACACCGACCGGGTCCACTCGACGGGCTTGCCGTCGACGTCGAGGCCCGTGCGGTGGATGAGCAGCATCGGCTGCCCCGTGTCGCAGCCCAGCAGCGCTGCCTGCTGCGGATCGGCGACGGACGTCTCGACGACGTCCTCGACGACGGCGAGCTCCACACCGTAGGAGTTCCGGAGCGTGGCATAGAGCGAGCCGTGCCGCTCCAGCTCCTCCCCCAGCCCCGGCAGCGGCCCGGACAGATGCGCGATCTCGTGCGCGATCGGCTGGTCGAGTGCCGTGCGCAGTCGCTCGACCCGGTGGACGGGCTGCCCCTCGGGCACCCGCAGCCGCGCGGCCACCTCCGCGTCCGCCGGCACCTCGGCGAGGTCGAGCAGGACGCTGCCCGGACGCCAGCCCTCGCTCGTGAGGTCCTGCGAGAACGAGGTCAGCTGGCGCACCTGCATGAGCTTGGGCTGGGCCACGAAGGTGCCCCGGCCCTGCGTGTGGACCAGACGCCCGTCGGCCACGAGCTCGGCGATGGCCTTGCGCACGGTGGTGCGTGAGGTCGCGAACGCCTCGGCCAGCTCGCGCTCGGTCGGCACCGGGTCCCCAGGACCCCGGTCGGCGATCAGCGAGAGGATCTGGCCCTTCACGTGGAAGTACTTCGGCACCTTCATGTCGACCAACGGTAGCGCATTGGCCTAGACCAATATCGGCCAACCCTTGCGCGAATGTATTGGGCTATGCCAATCTACGAAAGGTGTAGACCAATCTACGACCGTTCGCACCACCGCCGTCGGTCACCACCGACCGCAAGGAGGACACCATGACCACCACGACGCCCACTGACACGGAGAGAGCCGGAGGCTCCCGGCTGCGCATCCCGGGGTTCGCGCAGCTGCAGCGACTCGGCAAGAGCCTCATGCTGCCGATCGCTCTGCTTCCCGCGGCCGGCATCCTGCTCCGGCTCGGCCAGCCCGACCTGCTGGGCAAGATCGACACCGCCGTCGTCGGCCCGTTCTTCGAGGCGATGAGCGCCGCGGGCGGCGCCGTCTTCGCCAACCTCCCCCTGCTCTTCGCGGTCGGCGTGGCCATCGGTTTCGCTCGCAAGGCCGACGGGTCGACCGCCCTGGCAGCGGTGGCTGGCTACCTCGTGATGGAGGCGGTCTTCGCCTCGATGTCCCCGATCGTGCTCGACGGGGTCACCAACGTGGCGGGCGAGCAGGCGACGATCAACTACAGCGTCTTCGGCGGCATCGTCCTCGGCCTGGTCACCGCCTGGCTCTTCGACCGCTACCACAACATCCAGCTGCCGGCGTACCTCGGCTTCTTCGGCGGCCGCCGATTCGTCCCCATCGTGGTCTCGCTGGCGAGCCTGGCGATCAGCTTCGGCATGAGTTGGTTCTACCCGCTGTTCAACTCCGGGCTGACCTCGGTCGGCGAGTTCATCGGTGGCGCCGGCGTGCTCGGAGCCTTCCTCTACGGCTTCGTCAACCGCATGCTCATCCCCCTGGGGCTGCACCACATCGTGAACACCTACGTCTGGTTCATCTACGGCAACTTCCAGGGCCCCAACGGTGCCGTGTCCGGCGAGCTCACCCGATTCGCCGCGGGCGACCCCGAGGCCGGGCGACTGACCTCCGGCTTCTACCCGATCCTGATGTTCGGCCTGCCCGGCGCGGCACTGGCGATGATCCGTTCGGCGAAGCCCCAGCAGCGCACGGTCGCGGTCGGCATCTTGTCCGCGGCTGCCATTACGGCGTTCCTGACCGGGATCACCGAGCCGCTGGAGTTCGCATTCATGTTCGTCGCGTTCCCCCCTCTACGTCATCCACGCGCTGCTGACGGGGCTCTCCCTGGCGATCGCCTACGCGCTCAACGTGCACCTCGGCTTCTCCTTCTCCGCCGGCCTCATCGACATGCTGCTCTACGGCACGGCCCCCGCCGCGCAGAACGTGCCCGTGCTGCTCGCGATGGGTGCCGTCTTCTTCGTCCTCTACTACTCGATGTTCCGCTTCGCGATCCTGCGATGGAACATGCGCACGCCCGGTCGCGAGCCCGACGAGGAGTTCGAGGCCGAGCAGCGGGCCAACCTGGTCGACGGCGGCCCCGGGGCGGGCCTGGCGGCAGGCGCCGTCGGTCGCGCCCGGCAGCTGATCGCAGCGTTCGGCGGCGCGGACAACCTCCAGCACGTCGACGCCTGCATCACCCGGCTCCGCATCGAGGTGGCCGACAAGAGCCTCGTGGACCGGGGGCGGCTCAAGGCCCTCGGTGCCGCGGGCGTGATCGAGGTGGGCAACAACGTGCAGGCGATCTTCGGGATGCAGGCCGATGCGCTCAAGAGCGACATCAACGCCGTGCTCGAGGGCGCGGAGCCGGAGGAGACGGCGGTCGCGGAGCCTGCGGTCACCGACGCGGGGGTCGCCGAGCCGGGGTTCGCTCCAGCGGCACCGACCACGGCCACCACGGTGGTGGCGCCCGTCCCCGGGCGGATGACGGTGCTCAGCGAGGTCCCCGACGCCACCTTCGCCCGGGGCCTGGTCGGCCACGGTGCGGCCATCGACCCCCCGCGCGAGCACGTGACAGCGGTGGCTCCCGTCAGCGGCCGCCTGGTGAAGCTGTGGCCGCACGCCTACGTCATCCTCACCGACGACAACGTCGGCGTGCTGGTCCACCTGGGACTCGACACCGTGCAGCTCAAGGGCGACGGCTTCGAGACCCACCTGACCGAGGGTGACCGCGTGGAGGTCGGCGAGACGGTCGTGACCGCCGACATCGCGGCGATCGAGGAGAGCGGGCGCAACCCGGTCGTCCTGGTGGTCGTGATGGACTCCAAGGCCCACCAGGTCACGGTCGTGGCCGAGGCCTCAGCGCAGGTCGCCGCGCGCGACGCCCTGTTCACCTTCGAGCGCTGAGCGAGAGGACGACCCCGATGGAGATCGTGATCCTGGAGTCCGCCGAGCAGATCGGCCGGCTGGCCGCCGACGAGGTCGGCTCCCTCATGCGCCGCACGCCGGCGGCGGTCCTGGGGCTGGCAACGGGGTCCTCCCCCCTGCCCGTCTACGACGAGCTGGCTCGGCGCTGCACGGCGGGCCAGGTGTCGTTCGCCCAGGCCCGGGCCTTCACGCTCGACGAGTACGTCGGTCTGCCGGAGGACCACGCCGAGCGCTACCGCAACGTCATCGACCGCGAGTTCGCGGGACGGGTCGACATCGACCCGTCCCGGGTCGCAGGCCCCGACGGGCTGGCCGACGACGTGCCCGCCGCGTGCACGGCGTACGAGGAGGCCATCGAGGACGCCGGCGGGGTGGACCTCCAGATCCTGGGGATCGGCACCGACGGTCACATCGGCTTCAACGAGCCCGGATCGTCGCTGGCCTCGCGCACCCGGATCAAGACCCTGACCCGCCAGACCCGCCTCGACAACGCGCGCTTCTTCGGGGGGGACCTGGCGGCGGTCCCCACCCACTGCCTGACCCAGGGCCTCGCGACGATCATGTCCGCGCGGCACGTGGTGCTGGTCGCCACCGGGTCGGGCAAGGCGCAGGCGGTGCACCAGCTGGCGGAGGGTCCTGTGAGCGCCCTGTGGCCCGCCACGATCCTCCAGCACCATCCCCACGTGAGCGTGCTGGTCGACGAGGCGGCGGCGGGCCGGCTGCAGCTCGCGGGCTACTACCGCGAGACCTACCTGGCCAAGCCGGTCTGGCAGGGGCTGTGACCACGCCCTCGGAGGGGGTCTCGGTGCTGATCGGCGCCCGCGAGGTCCTCACCGGCGCGGAGGTGCTGCGCCCCGGCTGGCTGGAGGTCTCCGACGGCCGGGTCGTGGCCACCGGGCGCGGGGCGCCACCGCGTCGGGTCGACGTGGACCTTCCCGACTCCACGGTCGTGCCCGGGTTCGTCGACACCCACGTCCACGGGGGCGGCGGCGCGACCTTCTCCGACGCCACGCCCGAGGCGACCCGCACCGCCGCGGGCCTGCACCTGAGTCACGGCACCACCACCTTGGTCGCGTCGCTGGTCTCCGCCGACGTCGCCGGTCTGCACCGACAGGTCGAGGCGCTCGCCGGTCAGGTCGGCGACGGCCTCATCGCGGGCATCCACCTCGAGGGTCCGTGGCTCTCGCCGCGCCGGCGCGGCGCCCACGAGCCCTCAGCGCTCCGCGCGCCCGACCTGGCCGAGCTCGACGACCTGCTGGCGGCGTCCGCCGGCACCATCCGGATGGTGACGCTCGCCCCGGAGCTTCCCGGAGCGCTCGAGGCCATCGGCCGCCTCGTGGAGGCGGGCACCGTGGCGGCCGTCGGCCACACCGACGGCACCTACGACCACACCCGGGCCGCGATCGATGCTGGCGCCACGGTGGCCACCCACCTCTTCAACGCGATGCGCCCGGTGCACCACCGGGAGCCGGGGCCGGTGGTGGCCCTGCTCGAGGACGAGCGGGTCACCCTCGAGATGATCACCGACGGCACCCACCTCCACCCCGCGCTCTACCGCCAGGTGCTCGCGAGCGCCGGGGCCGACCGGGTCTCCCTGGTCACCGATGCCATGGCCGCCGCCGGCATGCCCGACGGTGACTACCGGCTCGGACAGCTCGCCGTCGACGTCGCCGACGGGGTCGCCCGACTCGCCGGCACCGACACCATCGCCGGGAGCACCGCGACCATGGACCAGCACTTCAGGTTCGCGGTCGCCCAGGGCGGCCCGGACCACGCCGCCGCACTCGCCGCCGCCGTCCACCAGACCTCGGTCGGCCCCGCTCGCGCGCTGGGCCTCCCCTCCCCCGTGCTCACCGCGGGGGCGTCGGCCGATCTCGTCGTGCTCGACGCGACGCTCCGGCTCACCCACGTGATGAGGCACGGCACCTGGTCGCCGGCACCCCTCGCTCGAGGTGCTCGGTGAGTGGTGGCTCCCCGCACACCTACGGGTCGACGGTCGACCGCACGACCCCTCCGCCGGGCGTCACCTCCGCCTCGCCCGAGATCGCGGCACGCAGGCTCGGTGTCGCCTGCAGAGCGATGATGTCGGCGGGCATCTCGATCCCTGCCTCGTCCAGGGCCAGCTTCACCGCCCGGATGGCCGCATCCATGGCGAGGACCACGTCGTGCTGCCCGGGACCGCACCAGAAACGCGCTTCGATGTCGACCGTGGAGACACCCAGCTGCGTGACGACGGCTTCCGGCTCGGGCGTCTCCTCGAGGCGGGGAAGACTCCCGGTGAGAGCGGCCTGGATGACCCGGCGCGCCTCGTTGGCGTCGTTCTCGTAGGCGATGCCGACGACGAAGCTCATCCGCCGGCTGGGGAAGTGCGTGCGCACCGTGATGACGGACTTGTAGACGTCGCGATTGGGGATCAGCACCAGCTGCCCGTCGAAGGTCTTCAGCCGGGTCTCACGGATGGTGATCGCCTGCACCGTGCCCGACACCTCGCCGACCGTGATCTGGTCCCCGGAGCGGAACGGCTGACGCAGGATCAGCAGGAGTCCGGACAGGAGGTTCTCCAGGATGTCCTGGAACGCGAAGCCGGCCGCCACCGAGAAGAAGCCGAGACCGGCGAGCATGTCCACCGGCTTGACCGAGGGGAAGACCGCCACGATCGCCACGATCACCGACAGCGAGAGGAGCACCCACCCGGCGAGCTTGCTCATCACCGTCGCGAAGCTCGGCGTCCGGCGGCCGGTCAGGACGCGTCGCAGGGCCCAGCGAACAGCACGGGAGAGCAGGTAGCCGGCCACGACGATCGCGATCGCGAACAGCACCCGGGGCAGTGCCTCTGCCAGGGATGCGAGCAGCTCCGAGGTCCTGGATCCCATGGCTCCACCGTAGCCGCGGGTGTGCGGTCGATCCGCACATCCGTCCTGTGCCCCGGCTGGGGTTCGAACCCAGACTGTGCGGTTTTTAAGACCGCTTCCTCTACCGGTTGGGATACCGGGGCTGGAGACCTGGTTCTCCGGGGTGGACCTAGAGGTAGGTCTTGCGAGCGTAGACGGCGTGCGCCCCGACAGCGCGGTCCAGGAAGAGCAGGCCGTCGCAGTGGTCGATCTCGTGCTGCAACGCCCGCGCCTCGAAGGCCTGGGCCTCGATCTCCACCTGCTCGCCGGTGCCGGGCAGTTGGCCGCGTACGACGACCCGGGTGGGGCGCTTGACGTCGCCGGTGAGGTCGGGGACGGACATGCAACCCTCGCGGGCCTTCTCGTTGCGGCTGCTGGAGACGACCTCGGCGTTGCACAGCACGAAGGTGCCGTGGTGCTCGCGGGTCTTGGGGTGGGCGGCGACGTCGACGCAGAAGACCTTCACGCCGACGCCGACCTGGGGGGCGGCAAGCCCCACGCAGCCCGGCGAGACGCGCATGGTCGCCACCAGGTCGGCGGCGAGCCGAACCGTCTCGGGCGCGGTCGGATCGACCGTCGCGCCGAGCGTGGACAGCACTGCGGCAGGGGCGCGTACGACGTCGCGCAGCGACCCGGCCACGCCGAGGTCGGTCTCGGTCCAGGACAGGACCGTGGGGTTGATCGCCATCGGTGCGCTCAGAGCTCGTCGGTCTCGGCGGCGCGCAGGCTCACGCCGACCCCGAGGTCGGCAGCCACGGCGGCGAGCTCGCGCTCGACGGCAGCGACGTCCACACCCGGGGGGAGGTCCACCTCGGCGACGAGCAGGTAGAGGTCGCCCGCCAGGCGGGTGGTGAGGTCGGTGATGTTGCCCCCGACGCCGGCGAGCACCGCGACGACGGCCGAGACGATGCCGGGGCGGTCGCCCCCGTGCACGGAGAGGATCCAGGAGCTCCCGTCGGCCGCAGCGGTGTGCTCGGCGGGGATCTCGCGGACGGTGACGGTCAGGGTGCCGTCGGCGACCAGCGGCGCCAGGGCCGACTCGATCGCCGAGCCCGCGGCCGAGCCCTCGCAGACCAGCATCATCGCGAAGTGACCCCGGAGCAGGGTCATCGTCGAGTCCTCGAGGTTGAGGCCGAGTCCGGCGAGCTTGTCGGTGGTCTCGGCGATGATGCCGGGACGGTCGTGGCCGAGGACGGTGATGGCGTGGAGGGTCACGCAGTCATTGTGTCAGCGCGCGGGCTCGCGCAAAGACCTCGTCCGTCATCTCGCGGGTCAGCCGTCCGGTGTAGGTGTTGTGCGGTGAGGGGTGGAAGCAGCCGATCAGCGTGACCGGTCCCAGCGCCAGCTCGGTGCCGTGGCCGAACCTCGGCTTGCGCTCCGGAGCGGGTGCGCCCGCCGCGACCAGCGACCGCACCGCGCCGTCCCACCCGAAGGCCCCCAGGGCGACCACCGCGCGCACGGTCGGGAGCAGGGCCAGCTCGGCGGCGATCCAGGGTGCGCAGGTGTCGCGCTCTGCGGGGGTCGGCTTGTTCTCCGGGGGTGCGCAGCGGACCGTCGCGATCATGCGTGCGTCCACCAGTCGCTGGCCGTCGCCGGCGTGCTCGCTCGTGGCCCGGGCGGCCCACCCGGTGCGGTGCAGGCTCGCGAAGAGCCAGTCGGCGCTGGGGTCGCCGGTGAAGATCCGGCCGGTCCGGTTGCCGCCGTTGGCCGCCGGCGCAAGACCGACGATCAGCAGCGACGGCTCCGGATCACCCCAGCCGGGGATCGGCCTGCCCCAGTAGGGCTGGTCGGCGAAGGAGGCGCGCTTGTGCCGGGCGACGTCCTCGCGCCAGGTCACCAACCGCGGGCACGCCGCACACACGCTCACTCGGGCGTCGAGGTCGGCCAGGGTCCCTGCGTGCGCGAGTCGGCGTACGTCGTCGGCGTCGCGGGCCACCGGGGTGCCGGGTGCTCCCGGGTCGTCGGGCCACCCGGTCCCCGGCGGCACCGGGCTGGCGAAGTCGCCACCGATGACCGGGTGCGGGAGCAGGGTCATCGACCGCCCTCTCGTCCGGAGATGGCGGCGGCCATGCCGTGCAGGATGTCGGCCTCGGAGATCACGTGCTCCGGCACCCGGACCCGGGCCAGGATCCGGCTCCAGATCAGCGCTCCGGCGGCGATGACGTCGGCTCGACCCGGGTGCATGTAGGGCAGCGCCTGGCGCTCGGCCACGGACATCGCGACGAGGTCGTCGACGAAGGCTGCGGTGTCGGCGTTGGACAGCACCGCCCCGTTGAAGCCGGCCCGGTCGTAGGTGCCGAGCGCGAGCACCCCGCACGCGAGGGTCTTGATGGTGCCGGACGTGCCGACCACGGTCCGGGTCCTTTCGAGATCGATGCCGCAGGAGTCGAGGTGCTCGTCGATGACGCCCACGCAGGCCGCGACCTCGGGGCCGGTCGGCGGGTCGGAGTGCAGGTGTCGCTCGTGGAGCCGCACCGAGCCGATGTCCATCGAGATCGACCGCCGTTCGTCGCCCGCGCCGAGGACCAGCTCGGTCGAGCCGCCGCCGATGTCGACCACCAGCACCGGCTCGGGGGGCGCCGGGTCCTGCGCGGACATGGCGCCCGCATAGACCAGCGCCGCCTCCTCCTCGCCCGAGAGCACCTCCGGCTCGACGCCCAGCCGTCGGCGTACGCCGTCTGCGAAGACGGCCGCGTTGCCGGCGTCGCGGGTGGCCGACGTGGCACAGAAGCGGATCCGTTGCGGCGCGACCCCGTGGTCGCGGATGACCCGCGCGAACTCGTCGATCGCGGCGAACGTGCGCTCCAGCGCCTCGTCGGCGAGCATCCTCGTGCGGTCGACGCCCTGGCCGAGTCGGACCACCTGCGAGGTCCGCAGCACGACGTCGAGCGACCCGTCGCGGCGCCGATCGGCGATGAGCAGCTTGATCGAGTTGGTGCCGCAGTCGATGGCCGCGACCGCGCTCGATCCGGTGGGGCGGGACACGGGCGTCAGTCCGAGGGACGCTCGACGCAGGGGCCCATCGACCACCAGTCCCCCAGTGCGTCGAGCACCTCGTCGCCGAGGGGGTTGACGCCGCGGCCCATCGCCAGCGACTGGCCGGCCAGCACGTGCAGGCACTTGACGCGGTCGGGCATGCCGCCGGCCGAGATCCCGTCGATCTCGGGTACGTCGAGTCCCGCCCGCCTGCCGACCTCCGCGCGGACCTCGAGGTAGCGCTCGTGAGCGGCACGGTAGGCCGCGGCGAGCTCCGGGTCGGTGGCGAGGCGCTCCTGCATCTCCTTCATCACGTTGTTGCCCTCGAGGGTGCCGATGCGCGAGGCCGCCCGCGGGCAGGTGAGGTAGAAGGTGGTGGGGAACGGTGTGCCGTCGGGCAGACGCGGCTCGGTCGTGACCACGTCGGGGTTGCCGCACGGACACCGGTGGCCGACCGAGTCAATGCCGCGGGGCCTGCGGTTGAGCTGGGCCTGGATCGCCGCCACGTCGTCGGGGTCGATGGACGTGGCGGGGCTGGCGTCGTTCACTGTCGCCCTCCCGCCACCGAGCCGTCGACCAGCGGGGCCGGCTCCTCGTCCGGAGGGGGTGGGTCGCCGGCCAGCTCCATCGACTCCCAGGCCGCCGACCACCAGGCCTTGGGCACCGTCTTGATGACGTCGGAGGGGTCGTTGAGCGAGGCCTGCGCCTCGAGCGGCTTGCCGTCGACGCCGATGACCTCGAAGCCGGACTCGCCGGGCAGCACGTATCCGAAGCGGGCCCGAGCCTGGGTCTTGACGTAGGCCGGGTCGTCCCAGCGCTTCTTCTCGCGCTCGAGGTCGTTGATGCTGGCTTCGCGCTCGGCGATCTGTGCCTTGAGGTCCCCGATGTGCGAGCGCTGCTGGAGGTAGGCGCGCAGCGAGGAGGCGTAGGACACGGTCAGCACGGCGAGCACCAGCACGAGGACCGCGGCGCGGCCGGTGAACCGGGGACGACGCGCGGCGGAGGGGGTCACCTCCGCGGTGCGGGTGGGCGTCGTCCGCGACACGGCGTTGCGCGGCCTCGAGCTGCGGGAACCGGGGTGCGTCGAGCCACGGGACCCGTTCCCGTGGGGCCCACCGCGCGGACTACGACGCTGGGAAGGCATGCGGGCCAGTCTGCCTCGTTCAGCCGCCGAATCGCGGGAAGGCACCCCGCCCGGCGTAGCGAGCCGCGTCACCCAGCTCGTCCTCGATGCGGAGGAGCTGGTTGTACTTCGCGACGCGGTCCGAACGGGCCGGCGCGCCGGTCTTGATCTGGCCGCAGTTGGTCGCCACCGCGAGGTCCGCGATCGTGGTGTCCTCGGTCTCGCCGGAGCGGTGGCTCATCATGTTGCGGAACCCGGCGCGGTGCGCCAGCTCGACCGCGTCGAGGGTCTCGGTCAGCGAGCCGATCTGGTTGACCTTGACGAGCATCGCGTTGCCCTGTCCGCCGTCGATGCCGCGCTGGAGGCGCTCGACGTTGGTCACGAAGAGGTCGTCGCCGACGATCTGGGTCTTGGTGCCGAGCTCGTCGGTCATCGCCTTCCAGCCCTCCCAGTCCTCCTCGTCGAGCGGGTCCTCCACCGAGACGATCGGGTAGGACGCGACCAGGTCGGCGTAGTAGGCGATCATCTCGTCCGACGAGGTCGCCTTGCCCTCGAAGGTGTAGCTGCCCTTGTCGTGGAACTCGCTGGCGGCGACGTCCATCGCCAGGGCGATGTCCTTGCCCAGGGCGAAGCCGGCGCTGCTGACGGCCTCCGCGATCAGGTCGAGCGCAGCGCGGTTGCTCTCCAGGTTGGGCGCGAAGCCACCCTCGTCCCCCAGCCCGGTCGAGAGGCCCTTCTTCTTCAGCACCGACTTGAGCGCGTGGTAGACCTCGGCGCCGTGCTGGAGCGCCTCGGCGAACGTTGCCGCACCGATCGGCGCGATCATGAACTCCTGGACGTCGACGTTGGAGTCGGCGTGCGCGCCACCGTTGACGATGTTCATCATCGGCACCGGCAGCAGGTGGGCGTTGGGGCCGCCGACGTAGCGGAAGAGCGGGAGACCGGCCGACTCCGCGGCGGCCTTCGCGGTGGCCAGCGAGACGCCGAGGATCGCGTTGGCGCCGAGCTCGGCCTTGTTCGCGGTGCCGTCGAGGTCGAGCATCACCTGGTCGACGAGGCGCTGGTCGTCGGCGTCGAGGCCGACGATCGCGTCGGCGATCCTGTCGCCGACGGCCGCGACTGCCTTCTGCACGCCCTTGCCGAGGTAGCGCTTGCCACCGTCGCGCAGCTCGACGGCCTCGAAGGCACCGGTGGAGGCCCCGCTGGGCACCGCCGCGCGACCGAACGCGCCGTCCTCGAGAAGCACCTCCACCTCGACGGTGGGGTTGCCGCGCGAGTCAAGGATCTCGCGGGCACCGACTGCAGCGATGATGGACATGGCAGAGCTCCTGACAGGGAGAGTCGTGGGACGTCGTCCAGCCTAGCGAGGTCGCGCCCCGGCGTCGCCGGGGGTCCACGGAGCCGACGTCATGAGAATCGCGGGTCCGAACCGACGATCTCCATGACGTCCGGGACCCTCAGCTCTCTGCCTTCTCGGCGGCCTTCGCCGCGTTCCAGAGCGTCAGCACCTCGGCCGCGTCGGTGGCGACAGCGTCCCCGAAGACGTGCGGGTTGCGACGCTCCATCTTTGCGATCACGCCGCGCGCCACGTCGTCGAGCGTGAAGTCCCCGGCCTCCTCGGCGATCACGGCGTGGATCACCACCTGCAGCAGCAGGTCGCCCAGCTCGTCGCACAGCGCGGCCGGGTCACCGGACTCGATCGCCTCGACGACCTCCTCGGCCTCCTCCCGCACGAACGGGACCAGCGAGGCGTGGGTCTGCTCGCGCTTCCACGCACACTCCCGCCGCAGCAGGCGCATCTGGTCGGCGAATGCCTCCATCGGCGAGCCGTCGACCGTCATCGGGTGCTGCCCCTCAGCCGCAGCGGTGGGTCGTGGGCAGCGACGTGGCGTACTCCGTGTCCGGCTCGCTCGCGAGGCCCGACTTCGCGGTCTCGCTGAGCGCGTAGGAGGTGTTGGTGTCGAACGGCGTCAGCACCCCGTCGACGCTCCTGAGGCCGTAGCGCGGATCGATCTCGATGCCGTTGGCGTCGGGCCACTGGTTGAAGACATCGACACCGGCCTGCGAGATCTCGTCCGCGGTGGGGTCCACGACGCCCGCGTCGGCGAGCTCGATCGCGCCGACCTGGTCGAGGATGTCCTGGGCGTAGGCCTGGGCGGAGGCCAGGTCGAGGAAGTCCTGGCGCACCTCCTCGGGCTTGGTCGCCGCGGTGGCCTGTCGCTGGGAGAGGTCGTTGACGTAGGTCGAGCCGGCCTCGACGCCGTAGTCGTCGGCGATCTGCTCCGCCTGCGAGCGGACGGCGAGGAGCTGGATGACGAACTGCCGGACATAGCTCATCGGCACCTCGGACTCGAGCTCGCCGAGCGCCGTGCAGTAGTGGGCGGTGGCGGTGTCGACCTGGCGGACCGTGAGCTCCTGGTCACCGATCTTCGCGGCGATCCCCGGTGCGGCGCTGCCGCACCCGCTCAACAACAGCCCCGCGACGCCCATCGTGGCGGCGGTCATCAGGCGGGTCTTGCTCACGGTCACTCCTTGCTCGGGGCGGGGGTCGGGGCGATCACGTCGTCGATCACGCCACGCGCCCATTCAAGCAGGACGATGCCTGCCACGGGACGCCCGGCGACGGGTGCCGTCTGCGGACGCGGCACGAGGATGGTGCTGACCGGCGCCTTGACGATGCTGCGCGGGTGCAGCCGCTGGAGGCGCACGACGCGGGAGTCGGGCAGATCGACGGGCGCGAACCGGACGTACTTGCCGGCCACCGTCACCTCGCTCACCCCGGTCTCGCGGCAGCGGGCCCGGAAGCGGGCGACGTGGAGCAGCGACTCGACCGCCTCGGGCGGCGCGCCGTAGCGGTCGACGAGCTCGGCGCGGACCTCCTCGACGTCGGCGTCGGTGCGCACCTCGGCCAGCCGCTTGTAGATCTCCAGGCGCAGCCGCTCACTGGGGATGTAGTCGTGGGGCAGGTGGGCGTCGCCCGGCAGCACGCTGCGGACCTCGGCGGCCACCTCGTCCTCGCCGCCGCCCTTGAACTCCGCGACGGCCTCGCCGACGAGCCGGACGTAGAGGTCGAAGCCGACGTCGGCGATGTGGCCCGACTGCTCGCCGCCGAGCAGGTTGCCGGCGCCGCGGATCTCGAGGTCCTTCATCGCGATCGCCATGCCGCCGCCGAGGTCGGAGTGCTGGGCCAGGGTGGCGAGCCGCTCGTGGGCGGTCTCGGTGAGCGGCTTCTCCGCGGGATAGAGGAAGTAGGCGTAGGCGCGCTCGCGGGAGCGGCCCACCCGACCACGCAGCTGGTGGAGCTGGGACAGGCCGAGGGTGTCGGAGCGCTCGATGATCATGGTGTTGGCGTTGGACACGTCGAGACCGCTCTCGACGATGGTCGTGCAGACCAGCACGTCGAAGCGCTTCTCCCAGAAGTCGAGCATGACCTGCTCGAGCGCGTGCTCGCCCATCTGCCCGTGGGCGGTGGCGACCCGCGCCTCGGGCACCAGCTCGCGGATCCGCGCCGCCGCCTTCTCGATCGACTGGACCCGGTTGTGGATGTAGAACACCTGGCCCTCGCGCAGCAGCTCGCGACGGACCGCGGCCACGACCTGCCGGTCCTCGTAGGCCCCGACGTAGGTGAGGACGGGGTGCCGCTCCTCGGGAGGCGTGGTGATCGTCGACATCTCGCGGATGCCGGTGACCGCCATCTCGAGCGTGCGCGGGATCGGCGTCGCACTCATCGACAGCACGTCGACGGAGGTGCGCATCCGCTTCATCTGCTCCTTGTGCTCGACGCCGAAGCGCTGCTCCTCGTCGACGATGATCAGGCCGAGGTCCTTGACCTTGATGTCCGGGTTGAGCAGTCGGTGGGTGCCGACCACGATGTCGACGGACCCCTCACCCAGGCCGGCGATGACCTCCTTGGCCTCCTTGTCGGTCTGGAAGCGCGAGAGCCCCTTGATCACCACGGGGAAGCCCGACATCCGCTCGGAGAACGTCGACAGGTGCTGGGTGACCAGCAGCGTCGTGGGCACCAGCACCGCGACCTGCTTGCCGTCCTGCACCGCCTTGAACGCCGCTCGCACCGCGATCTCGGTCTTGCCGTAGCCGACGTCGCCGCACACCAGCCGGTCCATCGGGACCACCCGGCGCATGTCGGACTTCACCTCGTCGACGGTCGTCAGCTGGTCGACGGTCTCGGTGAACGGGAAGGCGTCCTCGAGCTCGCGCTGCCACGGCGTGTCGGGACCGTAGGCGTGGCCCTTGGTCGCCTGGCGGGCGGCGTAGAGCTTGATCAGCTCGGCGGCGATCTCGCGGACCGCGCGGCGCGCCTTGTTCTTGCGCTTGGTCCAGTCGCCGCCACCGAGGCGGTCCAGGCTGGGGTTCTCACCGCCGACGTAGCGGGTGACCTGGTCGAGCGTGTCGGCCGGGACGTAGAGCCGGTCGGGCGGGCCCCCGCGCTTGGACGGGCCGTAGTCGAGGACCAGGTACTCGCGGGTCGCGCCGCCCACCTCGCGCTGCTTCATCTCCACGAAGCGCCCCACCCCGTGCTGCTCGTGCACGACGTAGTCGCCGGCCTTGAGCTCGAGCGGGTCGATCTGCTTCTTGCGGCGCGTCGGCATCCGTCGCATGTCGCGCGTGGAGGACTTCTGCCCGGACAGGTCGTCGCCGGTCAGGATCGCGACCCGGGCCTCGTCGTCGACGAGACCATGGACGAGGTGGCCGCACGTCACGGTGACGACGTGAGGCCCGGCGGTGGCGCCCTCCTCGACGAGACGGGCGGCGATGTCGTGCTCACCCAGGAGCTCGACGAACCGCTGGGCAGGCCCGTGGCCGACGTGCACGACGACGACCTCGAGGGCGTCGGCCACCCACCCGCGGATGTCGGTGACGGCCTTGTCCAGGTCGCCTCGGTAGGCATCGGCGCCGCGGGTGGGCAGCGTCGTGCTCGGCACCCCGACCGTCGCGGCGTCCAGCGGCGCGTCGTCGGTGTCGATGCCGAAGGGACTGACCGTCCACCAGGCGTGGCCCAGGCCGAGGGCGTGCAGCCGCACGTCGGCGATCTCGCGGTAGGACGCGGCACCCAGGTCGATCGGCGCGGTGCCACCACCGGCGGCGGCCGCCCAGGACGCCCCGAGGAACTCCTCGCTCGTCGCGACGAGGTCGTGGGCGCGGCTGCGCGCCCGCTCGGGGTCGAGCACCAGCACGGTCGTGTCGGCCGGCATCAGGTCGACGAGGAGCTCCATCCCCTCCACCAGGACCGGAGCGAGCGACTCCATGCCCTCGACCGCGATCCCGGCGGCCATCTTGTCGGTGAGCTCGAGCAGCTGCGGGTGCGCCTGGCCGAGCTCGGCGGCGCGACGGCGTACGTCCTCGGTGAGCAGCAGCTCGCGGCACGGCGGCGCCCACAGCCGCTGAACGGTCTCCAGCGTCCGCTGGTCGGCGACCGAGAAGGCCCGGATCTCCTCGATCTCGTCGCCCCAGAACTCCACCCGCAGCGGGTGCTCCTCGGTCGGGGGGAACACGTCGACGATGCCGCCGCGCACGGCGAACTCGCCGCGCCGCTCCACCATGTCGACCCGGGAGTACGCCGCCTCGGCCAGGCCGCGGACGACGTCCTCGAGCACGTGTGACTCACCGGGCGACAGCTCGACCGGCTCGATGTCGGCCAGGCCCGGCACCTGCGGCTGGAGCAGGCTGCGGATCGGCGCGACGACCACCTGGAGCGGGCCGTTGGCCGCGTCGGTGCCGGGGTGCCGCAGCCGCCGCAGGACGGCGAGCCGCTTGCCGACGGTGTCGCTGCGGGGGCTCAGCCGCTCGTGCGGGAGCGTCTCCCAGCTGGGGTAGTAGGCGACGGAGTCGGGAGCCACGAGGTCGGCGAGCTCCTCCACCAGGTCCTCGGCCTCACGGGAGGTGGCGGTCACTGCCAGGACCGTGCGGCCCTTCTCGACCAGGGCGCGGACCACGAACGGCCGCACGGCCCCCGGGCCGGTGAGGTCGAGGGCGGCCTGCACCGCGGTGTCCGCCAGCGCGCGGGACATCGTCGGGGCCGAGACCAGACGATCGGCCAGGGCGACGAGCGGGGTGGAGGGCACCGGGGACTCCCTTCGAGAGCACGCACAACGACCCCCATTCGCAGGAGGATGGGGGGTGTTGAGAGTCTACGGGTGCCTCCCCGGGGTTTGTCGCACGCGCCCTGGGGGTAGCAGCCACCTCAACGGCCGCTGCCCGAGCAGCCGGTCGATCCAAGAATTTCTTTCGAGAGGAACAACGGGGACATGCGCATCACTCGTCTCGTGGCCGGCACGGTCACTGCTGGACTGCTCGGCCTCACGCCGATCGCCATCGCCGCACCGAGCCAGGCCGCCGACAGCTGGACCACCACCACCACCGCGGTGCCCAGCGAGACCAGGCTGGACTACGGCGACAAGTTCTACGTGTCCGTCGACATCTCCAGCTCCGACGGCTACTCGCCGGGCAGCGCCGACGGCACCTCCGTCCTCTACGCGATGGAGGCCGGATCTGCAGCCTGGACGCCGGTGGCCACGGCCGACAGCACCTACTCGTCGTTCTATGACGTCAAGCCCAAGATGAACACGAGCTACAAGGTCGTCTACAGCGGCTACACCGACACCGACCAGGGCACCTACGGCGACAACTACGCCCCCAGCGAGTCGGCCCCCTTCACCGTGGGCGTCGCTCGCAAGATCACCTACCCCCGTTCGGGGTTCGTGCTCAAGGGCAAGGTCAAGCCGAGCTACGGCAAGAAGAAGATCGTCATCAAGGCGAGCAAGAAGCAGAAGAAGGGCTACAAGAAGTTCAAGACGATCAAGACCAACAAGGCCGGCAAGTACAAGGTCACCCTGCCCAAGCGCGGCGGCACCTGGTACTGGAGCCTCGCCGTCAAGGGCGACTCCAAGTTCCTCGCCACCGGCTTCGTGTGGCGCACCACGGTCTACTGATCGACACGGGTCCTCGACCCACGACAACGGCCCGGCAGAGCACGCTCTGCCGGGCCGTTGCCATTCTCTGCGGGCGCGCGCCGTGTGAGGCTGGGCCCATGGCCCGGACGACGCTGCTCACTGCGCTCGTGACGTGCGGCGCACTCGCCCTCACCGCGTGCGGCGGCGCGGCGCACACGCCCTCCCCGGCCGAGCACGACCTGCGACCGGCCGACGCGGCGCTCGTCGAGCCGGCGTCACCCGACGAGCTCGCTCCGGCGCTTGCGGGCACTCCGCGCCGTCCCGGCACACCCGCCGAGGCGGCCGCCATGGTGGCCGCGGCACAGCGGGTGATCCGGTCGGATGCCCCCGACGCCGACCTGCTCGGCGCCGCCGGGCCACGGGCCAGCTCGCGATCCGGAAGATAGCCGTACGCCCCGCGTGGCTGCCGCGCGTTCTCGCGCGGCTCGGGCCGGGCAACGACGCGTGGGTGCGGGCCAACGTCGCGGCCCGCCGCGAGTTCCGCTCGATGCACGCCACCTCGGACGCCGACCTCGCGGGTGAGCTCCCGGCGTGGCGGATCGTGGCGCCCGCGCCGGCGCGCACGCTGATGCGCAGCTATCGCGAGGCCGAGCGCCGCTTCGGCGTGGACTGGGAGTACCTCGCCGCGATCAACCTCGTGGAGACCGCCTTCGGTCGCATCCGGGGCACATCGGTGGCCGGTGCGCAGGGCCCCATGCAGTTCATCCCGACGACGTGGGACATCTACGGCGCGGGCGGCGACATCGACGATGCCCACGACGCGATCCTCGCCGCGGGCAGGCTCCTGCAGGCCAACGGCTTCGACCGCGACAAGGGCGCCGCGCTGTGGCGCTACAACAACTCGTGGCCCTACGTCCGGGGCGTCACCCTCCACGCCCGGGCCATGCAGCGCGATCCGCGCCAGTTCCGCGGCTACCTCGCCTGGGAGGTCTACTACCTGACCCGGATCGGCAGCGTATGGCTGCCGCAGGGCTACCTGCGCCGACAGCCGGTGCCCGTGCGGGCCTACGTCGCCGCGCACCCCGAGCGCCTGCCCTGACCGCTCACGCAGGCGGGTCGGCGTGGACCTCGTCGTCGTGGGTGCCCTCTCGCGGGCGGACGTCGAAGTGGATCCGCTTGGCAGGGAGCACGTCGTCGGGGACCTCGATGAAGAGGATGCGATGGCCCGACTCCGGGTCGCGGACCAGGCACTCCTCGTGGCCGGGCAGGTGGGGGTCGCCGTCGAGGTCGACGTAGCCGAGCAGGGCCTTCCACCCCTCGGAGAGCTCGTAGGCGTGGTGGCAGTCGACGGTGGTGTGCGCGACGAAGGACGTCGGGTCAGTCGGTCCCGTGCCGGCGAACGAACTCGACGATCTGCTCGGCCAGCTCGGGACGGCACACGATCAGGTCGGGCAGCGAGGTGTCGTCCTCGTTGTAGACGATCGGCGAGCCGTCGACGCGGCTGCAGTGCAGGCCGGCGGCACGGGCGACCGCGACCGGCGCAGCGTTGTCCCACTGGTACTGCCCGCCGGCGTGGACGTAGGCGTCGGCGATGTCGCGCACCACGCTCATCACCTTCACGCCGGCGCTGCCCATCGGGACGAGCTCGGCATCGAGCTCGGTGGCCAGCGCCTCGACGAAGGCCGGCGGACGGCTGCGCGAGACCGCGATCCGGGGGCGCTCGGACGTGCGCGGAGGCACGACGCTGGGCCGGCCGGTGTCGAACGTCTCCCCCAGCGCCGGTTGCGCGACCGCGCCGGCCACGAGCTCGCCGTCCTCCCAGAGGGCGACGTGGACCGCCCAGTCCTCACGCGGCGGCTCGGAGAACTCGCGAGTGCCGTCCAGGGGGTCGATGATCCAGACGCGACGGGCGGTCAGGCGGGACTTGTCGTCGGCCGCCTCCTCGGACAGGACCGCGTCACCGGGCCGGTGCTCGGTCAGCACCCGGTCGAGCTCGGCCTGCGCGGCAGCGTCACCGGCGTCCTTGAGGGCCTTGCCCTCGAGGCCGGCGGCGTCCGCCCCGGCACGTACGTCGAGCAGCACGGCGCCGGCCCGTTCGGCCGCCCAGACGGCGAAGGCGTGGTCGTCGAGCGTGGTGGGATCGATCATCTCGGGGTCCCTGCGTCGAGAGGAGCGCAGCAAGGCTCGTCATGGGGTGCGGTCATGGCGGCAGCCTAGCGACGGGGAGCCACGTACCAGTTGTCGATCACCTGCCGCGGGCCGGGGACCAGGTCCGTCCCGGCGGGCTCGCCCCGGGTCTGGTGCAGCATGGCCACGGCCTCCAACTGGCTCCGGGCGCCGAGCTTGGCGCGCAGGGCCTTGACGTGGCTGCGGACCGTGCCGCGGGTCACCCCCATCACGTGGGCCACCTCCGTCACGCCACGTCCGGTGGCGAGGAGGTCGAGGACGCGACGCTGCTGGGGGGAGAGCGTGGCCAGGAGCCGGGCGAGGCGTCGGCGCCGTCCGATGGCCTCGGACCACGAGGAGCGGAGGGCCAGGCGGCGTGCCGGATCCATGGAGGACCCTCCGGCGGTGAAGCGCTCCACCACCTCGGCGAGCTGGACCACCGAGGTGGTCACCGTCGCGACGTCGACCGCGTCGCTCTCGAGCAGGCCGCCCCACCAGAGAGCGGCATCGCCCGAGGTCACGACGACCACCCGGACGTGGCCGGCCTCGACGAGGCGCGCGACCTCGGCGACCCGCTGGTCGGTGTCGAGCCCCTCGAGGATGGCCACGACGAGCCGCGGCTCCACTGGACTGGCCTCCCCCACGTCCCGGTCCCGGACCGCCGAGTCCCACGCGTGCGCCTCGGCCGGCGTGTCGACGGAGCGCAGTGCCGCCGCCACCGCCTGAGCGACCAGGAGGTGCGGGGACACCACCCATGCGGGCTCCCGAACACCCATCACGCCTCCCTCCCAGATCGGCCGACGACCCAGCCTGTCGGTGCCGACCCGGAGGGTTGTTCGAGGCTTGGGCAACGTGCACCGAATTGGTGAGGCGAGCGGCCCTCCGGTGCGGGTTTCCGACGCCCCTTGTGTATCCCTTGATCGCTCCTTGACACGCCCTGACGGAGGCTCCGACGAATCCGGATTAGACAGGTGTTGCCGCAATTTGGGTACGCCCACACAATCGATGGACACCCCCAACTAGGAGGTTCCACGCTGCACGGGGGAGCCTGATCAAATTGAACTATCGCCTGGGGGGAACATGCGCGATTCAGCGCATAGCGAGGGAATCATTGACCGTGTGGGGACGCGGACGATCGGCATCACTGCGTTCGTCCTCCTGACCGCAGCCGCGCTGGGGAGCGTGCCGCTGCTGTCGAGCGCCAGCCCCACGTCGCGCTCCGCTGCGACAGGGCTCGTCACCGGAACGCTGGTGGCGGGCGCCGCCATCGCGGCGCTCGTCAGCTGGCGACGACATGCCGCGGCGCCGGACCGGCCACTGGGCGACGGCTTGGCGGTCGGCCTCGGCCTGGGCTGCGTGGCCGCGGGGCACCTCGTGCACCTCGTGCGCCAGGTGCCGACCGACCCACCCGTGTCCGCCCCGGTGCAGGTGCTGATCGGGGTGGCGGCGGGTGCACAGCTGGCGGCCGCCGCACTCGCGCTCGTCCGACGGGTCCTGCGCCCGCCCACCGACCGGCTGCTGGTCGCAACGATGCTCGTGGTCGTCCTCCGCGTGCTCATGACCGCGGGTCCCAGCGCACCGTGGCGGGACACGCTGATCGCACTGGCGCTCGCCGCCGTGAGTGCGGGGTGGTTCGCCACGGCCTGGGGCTGCCTGCAGCGCGCCGCCAACGACGCCCGGGTCGTGCAAGCGCCGGACCTCGACCTCGACCTGCTCCTCCGCACCCGTGACCAGCGCGAACGCATGCACGAGCTGCGGAGCACCCTGGCCGGGCTGGTCAACGGGTCGGCCCTGTTGGACTGTGCCGACATCCCGGACGCGACCCGGCAGCGGCTGTTGCACTCGGTGCGACGCGAGCTCGACCGCATGCAGCGCCTGCTCACCGAGCGCGAGGAGGCCGCCACCCACCTCGACCTCGATGACGCCCTCGAGGTGATCCTCGACCTGCAGCGGCTGAAGGGACGCGAGGTGGAGCTGCGCAGCAGCGGCGACTCGGTCCGTGCGAGCTATGACTCGTTGGCCGAGGTGGTCAACATCCTCATCGACAACGCGGCCACCCACGGGGGCTGCGACAGCAGCCGGGTCGAGGTCGTGCGTCGCGACGAGGAGACGGTGGACATCACCGTCACCGACTACGGACGCGGCATCCCGCCCCACGAGCGCGAGCGGATCTTCGACTGGGGCCATCACGGGGACGACTCCCCCGGCGAGGGCATCGGTCTGCACCTGGCCCAACGCCTCGTGGCGGAGGACGGCGGATCGCTCCGTCTGGTCGACGCCCAGGGCCCCGGCTCGGCGTTCGTCATCTCGTTGCCGGCGGTGCGGCGCTCGCCCGAGGACGACGTGAGCGAGGACAGCCATGCCACTTGGCGCCGCTCGGGCTGAGCACCGCGTGCTCATCATCGACGACCACATGCTGTTCGCCGAGTCGCTGGAGCTTGCGCTCTCGCTGGAGGGCTACGACGTGCGACGGCTCGAGATGCCGGAGGAGGGGGGTTCGATGGCCACGCTGCGATCGCTGGCGCTGCGCAGCAATCCCCGCACCGTCCTGCTCGACCTCGACCTCGGGAGGTTCGGCGACGGCATGACCCTGATCGCGCCGCTGGCCCGCGCGCACGCCAACGTCGTCGTGCTGACCGCGTCCGAGGATCTGGGGCGGTGGGGCGGGTGCATGAGGCTCGGTGCCCGCAAGGTCCTGCCCAAGAGCGGCGCGCTTCAGCAAGCCCTCTCGACGGTGCGTCGGCTCCACCAGGGGTTGCCCGTGGTCAATCGGGAAGAGCTGGAGTCGCTGCTCGAGGCCTGGGCCAGGGACCGGCAGGCCAGCGACGACATCCGCCGTCGGCTCGACCTGCTGACGCCCCGCGAGCGCCAGGTGCTGGGGTCGCTCATCGAGGGTCACACCGTGCGGGCCATCTCCCAGGACAGCGTGGTGTCCGAGGCCACCGTCCGCACCCAGGTCAAGTCGATCCTCGCCAAGCTCGAGGTGTCCTCGCAGCTGGCCGCCGTCGGGATCGCCAACCACATCGGCTGGAAGCACGGCGCATGAGTCCGATCGCGGTGGTCGTCGTCACCCACAACAGCGCCGAGGTCCTGCCTACCCTGGCTGCGAGCCTGGTCGCCGGGCTGGAGGGGGTCGACGACGTGCGGATGGTCGTCGCCGACAACGCGTCGAGCGACGCGACCGCCGCAGTCGTGCGCCGGCTGCTGCCGGACGCCGAGCTCGTCCAGACCGGCCGCAATGCGGGCTATGCCGCCGGGATCAACGCCGCACTGCGTCGCGTCGGTGCGGCCGACACTGCTGTGGTGCTCAATCCCGACCTCGCCCTCCACCCCGGGTGCCTCGTCCGATTGCTCGCCGGCCTCGACGACCCCACGGTCGGAGTCGCCGTCCCGCTGATCCGCGACGAGGCGGGCGATGCCGCCCCCTCGCTGCGGCGCGACCCCTCCGCCGCACGGGCCTGGGCCGAGGCCCTGCTCGGCGGGCGGCGGGCCGCCCGACTCGGACTCGGCGAGGTGGTGGGCTCGCCGACCGCCTACGAGCACAGCCATGACGTCGACTGGGCCACGGGCGCCGCGATGGCGATCTCCCCCGCCGCCCGGGCTGCCGTGGGCGACTGGGACGAGTCGTTCTTCCTCTATTCCGAGGAGGTCGACTGGTGCCGTCGGGTGCGTGCCGCGGGGTTGCGGGTGAGGTTCGTCCCCGATGCGGTCCTCACCCACCGTGGCGGGAGCTACGACACCGACCCCGGCCTCTGGCGGATCCTGATGGCCAATCGCGTCCGCCACCATGCGCGCCACCACGGCCCGCTGTCGCGTGCGTCGCACCGGGCCGCCCTGCTCACCGGCGAGGTCGTGCGCTCGACGGGTCCTCGCGGAGCCGCCCACCGGGCGGGCGCGATGGCCGTCCTCGCCCCGGACCGGGTCCCGCAGGCCGCACCCACGCCGCCACCTCCGCGTGCCGACGACGGGCCCGGCTTCATCTGGTTCGCCGCCCAGGACTGGTGGTACCACAACCAGGCGCACTCCGACTTCCAGCTGATGCGCCAGGTGGCACGGGGGCGCCCGGTCCTCGTGGTCAACAGCCTCGGGCTGCGGGTCCCGACCCCGGGCCGGAGCACCCACGCCACCCGCCGGGTCGTGCGCAAGGCGCGCAGCATGGCCAAGCTGGTGCGCCGCCCCGTGCCGGGTCTGCCGGGCTTCCACGTGATGACCCCGGTGATGATCCCCGCCTACGGCGACACCTCCGCGGCCCGGCTCAACGCCTGGCTGGTGCGCCAGCAGGTGCGCCTCGTGGCCCGGGCCATCGGCCTCGGTGGGGCGCCGCACATCGGCGTCACCATCCCGACGGCATGGCCCGTCGTCGAGCCGATGAGTCGCCGCTCCCTCGTCTTCAATCGCTCCGATCTGCACTCGGCCTTCCCGGAGGCGGACGGTGCGTGGGTCGCGGGTCTCGAGGGCGCCCTCATGCGGCACAGCGACCGGGTGCTCTACGTCAGCCACGAGCTGATGGACCGCGACCAGGACCTGGTCGGGGACCGCGCCGTGTTCCTCGACCACGGCGTCGACATCGACCACTTCTCACCCGACGGCGAGATCGACCCGGAGGTGGCCGCCATCCCGCGCCCGCGGCTCGGCTTCTTCGGTGGGCTCGACGACTACGTCGTCGACATGGACCTGCTGCGACGCACGGCGGTGGACAACCCCGACGCCAGCCTGGTGCTGGTGGGCGACGCCACGTGTGCGATGGACGGGCTCACGAGCCTGCCCAACGTGCACTGGTTGGGTTTTCGCCCCTATTCCACGATCCCCGCTGTGGGGCGCGGGTTCGATGTCGCCCTCATGCCGTGGCTGGACAACGAGTGGATCCGGTTCGCCAACCCGATCAAGCTCAAGGAATACCTCGCACTGGGGCTGCCGGTGGTGTCCACCGACTACCCCGAGGTCGCGGGCTACCGCCGGCAGGTGGTCGTCGCGCACGACCGGCAGGACTTCCCCGGGCTCGCCCGGCGGGCCGTCGGCACCGGCCCCGACCCGCGCGCACAGCGGGACTCCGTCCTTTCGTCGTCCTGGGCCGCAAGGGCCCGCCACCTGGTCGGCGTCGCCGACCTGATCGGAGGCTCGTGATGTGTGGAATCGGTGGAGTACGCGCGTTCTCCTCGGGTGCGTTCGCGACGCAGTCGCTGCACGAGATGGCCGGTCTCCTCCACCACCGCGGACCGGACGAGGCGGCCGTGTGGGTGGGGCCGGGCATCGGGCTGGCCCACACGCGCCTGGCCATCATCGACGTCGAGCACTCCCACCAGCCGATGCACTCGGTCGACGGCCGCTGGGTGCTGGCCTTCAACGGCGAGATCTTCAACCACGACAGCCTGCGCGACCATCTCGACTACCCGTTCCGCACCCGCGGTGACACCGAGGTGGTCGTGGCCGGCCTCGCTCTGGAGGGGATCAGCTTCGTCGAGCGGCTGCAGGGCCAGTTCGCCCTCGTCGCCCACGACCTGCGCACCGACACCACCCATCTCGTGCGCGACCGTCTCGGGATCCTGCCCCTCCACTACCGCCACATCCCCGGCGGCATCGCCTTCGGCTCGGAGATCAAGGCGCTGCTCGCCGTCGGCCCTCCCCCGCAGGTGGATCACCGCAGCCTGGACGCCTACCTCGCCTCGCGCTCGGTCCCGGCACCGGACACCCTCTTCGAGGGCGTGAAGAAGGTGCGGCCCGCGCACCGCGTCTCGATCATGCCCGGCGGTCATCTCGAGGAGACCCACTACTGGGCTCCACCGGAGTGCGACCCGGCGGGCACCTGGAGCGCCGGGGACGCGATCGAGGCGGTCGGCGACGGCGTCCGCGAGGCAGTGCGCTCGGCGATGGTCGCCGATGTCCCGGTGGGCGCCTACCTCTCGGGCGGCCTCGACAGCAGCCTCATCGTCGCGCAGATGGTGCAGCTGCGGGGGGACGACCCGGTGCACACGTTCTCGGCCGGGTTCGGCGACCACCCGCAGGACGAGCTGCCCTGGGCCCGTCGGGTCAGCGCGCTGCTCGGAACGCAGCACCACGAGGTGATGCTGCGTGCCACCGACTTCGAGGAGATGTGGGCCGCTCTCACCTGGCACCGCGACGCCCCGATCTCCGAGCCGGCCGACATCGCCGTGTTCGGCCTGGCCCGCGCGGCGCGCGAGCACGTCCGGGTGGTGCTGTCGGGCGAGGGTGGCGACGAGCTGTTCGGTGGCTACCCCAAGCACCGCTTCGCGCGTCTGGCTGAGCGCGCGACCGTGCTCCCCTCTCGCCTTCGCTCCGGACTGGCCGGGCCCGTCGAACGTCGTCTGGGCGCTCACTCCCGTGCCCGGACGGCGCTGCGAGCCGTCGCGGCCGGTGACGTGGCCGAGCAGCACGCCACCTGGTTCGCCCCGTTCACCGCCGACGAGCGCAGGTCCCTGCTGGGCGGCCCTCCACCACCCGATCGACGGGCGACACCCACGCTCGGCGTCGACCCCCTCGACCGGATGCTGCGCCACGACCTCCGCTCCTGGCTCCCCGACAACCTTCTCGAGCGAGGGGACCGGATGTCCATGGCCGCGTCCCTGGAGCTGCGTCCGCCGCTGCTCGACCACCACCTGGTCGAGCTCGCCTTCCGGCTGCCGTCGTCGGTGAAGGTGCGGTCGGGGTCGACGAAGTGGGTGCTGAAGGAGGTGGCCAGGCCGTTCCTGCCCGACGAGGTGATCGACCGCAAGAAGGTCGGGTTCCGGGTCCCGCTGGACTCCTGGTTCCGGACCGGCCTGCGCGACACCGCGCGCGATCGCCTCACCGGCGCCGACTCCTGGGTCGGCCAGACGCTGGACCGCGCCCAGGTGCGCGACCTCGTCGACCGGCACGAGCGGGGTGCCAACGAGGAGATCCGACTCTGGACGCTGCTGTGCCTGGAGATGTGGCACGAGTCGTTCTTCGGCTCGGGTCCCGCCGCGCAGCCCGCCGTGCCGAGACCCCGGGAGGCCATCGCGACGCGCCTCCCCCTGGGGCCTGGCGCAGCCGGACCCTAGGACATGGCGGCCAGTCGCGACGGCGGGTGCCTCAGGGTGCGACGGCCGCGGGGACGCGGCTGCGACGGCCGAGGTGGGGGAGACCTCGACCGTCGCCACTGATGCACCGCATTCGCGACGACGAGGCGTGGGTCCTCGCCGCCCCAAGGCCAGGGGGCCGGCACAGGGATGGACGAGCGCGGCGCATCAGTGAGGGTGCACCTCTCCGAGAGTAGGCGCAGCGCCGGCTGCCGCCCATCCCACGGACTGGGTATCTCGTCCCTCACCGCGGTCGGCCCGCCTGCCGGTGGTGCACGGCTTTCGCCGATTTGCGGCATGCCGCCCAGCGGCGACGTTCCTAGGCTCGCAGCAGAGTCGACGAATGGGTGCCTTGGGGGGCCTCACAGGGGGTGGTGGGGATGACGCAGGCTTCGGTCGGGATGCTCACGCCCGACCCTGCGTCGCTGGCCACGCCGCTTGTTCCCCGCCCGCGCGAGGTCGAGGCGGTGCCGGCGGCCGGCACCGCCCGCCTCGAGGCGGTCCTGCCGCCCGCGCCACGCCACCTGCTCTGGTCGGCCGTCGGCGGCGACGCGGTGCTGGCCCTCGCACTGGCCGTCGGGGCCAGCGCGGTGCTCGGGCTTCCTGTCCCGATCGCCCTCACCGTTGCCGTGGCCTGGCCCCTGCTGCTGCTGGTGGCGGGCCACTACCGGCGACCGGCCCTCGGCGAGAGCCGGGCCAGGGGCATTCGCGTGGTCCTGGGGACCGCAGTGCGGGGCGCAGTGCTGACCCTGGCCGCTTCGCCGTGGGTGACCGCGGTCGATGTGATCGCACTGGCCCAGCTCGTGGCCGCCACCGGCGCGGCCAGTGCGGCGCACCACCTGGTCGTCGGGCGGAGCCACGGGCCGCAGCTGGTGCTGGCCGGGCGCCAGCGAGACGTGCGTGAGGCGATGATCGAGCTCCAGACGGCAGGCAGCCACGGCGTCGTCGCCGTGTGCCTGACGCGTGCGTCCAAGGAGCCGTTCGACGACCTCCCGACCTACGTCGGCATCGAGTCCGCGGCCGGCGTCGCGGAGCGCCACCGGGCCCACGCGCTCGTGGTGCTGCCCGGCGCACGGCTGACCCCGGTCGAGATGCGCCGCCTCCACTGGGCCCTGGCCCGGGTCGGGACCGAGCTCTACGTCGGCACCGGACTCCTCGACGTCACCCCGACCCGCACCCGCGTGTTCGCCAGCGGGGGCCTCACCCTCGTCCGCGCGGCTCCTCCGTCGCTCCACGGGCCGCGTCGGTGGCTCAAGGACCTGCTCGAGCGGGTGGCCGCGGCTCTCGGCCTGCTCCTGATGATGCCGGCCCTGCTGGTGGTCGCTGCCATGGTGCGGCTCGACTCCCCCGGACCGAGCATCTACCGCCAGCAGCGCGTGGGCCGCGACGGGCGGCTGTTCACGATGTACAAGGTCCGGTCGATGGCGCCCTCGGCGGAGGCCGAGCGCACCCACCTGGTGGCCCTCAACCAGTCCGACGGCGTGCTCTTCAAGATCGAGCAGGACCCGCGGATCACCCGGATCGGCGGCTGGCTGCGGCGCAACAGCGTCGACGAGGTGCCCCAGCTGTGGAACGTGGTCCGCGGCGAGATGTCGCTCGTCGGCCCGCGACCGGCGCTGCCCGAGGAGGTCGCGCGCTACGACCTCGACCCGCGGCGGCGACTCGTGGTGAAGCCGGGCATGACCGGGCTCTGGCAGGTCTCGGGACGCTCGGACCTGTCCTGGGCCGAGTCCGTCCGGCTCGACGTGCGCTACGTCGACAACTGGTCCCTGGGCCTCGACGTGGCGATCCTCCTGCGGACAATCCGCGCAGTCGTGTGCCACCGCGGTGCCTACTGACCGGGGCGGGGTGCTGGCCGGAGCCACGTGGGCCGCTACCGCGGTCGCCGTCGGCACCTCCGGGCTGCTGGCCCTCGTGCGGCTGACTGATCCCACCTCGCGACGATTGATCGAGCTGGTGACGCTCGTCCCGCTGGGCCTTCCGCTGGCGGTCCTCGGAGCTCTGATGGCACTCGGTCTGGTCGCGGTGGGCCGCCGGAGACGAGGCCCGATGGTGGCGCTGGTGGTCGCGCTCGCCCTGGCCGCTGGTCACGCGGCCTGGGTGGCACCTCTCTACGTCGGTGGCCGCACCAGCACGGACGCAGCGTCGCTCGTCGTGCTGACGCAGAACTGGGAGTACGGCGACGCCGACAGCCTCGCCGCGGCCGCCCGGGACCACGACGTCGACGTCCTCGTGCTGCTCGAGGTCTCCCCGGAACACCTGGCGCAGCTGCTGGCCACGGGCATCGGGACGCGGCTGCCCCACTCGACCGGGCTCGAGGACGCGCAGGGCATGGGCACGGTCGTGCTCAGCCGTATCCCGGTCGCCGGAGCCGTGCCGCTCTACGACGGGGCGGAGAGCCGAGTGGTGGAGCTCGTGGACGACCGGCTCGGCCCGGTCACCGTTGTCGCGGTCCACACGCGCCCGCCCTACACCCCGGAACTGTGGCGCGCGGATCACGAGCGCACCTTCGCGGGCCTGGCCCTTCTCCGGGACGACATCTCCACGGACATCATCCTGGCCGGCGACTTCAACGCGACGCTGGCGCACGCCCCCATGCGGCACATTCTCGGGCTCGGCTTCGACGATGCCGCCGACCAGGTCAACAGCGGCTTGTCGCCGACGTGGCCTACCGGAGGCCACGAGCGCCGCCTCGGCATCACCGTTCCGGCGTTCGCCGCCATCGACCACGTCCTGACCTCGCCCGGGCTGGCCGTCAGCCGAGCGGCTACGCTCGACATCGCGGGCACGGACCACAAGGCCGTGCTCGCCACGATCTTCGTCCGCGGCTGACCCGGCTCAGGTCCGGACGCACGCGAGCAGCTCGGCGCGTTCGAGGTCCCGGGCTGCCGCCGCCACGGTGGCGAAGTCGAGCCCGGCCCGCTCGGCGACGTCGAGCAGGGTCGTGTAGCCGTCGGAGGAGGCCATGGCCCACAGCAGCGCCATCATCGTGTCGGTCGCCGCCTGACCGCCCAGGCTCGGATAGAGACCGCGCTTGCCCAGCTGGGGCTCGCCGTAGGGGCTCAGGTTGGCGTAGACCGCATCGTTCTCGAGGACGTCGATGATCCTGGCGAGGGCCTCGTAGGCACCGACGAGCTCATCGTCCTTGACGTAGGAGAGGTCGTCGGCGGAGGTGTGGTACTCCGGATACTCGCCGTGCGGGGTGCGCGTGAGCCGACCGACCGGCAGGTCGAAGCCCAGCGAGTTGTACTGCCGCTCGTCATAGCCGTAGGGCGAGTAGTCGCGCACCTCCCCGTCCTGCCGACCGACCACGTGTGCCGCCGCCCGGTCGATGGGCCGATCACCTCGCCGGGTGCGCTTGTAGACGAGCGGTCCGGGTCCGCCGAGGCCGGCGAGGACCAGCCCGTGCTTGACCCGGTCCAGCTCCTCCATGTGCCGGTCCAGCCAGGCAAGAGAACCGATGATCCCGGGAGCGAACACGAAGCGATAGCTCCACCGGCGCCGCGGAAGGGCCGCCAGGGCTGCCGCCAGCTCGGTCGCGACGACGATGCCGGAGAGGTTGTCGTTGACGAGCGAGGGGTGGCACGTGTGGGCGCTGATCAAGACCTCCTCCTCGGAGTCGCCGGGCACCAGCAGCTCCCCGATCGTCAGCTCGCCGGGACCGATGCTGCTGTCGATGACGACGTCGTAGGGCCCCTCGTCCATCGCGTCCAGCTGCCGCTGGGAGAGGCAGAAGCCCCACGTGCGCTGGTAGTAGGAGGTGCGGTAGGGGATCCAGTCCGGGTGCTCCGGGAGCGTGAAGAGGTGCTCGCGCAGCTCGGTGAGGGTCATCCGCTGCTCGACCGGGACGCTGTAGCCGACCAGGTGGAGGGTGTGTCGGCGGAAGTCCACGACCCGGTGGCCGTCCAGGTCGGCGATGTAGGCGTCGCGCACGTTCCACTCGTCGTTGACAGTCCAGTCGTGGCAGGTGGTCCCCGACGGGACCCCCAGTCGCCGCAGCGGCACCGACTCCTCGATCACGTCGAGGGTGGCGCGGACGCCGTCACCCGACATGCTCCTGCACAGGGGGTACAACCGCTCCAGCTGCATCCGCATGCGCTTGGCGAGCAGCGGGTCCTCGGCGAGCAGGCTCATCGCAGGACGAGGTGCTCGTCGAGACGTCCGGCGTCGATCAGCTCCTGGATCTTCCGGAGCCGCACGAAGCGGGGTCCCTCGAGATCGGCCGTGGTCAGCCCGCGCCGGTCCATGTCCGCGGCCAGCTCGTCGATCCCCCGGGCCACGGTCCACCGGGGCTTGAACCCGGGCAGGTCCCGGGTGAGCTTGCCGAAGTCGACCCGGTAGTCGCGCGCGTCGGCCCCGGCCCCGTCAGCGAAGGTGACCGGCGCATCGAAGCGCTCCGAGACGGCCAGCGCGATGTCGCGCACCTGGACGACGTCCTCGTCTCGACCCACGTTGAAGGCCTGGTCGTGGACGACCTGGCGGGGCGCGTCCAGGACCGCGAGGAACGCGCTGGCGATGTCCTCGGCATGAACCAGTGGACGCCACGGCGTCCCGTCACTCTGCAGGCGCACCTCGCCCTGGGTGAAGGCGGTGCCGCACAGGTTGTTGACGACGATGTCCGCCCGCAGCCGCGGGGAGGAGCCGTACGCCGTCGCGTTGCGCAGGTAGGTCGGGCTGAAGTCGTCGTCGGCGAGCGCCGCGATGGCGCGCTCGGCGCGGATCTTGCTCTCCCCGTAGGGCGTCACCGGATGCATCTCGCTGTCCTCGGTCACAGGCGCATCGCCGGCCGCGCCGTAGAGCGAGCACGAGGAGGAGAACAGGAATCGGTCCACGCCGGCGGCCTTCGCCATCCGTGCCATGTGGAGGGCCCCGTCGGTGTTGACCGAGTAGGTCGCGTCGGGGTTGAGGTGTCCGACCGGGTCGTTGGAGATCGCGGCGAGGTGGATCACAGCGTCGAAGCCGGCCAGGTCCTCGGCGCCCTGGTGCCGGATGTCGCCGGTCCTGGACTCGTAGCCGGAGGGACCGGCACCGAAGTCGCACCCGTCGTACCAGCCGGCGTCGAGGCCGACCACGTCGTGCCCTGCCTCGAGCAGCAGGGGCACCATCACTGCGCCGAGGTAGCCCCGGTCACCGTCCACCAGCAGTCGCATCGTCGTCTCCTCCTCGTGTGGGCCCGCCCAGGTCCAGCAGGACCTTGCGGCCGTGAAATCCTTCGGCATAGGGTGCCCGGCACTCCACCCCGCGCAGGCGGAGCAGTCCCCGGAAGACCTCGTGGTCCCACCAGTCGCGACCTACCTGCGAGGGGAAGCTCTGGTCGAGCAGCCTCGCCTTGGCCTCGACGAGCTCGGCGGTCAGGGCGACGTAGTGGCTGGGCGTGGTGAGGTCGCCGTCCCACTTGGGGATCTCGTAGTGCAGCACGAGGGCGTCCCTCCACACAGTGGGCGCCAGCTGACCGACGACCCGGTGGTCCTGGTGGGCATCGTCGACACGCGGGGCCAGGACGAGGTCGGGCGTGTGCCGACGGGCGGCGTCCTCGAGGGCGTCCTTGGCCCGGTCCCAGTCCGCAGGGAGGCGTCCGTCGCGGAGCCCGACGGTCTCGACCACCGCACCCGGCACGAACCTCGCGAGCGACGACCGCGCCTCGGCCTGCCGCTCCTCGGTGCCGGTGAGCACCACCCCGGCCACGGTGACGTCGGCACGCGAGGCCAGCGTGAGCAACGTGCCACCGCACCCGATCTCGATGTCGTCGGGGTGCG
>JBBSOR010000009.1:0-61771 GCA_038259535.1 Propionibacteriales bacterium | reverse complement strand
TGGCTGGTGGCGACCAGCACGTGGGGCGACTTCGAGACCCCCACGACCCGCGCCGGACGTCGTACGCCGACGGGGTTGCGGGTCACCCTCGCCGAGACGGACGACGCTCTCCTGCACGGCACCCACGTGCTGGACACGAGAGAGCTGGCGCTGCCCACCGACGGCCTCGCGTCGATCGCCACGTGGGACCCACACCTGGTGCGACGCGACGGAGAGTGGCTGGTCGGCTTCGTCAGCGCCCGGCGCTTCTTCGACTTCCACCCCGCGCTGGCCGGCGGGCCGCGCCTCGACGACCTGCGGCTGCGCGGCGCGGCCACCGACCGGAGGGCCACCGAGGGCACCACGCTGGTCGAGGTGGACGGCCGGATGATGGTCCTGGCCAGCGACGGACGCGACTCGCAACGTGGACGACGCGCCCGGTTCCCGGTGTTCGACCTCGAGATGGCGGATGCGGGGCTGCTCGACGCGCCCTACCCGACCAACCTCCCCTGGCCGTCCTTGGCCGAGGTCGACGGAGGCTGGCTGTTGGCCACCTTCAACGGCCGCCCCGCCGGCGGCAAGCTGCTCGGCTACGGCACCCACGGCGACCTGCTGGTGATGCGGTCCGCGTGATCGTGCGGCGATACGCTGGGGCGTGACGGCGGTCACCACCCCTCGACCGCTCCGACCAGGTCCGCACACCCCGCGGCCGCGCCCACCAGAAAAGGATCACCAGCATGTCGGGAGCACACACTTCCGGAGTCGACGTCTTCGAGCTCGGCGCCGAGCACGAGCAGGTCGTCTTCTGCCACGATCGCGCCAGCGGCCTCAAGGCCATCATCGCGATCCACTCGACGGCGCTGGGCCCCGCCCTCGGCGGCACGCGGTTCTACCCCTACGCCAGCACCGACGACGCGATCGTCGATGCGCTCAACCTCTCCCGCGGGATGTCCTACAAGGCGGCGCTGGCCGGCCTCGACCTCGGCGGCGGCAAGGCCGTGATCGTCGGTGACCCGGCGGAGATCAAGACCGAGGTGCTGCTGCGCGCCTACGGCCGGTTCGTGCAGTCCCTCAACGGTCGCTACTTCACCGCCTGCGACGTGGGCACCTACTCCGAGGACATGGACCACATCGCCCGTGAGTGCGACTTCGTCACCGGGCGCACCGTCGCCCACGGCGGCGCGGGCGACAGCTCGGTGCTCACGGCGTACGGCGTCTTCCAGGGCATGCGCGCGGCTGCCGAGCACCTGTGGGGCGAGCCCACCCTCGCCGGACGCACCGTCGGCGTGGCAGGCATCGGCAAGGTCGGGCGGCACCTGGTGCGCCACCTGATCGAGGACGGCGCGTCCGTCGTCGTCACCGACGTCCACGCCCCGTCCGTGGAGGCCGTCCACACGGCCCACCCGCAGGTCCAGGTCGTCGACTCGACCGACGAGCTCGTCGCCGGCCCCCTCGACGTCTACGCGCCCTGCGCGATGGGCGGCGCCATCACCGACGACACGCTGGCGGTGCTGAGCGCGAAGATCGTCTGCGGTGCGGCCAACAACCAGCTCGCGCACCCCGGTATCGAGAAGCAGGTCGAGGAGCGCGGCATCCTCTATGCGCCCGACTACTGCGTGAACTCCGGGGGCCTGATCCAGGTCGCCGACGAGCTCGAGGGCTTCTCCTTCGAGCGCGCCCAGCAGCGCGCTGCAGGGATCTTCGACACCACGCGCCGGGTCTTCGAGCTCGCCACCGCCGACGGGGTGACGACCGCGGCCGCCGCCGACCGGCTGGCCGAGCGCCGGATGCGCGAGGTCGGCCGACTGCGGGGCATCCACCTCCGCTGAACGGGCGCGAAAGTCCCACCACCGCCGCCGACCGGGCACAAAAGGCCACGTCCGTGTGACCATTTGTGCCCGGTCAGGGTGGTGACGCGGAATCTTGCGCCCGCTCACGCGCCGTGTCGGGGCGCGCGCACGCGTCCACCCAGCCGGCAGGCTGAGGGAGCAGTGCGATCATTCAGTCAGTCTGCGCGACGACGAGGGTCGGCATAGCTCGACCACTCGTCCTCGTCCGGTTCGACCTCGGTCGCCCGCGGTGGAGAGTTCTCCTCACCGTGCAGCTCCTTCGCCAACGCGCCGAAGTCCGTCTCGTGAGTCCGGTACTTCAGGTCGCGTGCGACCTTGGTCTGCTTCGCCTTCGCTCGGCCGCGCCCCATAGGGTCGACCCCCTCGCACACTTGGCCGGGGCCCTCGAGGACTTCCTCGACGCGCCCGGTCTGATCGGTCACATATCGTGGGCACAACGCTACCCGAGCGATGGCTGTTCCCGCACACCAAGGCCCGGCATTTCGTGTCCGCCCGGAGCGAGATCGGACGAAACCGTCCGTCCGGTTCACCAGCCCGGGTGCTGGCCCTCCAGCGTGACCCGGCCACCGTGCTCGCCGTCGAGGCGGGCCTCGCCGGCCACCCACGCCCGGATGCCGTGACCGGCGAGCACGGAGATGGCGGTGTCGACCGACTCGGGAGCGGTCAGCGAGACCATGCCGACGCCACAGTTGAGGGTCGCCTCGAGGTCCGCCTGCGACACCTCGCCCACCCGTCGTACGACGTCGAAGACCGGCTGCGGCGTCCACGTCGAACGGTCGATGCGCACCGACAACTCCTCGGGGAGCACCCGCTCGAGGTTGGCGGCGAGCCCACCGCCGGTCACGTGCGACATGGCGTGGGTCTCGGTGCGGTCGGCGAGGTCGAGGCAGGCCTTGGCATAGATGCGGGTGGGCTCGAGCAGCTCCTCGCCGAGGGTGCGCCCGAAGTCGTCCATGTGGCGGTCGACGGTCCAGCCGGCGCCTCCCTGGTCGGCCGAGCCCAGCAGCACGTGGCGCACGAGCGAGTAGCCGTTGGAGTGCAGCCCGCTGGCTTCCATGGCGATGACCACATCACCGGGACGGACCCGGCCGGGGCCGAGCAGCCTGCTGGCCTCCACCACACCGGTCGTCGCGCCGGCGACGTCGTAGTCGTCGGGGTCGAGCAGTCCGGGGTGCTCCGCGGTCTCGCCGCCGATCAGCGCACAGCCGGCGACGACGCACGCCTCGGCGATGCCCTTGACGATGGCCGCGATCCGCTCAGGCACCACGCGGCCGCAGGCGATGTAGTCGGTCATGAACAGCGGCTCGGCCCCACACACGACGAGGTCGTCGACCACCATGCCGACCAGGTCGAAGCCGATGGTGTCGTGCACGTCCATCAGCTGGGCGATGGCGACCTTCGTGCCGACGCCGTCCGTCGAGGTCGCCAGCAGCGGACGCTCGTAGCGGGTGAGGGCGGAGGCGTCGAACAGCCCGGCGAAGCCACCGAGGCCGCCGATCATCTCGGGACGGCGGGCCTTCTCGACCCATCCCTTCATCAGGTCGATGGCGCGGTCGGCCGCCTCGATCGACACCCCCGCAGCAGCGTAGGCACCTCCCCCGAGATCAGCCCGGTCGGCGGGGGCGCTGTGGGACTGCTCGGTCACGGGGTCTCCTCGGGCTGGGCGACGGGTCAGGGATTGTTGAGGACGGGCAGGGCGCGCCCCATCGTCGGCGACTGCAACGTCGCCTCGAGCAGGTGCTTGCCCAGCAGGCTCTCGTCGGGCAGCTCGATGGGGTACTCGCCGGTGAAGCAGGCCGTGCAGAGCGAGCCCGTCTGCTGCTTGGTCGAGTCGACCATCCCGTCGAGCGAGATGTAGCCGAGGGTGTCCGCCCCCACGCTGGCGGCGATCTCCTCGGGGGTCAGCCCGTTGGCGATCAGCTCGGCACGGGTCGCGAAGTCGATGCCGTAGAAGCACGGCCACTTCACCGGGGGGCTGGAGATGCGCACGTGCACCTCGAGGGCACCCGCCTCCCGCAGCATCCGCACCTGCGCACGCTGGGTGTTGCCGCGCACGATCGAGTCGTCGACGACCACGATCCGCTTGCCGCGGATCATGTGGTCCAGCGCGTTGAGCTTGAGCCGGATGCCGAGCTGGCGCAGCGTCTGGCTGGGCTGGATGAACGTGCGGCCGACGTAGGCGTTCTTGACGAAGCCCTGGCCGAACGGGATGCCGGACTCCTCGGCATAGCCGGCCGCGGCCGGGGTGCCGGACTCGGGCACCGGGATGACGAGGTCGGCCTCGACCGGGAACTCCCGCGCGAGCTGGCGGCCCATCTCGACCCGCGACTCGTGCACGCTGCGGCCACTGATGGTGGCGTCCGGGCGGGCCAGGTAGACATACTCGAAGACGCAGCCCTTGCGGTCCGGCTGGGCGAACTGGTGCGAGCGCAGGCCGTTCTCGTCGATGACGATCATCTCGCCCGGCTCGACCTCGCGGACCCGGCTCGCGCCGATCGTCGCGAGGGCAGCGTCCTCACTGGCGACCACCCAGCCGCGGTCGAGGCGACCGAGGACGAGAGGGCGGATGCCTTGGGGGTCGCGGGCGGCGAACAGCGTCCCCTCGTTCATCCACACGAAGCAGAAGGCACCCCGCACCAGGGGCAGGACCTCCAGCGCCCGCTGCTCGAGCGAGGTGTCGGGGTGGTGCGCCAGCAGCGCGGTGACCAGGCTGGTGTCGTTGGTCGAGCTCTCGACGTCGCGGGCCTGCAGGGGCAGCTCGCCGTCGGGATCGGGCAGGTCGAGCACCATCTGGGCGAGCTCGTGGGTGTTGATCAGGTTTCCGTTGTGGCCGAGCGCGATCGATCCGTCGACCGTCGGCCGGAAGGTCGGCTGCGCGTTCTGCCAGGTGCTGGCCCCGGTCGTGGAGTAGCGCGAGTGGCCGATCGCGAGGTGGCCCTTGAGAGACTCGAGGGTCGACTCGTCGAAGACCTGGGAGACCAGTCCCATGTCCTTGTAGACCAGGATCTGCCGCCCGTTGCTGACCGCGATGCCGGCGGACTCCTGGCCGCGGTGCTGCAGGGCGTAGAGCCCGAAGTAGGTCAGCTTGGCGACGTCCTCGCCGGGGGCCCACACGCCGAAGACTCCGCACGCGTCCTGCGGGCCCTGGTCCTGAGGGTCGATCGCCATGGTCAGACGGCCGTCGCCGCCCGTCCGCTTGCTCATCGGCTGAGGCACGGTCCGCAGTCTACGGCCGGTGGGGCCGTGGACCTCACCGCCGTCCGCACCAGCGCCACCCGAGGGCGCGGAGCACGGGATCGGGCGGGAGGACGATCACCGCGTCCTCCCGTGTCAGGTGCTCAGCAGCTGTCCGACGCGGTGGACGGCCAGCCGCGCGGCCGTGCGGGTCGAGGCCGGGAGCGGCAGCGCGTCGAGCAACGGGAACGACCTGGCCCAGGCCGGGTCCGAGGCCAGGACGGCCTCCGGTCCGTCGTGGGCGGGGTCCAGCGCGCGTCGGACCGCCTCCTCCAACGTGACCAGCGGACTGCCGTTGCGTGGCACCCAGGTGTGACCGGGGCGGCAGACCATGTCGTGGCGCAGGGACTCGATCAACGAGGTCACGGTGTGGAACGGGGCCGTGGTGACGAGGGCCGTCGCCAGGCCCACCAGGGAGGTCGGCGCGAGCAGGGCAGGAACCCGCAGCCGGGCGAGGTGCGCTCCGCGGGAGCAGGCACGCATCAGGTCGGGATAGGCCACCACGTCGGGGCCGCCGACGTCCAGCGCGCCGATCGGCCCGTCGTCCTCGAGGGACTCGGTGATCGCGAGCAGCACGTCGGACACCGCCACCGGCTGGACGGAGCTGCGCATCCACGTCGGCACCGGCTGCACCACGAAGAGGGTGGCGATCTGCCGGATGATCTCGAACGACGTGGACCCGGCGCCCAGCACCACACCGGCCCGCAGCGCCACGGCGCCGTCGATGGCGCCGAGCAGGATCCGCTCCACCTCGAGGCGGGAGGCGATGTGGGCCGAGAGCTCGCTCTCCGGCACCTCGGGGACGAGCCCGGACAGGTAGACGAGTCGTCGTACGCCGCTGTCCGCGACGGCCGCCGCCACGATCTCGGCGCCGCGTCGGTCGCGGTCGGTGAAGTCGGTGCGGTTGAGCGAGTGGACCAGGTAGACGACCGCGTCGACGTCCACCAGCGCCGCGCCGACCGCGCTCGGGTCGGTCACGTCGCAGCGGATGGCGCGCACCCGTGGGTCCCACTCGAAGCGCTGCGGGTCGGGCACCGACGACGAGGCGGCCACGACCTGGTGGCCCTGCTCGAGCAGGTGCGGGACCAGCCGGGAGCCGACGTAGCCCGTGGCACCCAGGACCAGGACGCGCATCATGCCTCGCCCAGGTGTGCGAGCAGGTTGCGGGAGAAGACCGCGCCCATGTGCTTGACCACCTGCACCATCACACCCTCGACCGCGCGCCGGGCCAGGCCCGGCAGGGGGAGCTTGCAGGAGATCTCGAGGTCGATGCTGACGTCGGTGCCGCCGTCGGTGCGTTCCGAGAGGAGGTAGGTGCCTCGCACGGCCGTCATCTCGTCGGGCCGCGCCGGGTCGTGGTGGAACTCGATCCGGTCCTCCGGCTCGAGCTCCATGATCTCGGTGAAGCTCGGCGCCACCGAGATCCCGAGCACCGGGATCGTGCCCATCCGCCACAGCCACCGGTCGCCCTCCACGTCGATCGAGGTGACGTAGGGCGTCATCCGGGCGATCAGGGACGCGTCGATCAGCGCCGCCCACACCTCGCTGCGCGGTGAGCGGAGAGCCGCAGAGGACCGGTCGCGGGCAGTGAAGGTAGCCATCCGCTCACGCTACTGGCACGGTCCGCGGCCCCTTTGGGGTGATCAGCCCCGAGCGAGCTCGCCCAAGTTGCGCAGCAGCAGCGCCTCGGCCTTGACGACCCTCTCGAACTCCGCCAGGTGCAGGCCCTCGTTGGCGCCGTGGGCCCGGGTGTCGGGGTCCTCCACGCCGGTGACCAGCACGCTGGCCTGCGGGAACGCCTCCAGGAACTCCGCGATGAAGGGGATCGAGCCGCCCACGCCCATGTCGACCGGCGCGGTGCCGTCCCAGGCCTCCGCGAAGGCAGCCCGCGCGGCGTCGTAGGCCGGACCGCTGGCGTCGATCCGGGTCGCCTCGCCGGTGTCGACGACCGTCGTGCTCAACGTGGCGCCCCACGCGACGTGCTGGTCCAGGTGGGCCTGCAGGCACTGCACCGCGTTGGCGGTGGTGTCGCCGGGCGCGATGCGGAGGCTGATGCGGCAGCGCGCGGCCGGGACGAGGGTGTTGGAGGCGCCCTCGACCTTGGGCGCGTCGAAGCCGGTGATCGACAGGGCCGGCTGGGTCCAGAGCCTCTCGACGACGCTGCCGGTGCCGATCCACTCGATGCCCTCGGCCGCACCCGACTCGGCGCGCAGCCGCGCCTCGGGGTACTCGACGTCGGCGGCCGGCCCCGAGAACAGACCCTCGATCGCGACGCTGCCGTCGTCGTGGTTGAGAGTGGCGATGAGTCGGCTCAGGGTCATGATCGAGTCCGGCACCAGACCACCCCACATGCCGCTGTGCACGGCGTGGGTGAGGGTGCGGACCTCGACGTCCATCCGGACCAGACCGCGCAGGCTCGTGGTGAGGGCGGGCTCGCCGATGTCCCAGTTGCCGGAGTCGGCGATGACGATCACGTCGGCCTCGAGGCGGTCCTTGTGGGCCTCGAGCAGGGCGACGAGGGTGTCGGAGCCGACCTCCTCCTCGCCCTCGATGAACATCACCAGGTTGACCGGCAGGTCGTCACCGAAGATCCGGACCGCACCGAGGTGGGCCGCGATGCCGGCCTTGTCGTCGGCGGCGCCGCGTCCGTAGAGACGCTCCCCCCGCTCGGTGGGCTCCCACGGCGGGGAGTCCCAGTCGGCGTGGTCGTTCTCGGGCTGGACGTCGTGGTGGGCATAGAGCAGGACGGTCGGGGCGCCCTCGGGGCCGGCCTTGCGGGCGATCACGGCCGGAGGGGCGCCGTCGTGGGCCCGGACGATCTCGACGTCGAAGCCCTCGGCGGCGAACAGGTCACGCGTGGCCTCCGCGCTGCGCTCGACCTCGCCCGCGCGAGCCGGGTCCGCGGAGACCGACTGGATGCGGACCAGGTCCTCGAGATCGCGGCGGATGCCGGGCATGACCTCAGCGAGGCGAGTGGTGATGTCGACAGTCATGACACCACTCTAGGAGCAGGCCCGGAGACGATCATCAGGCGGCTTCTGGTCGGCGACACCATGACCCTCAACCCGCAGCGAGCTCGGCGCGGACCGCCTCGGCAACGGCCGCCGCGCCCTTCTCGCCCATCGTGATGGTGTAGTGGTTGACGCCCTCGACCTCGCGTGCGCTGATCTCCTCGACGCCCTCGAGCAGCTCGGCCAGGCGGCCGGCCTCGTAGAGCCCCGGTGTCTCGTCGAGCAGTCCACGCGGAGCGGTGAGCAGGTGGGTCGGGTGGCGCAGGCGGGAGAGGGCGCCGGCGAGCGCCGTGCCCGTGTTGAGGTCGACGGTGTCGGAGGCCATCACGTCGTAGCTGGTGGCCGGGCGCAGACCGGGCTCCTCACCGACCAGGTCGTAGGCGAGGTACTCCTCCAGCGCGGGCGACCAGTCGGAGGCGAACGCCGGGTGGCGGCGCCAGAAGTCGTGGTAGTCCTCCACGGTGGCGAAGCGCATCGCCAACCGCTCCGCGGTGGGGCCGAGCACGAAGGCGATGACCTCCTCAGCACTCAGGCCCTCGGGCACCGCCAGGGGCAGGCCCCCATCGACCAGCAGCAGGCGCGCCACCCGCAGGGGGTGGCGGTCGGCGAGCACGACGCCGACGAAGCCGCCCATCGAGTGCCCCACGACCAGCGGGCGCTCGACCCCCAGGTCGTCGAGGACGGCGGCCATGTCATCGGCATGCGCTGCCATCCCCGTCGGCAGTCCCGCAGGGGTGTCGGGATGGCTGCGGCCGCGACCACGCAGGTCGGGCGCGATCAGGCGTACGTCGGGCAGCTGCTCGGCGACCAGCTGCCACGACCGGTGGGAGGCGGTGACACCGTGCACGAGCAGCGCCGTGGGTGCCTCGGCGACGGACGCCTCCCACACCCCGACCCGCAGGGATCCGCCGGGGACGGGGACGTCGACGGCGCGGTAGCGGTCGGTCATCGAGCGCTCCACCCCGGTCCGTCGCGCGGGACGCGCCTGTGACCGGTCATGGGGTGGTCTCCTCGTCGGTCGGCGTTGGCTCGACCGGGGCCGGATCGGTGGGGGCCAGGGCGGTCTCGATGAACCGCATCATGTGGTCGAAGACGTGCGGGTCGATCTCGCGCGGACGCCGGTCGGCGGAGTCGCGCTCCCACAGGATGTAGCGCGCACCGACGAGCTCACCGATGCCCATCAGCGCCCAGGCCGCCACCTCGGGGTCGATGTCGGAGACCTCGCCCACGGCCTGCGCCTGGCGCAGCCCGGCGACGTACCCCTCGACGATCCGCGTGTAGTGCAGGTGCAGCGCGTCAGGCGAGACCAGCTCGGCCTCGCGCACCACGCGGTAGAGCGCGGGGTGCTCTGCGGTGAACCGGAAGAACCCGGCGAAGCCCGCCCGCTCCGCCTCCAGGCGGGAGGACGCTCCCTGCATCGCCTCGGCCATCGAGTGGCGCACCCGGCGGTTGAGGTCGATGACCAGGGCCTCGAAGACCGTCTTCTTGCTGTCGAAGTAGAGGTAGAACGTGCCGAGGCCGATGCCGGCCCGCTCGGTGATCTTGACGATCGATGCCTCGTGGTAGCCGTGCTCGGCGAAGATCGCCTCGGCCGCCTCGAGCAGCTTGCGCTGCGTGGCCTGCCCGCGCTTGGTACGCCGGGGAGCGTCGGGCGCCAGCGGGTCGGCACGGCGCTCGAGCTCGCTGAAGTCGGGTGCGCTCACTGGTCCTCGCCTCCTGGGGAGACATGCTCGGGGTGGACGTGCTGACGGACGGCGCGGCGCAGGTCGGTCCGCGCGATCTTGCCGATGCCGGTGCGGGGCAGCTCATCGAGGACGTGCACCTGGCGGGGGAGCTTGAAGTCGGCGAGGTGCTCGCGGGCGTGGGCGAGCACCTCCTCGCCCGTCAGCCCAACACCCGCGACGGGCTGCACGAAGGCGACGCCCACCTCGCCCCAGACCTCGTCGGGCACGGCGATCACCGCCACGTCGGCGACCAGGGGGTGCCGGGCCAGGACGGCCTCGACCTCCGCCGGCGCGACGTTCTCCCCACCGGAGATGTAGATGTTCTTGAGCCGGTCCACGATGCGGTAGCAGCCGTCGGGACCCCGCTCGGCGAGGTCGCCGGTGCACAGCCAGTCGCCCGCGAACGCCGTGCTGGTGCGGTCGGGGTCGTGGAGGTAGCCCACGAACACGCCCGGACCGCGGACCTGGATCTCACCGACCCCCTCCCCCTCGACCACGGCGCCGGTGGGGTCGACCAGCCGCACCTCCACATAGGGGTAGGGCCAGCCGACGGAGCCCGCGTGGTCCGCCGCGCGCCCCGGCGGAAGGTAGAGGACGTTGGGTGAGGCCTCGGTCAGGCCGTAGCCGTGGGCGATCTCGACGCCGTGGGCGGCCCACACGGCGCGGAGCGCCTCGGGCATGGTGTCGCCGCCGACCACGACCTGCCGCAGCGTGGTCAGGTCGGCGTCGGCGAACCCGGGGTCGCCGGCCAGCAGGTGCAGCTGGGTCGGCACGCTCATCGTCGTGGTGACGCGGCGGTCGGCGATCAGCCCCCACACCCGGGAGGGCTCGAAGGAGCGCTCGAGCACGACCGTCGCGCCGTGCCACCACGCCGCGAGCGGCTGGCAGTTCCAGGCGGCCACGTGGAACTGGGGCAGCGTCGCGAGCACGACGTCGTGCTCCGACAACCCCATGGCCTGGGCCAGGGCGAGGCTGTTCCAGAAGCAGTTGGCATGGCTGAGCACGACGCCCTTCGGCGCGGCCTCGCTGCCGGAGGTGAAGATCACCAGCACCGGGTCGTCGTCGACCACCTCGCGCTGGACCGGCCACTCCTCGTCCGTCTCGCGCTCACGCGTCGGGACCGTCGCCTCGACACCGGTGCTGCCGGGCGTGGTGAGCGGCGGGATCACGGGCAGACCGGCCAGGGACTCGCTGGCCAGGCGCAGCAGGTGCTCCTCCGCCACCACCAGGGCGGGCCTGGTGGTGCGCAGCAGCGGCCCGAGCTCGGAGGCGGTGAGACGCCACGACAGCGGCACGAGCGCGAGCCCGGCCTTGGCGCACGCGAAGAACAGGACGACGTGGTCGGCGGAGTTGCCCGACAAGGTCGCCACGCGGTCGCCCGCGCCGTAGCCCGCCCGGGCGAACGAGCGGGCCAGCTCGTCGCTGCGCCTCTCCAGCTCGGCATAGCTCACCCGCACGCCGCGGTCGTGGATCGCGACCTTCCCGGGGTGGCGCCGCGCGCTGTCGACGAGCCAGCGGCCGAGGGTGTGGGAGTCGGTCATCGCTGTCGCTCCGACACCAGCTCGTCGGAGTCCGCCGCCTCCAGCACCGGCCGTCCCGTGGGGCGATGGCTGCGTCCGAACACCGCGCCCGCCGTGCCGGCGATGCCGCCGGGGAGGAAGAGCACCACGAGAACGAACATCGTGCCGAGGATGAACATCGGCTCGGAGAGCGGGATGCGCAGCACCGCCGGGAGCGAGTCGACGGCGTCGGAGCCGGCGAGGAGCGTGAGCCGCTGGTTGAGCAGGGTGTAGAGCACACCGCCCACGATCGCCCCCCAGCGCGATCCGACGCCACCCAGCACCACCATCACGAGCACGGTGATGGTCAGGTCTGCGCCGACCGAGCGGGGCACCGTGCCCGACTGGAGGAGCAGGTAGGTCACACCGGCCAGCGAGGCGACGAGGCCGCCGACGACGAAGACGAGCAGCTTCGCCGCGTACGGCTGGAGGCCCAGGGCGCGCACCCGCAGGTCGTTCTCACGGGCGGCCGCGGCGACGTGCCCGACGCGGGAGCGGTCGATCCAGAGCACGGCCAGGTAGGCGATCACCACGACGACGAGCGCGACCCAGTAGAGGTTGCGGGTGTTGACCACGCCCACCAGCGCGGCGGGCACGTGCTCGGTGTCGAGCGAGAGACCCTCGTCTCCGCCGGTCAGGCCGCCGGGGTTGCGACGCACCAGCACCGAGCCGGCCTGGGCGAAGGCCAGGGTCACCATCGCGAACGGGATGCCCGAGACGCGCAGGCTGACGGCGCCCGTGACGAGGGCGATCCCACCCGCCATCACAAGCGTGAGCCCGATCGCCGGCCACAGCGACAGGTCGGTGCGCTCCAGCAGGATCCCCAGCCCGTAGGCACCGGCGCCGAAGTAGAGCGCGTGACCGAAGGAGAGCAGGCCACCGGTGCCCAGCAGCAGGTGGTAGGAGAGCGCGAGCGAGGCGTAGACCATGGCGAGCGCGAGCAGCTGGAGCGCGCCCGCCGTGTAGGTCGGCCCCGGCAGGATGCCGGGCACCTGCAGGGAGAGCAGGGGCAGGATCGCCAGGAGGGCGACGAACGCGACGCCCGCGCCGACTCCCACGGGCATGGGCAGGGTCCTCGAGGTGCGCATCAGGCTGCCTTCCCCATCAGGCCGGACGGGCGGACCAGCAGCACCCCGGCCAGCGCGAGGACGATGACGAAGTCGCCGGTGCCGCCCGCGTAGTAGTTGGCGAACTGCTGGAGCAGGGCGACGAGCACCGAGGCGACGGCTGCGCCGGTCAGCGAGCCGAGGCCGCCGATCACCGTGACGATGAAGGCGAAGATCAGCAGGCTGCCGCCCAGGGTCGGTGAGACGTAGCCGAAGTAGTGGGCTGCGAGCACCCCGCCGAGACCGGCCGCGGCGCCGCCGATCGCGAACACCAGGGTGAACGAGCGGCGTACGTCGATGCCGAGCGCCGTGACCATGGCGCGATTCTCCACACCGGCGCGGATGACCATGCCGTAGCGCGTCCGATTGAGGAATACGACGAGCGCCACCAGCACCAGGGCGGCGATGCCGATGATCAGGAACCGGTCGTTGGGGATGCGCGCGCCCAGGATGCCGGTCGTCTCGTCGAGCCAGGCCGGGCCGCGGACGAAGTCGGGATCGGTGCCCCAGATCCCCTCGAACAGGGCGACCGTCGCCAGCGACAGTCCGACAGTGACCAGCACCTGCTCGATGTGCCGCTCGTAGAGCGGGCGGATCAGCAGCAGCTCGGTCAGGGTGGCGAACAGCGCGCCCACCAGCGCGCCCACCACGATCGAGGCGATGAAGCCGGTCCAGCTGGTGGCATCGAGGCGTTGCGCGGTCGCGTAGCCCACGAAGGCGCCCAGGGTCAGGAAGGCGCCGTGGGCGAAGTTGAGCACGTGCATCAGCCCGTAGATCAGCGAAAGCCCCGAGGCGACGAGGAAGTAGAGCGCACCGAGCCCGAGGCCGGTGGCGAGGAGCAGGACGACCGTGCTCATCCGCGTGCCTCCTGGGTCGGGTCGGACTCGGTCGGGTGGGACTCGGCGTGGACACCCAGCAGGCGTCGGGTCAGGGACTCGTCGGCGAGGAGCGCGGCGGCAGGGCCCGTGTGGACCACCCGCCCACCGGCGATGACGACGGCGTCGCCCGCGAGCTGTCGTACGACCTCCAGGTTCTGCTCGACGAGCAGGATCGGCACGGTCGCCGACACCTCGCGCAGCGCCTGGCTCACCTGCTCGACGATGAGCGGCGCGAGGCCCTTGGTCGGTTCGTCCACGAGCAGGACGCGGTTGTCGTTGAGCAGCACCCGGGCGAGCGCGACCATCTGCTGCTGGCCACCCGAGAGGGTGCCGGCCATCTGGTCGCGCCTCTCGAGCAGGTCGGGGAAGAGCCGCTCGACCAGGTCGCGCCGCTCCTGGCTCGCGGCGCCCTTGCGCTCGGCGAGCCGGAGGTTCTCGGCGACGCTCAGGCGGGAGAAGACCTCGCGGTCCTCCGGGACGTAGCCGATGCCGCGCTGGACGACCTTGTGGGTGGGGAGTGACTCGATGCGCTCGCCGGCGAGGCTCACCTCGCCCGTGCGCTGGTAGAGCCCCAGCACCCCCTTGAGCGTCGAGGTCTTGCCGACACCGTTGCGCCCCAGCACCGCCGTGATGCCCGTGGCCGGGACGGTGAAGGAGACGTCCTCCACGACCTGCTGCCCGGCGACGGAGACCGAGAGGTGGTCCACGGTCAGGATGGGCCCGCTCATGCGCCGGTCCCCAGGTAGGCGCTCTGCACGGTCGGGTTCTCCATGATGGCCTCAGGGGTGTCGAAGGCAATGATCGTGCCGAAGTACATGACGGCGACCTTGTCGACGAGACCCATCAGCACGTCCATGTGGTGCTCCACCATCAGCAGGGTCGAGCGCTGGTCACGGTGCATCTCGCGGATCGTCTGCGCGAGGGCGGCGACGTCACCCGAGCCGACGCCCGCCATCGGCTCGTCGAGGAGCACGACGTCCGCCTCGGTGGCCCGGAGCACCGCGATCTCGAGCTTGCGCTTGTCACCGTGGGAGAGGCTCCCGGCGGGCAGGTCGAGCATGTCGCCCAGGCCGACCTCACCCAGGTGCCCCTCGGCCTCCCGGGTGGCCCGGTCGGCCACCCGGGGGAACCGGAACGGGGAGAGGCTGCCGCCCATCGCGACCTGGGCCGCGATCCTGACGTTCTCCCGCACGCTGAGCTGCGGGAAGAGGCTGGAGGTCTGGAAGGTGCGCCCCAGCCCCGCCCGCGCGCGACGGTGCACCGACATGCCGGTGACGTCCCGGCCGTCGAGGAGCACAGAGCCGCTGGTCGGCCTGGCGATGCCGGAGACGACGTTGAACAACGTCGTCTTGCCGGCACCGTTCGGGCCGATCACACCGATGAAGGAGCCCTTCTCGATCTCGAGGTTCACGCCCTCGAGGATCGTGGCACCGCCGATCTTCAGGCCGAGGTCCTTCACCTGCAGCGCAGGAGTGGCTGGGGTCGACATCGCCTCGGTCAGCCGGCCTCGGGCGGCGCGACCTGGTCGGCCGGGACCGTCTTGACGAGCTCAGGGATGAACGAGTCGCCCTGCTTGACCAGGCGCGCCTGGAACATGTCCTGGATCAGGGCGTGGTCACCCTCGCGGACCGTCACGTCACCCTTGGGCGCGGTGAAGGCGAACCCGTCCAGCGCGTCGACCATCGCGTCGACGTCACCCTTGCCCTGCTCGATCGCGTGCACGATCATCTGGGCGGCGGTGAAGCCGTCCGGGGTGAACAGGTCCACGGTCGAGCCGGCACCCTCGACGGCGTCGACCATGGCGGCGTTGACGTCGTTGTCGGGAGCTGCGGCGAAGTAGTGCGCGAGGAAGCTGATCTTCTCCGCGACCGGGCCGTAGGCGCCGAACGAGGCCGTGTTGCCGAGGCCGGTGACGACCGGCGCTGCGTCGAAGACCCCCTGCTGCTCCAGCGACTGCCACATCGAGCCGGTGGTCTCGCCGGCCCAGGCCACGAAGACCAGGTCGGGCTTGGCGTCCTTGAGCTGCTGGGAGAACGAGGTGAACTCCTTGATGTCCTCGCCGACGAGCAGCGGCTCGATGGTGGCGCCCTCGGCGCCGAGCAGCGCCTCGACGGCGGCAGCGTTGCCCTGGCCGAACGCGTTGTCCTGGGCGTAGACGACGACCTTCTGGCCGTCGATGTCATCGAGGAACGTGCCGGACGTGGCGACGTCCTGCATGCTCTGTCGGCCCGAGCGGAAGGTGTAGTCGTTGAGCCCGGTGATCGCGTCTGCGGCGGCGGCACCGGAGACGTAGAGGACCTTGTTCTGCTCGGCCTGCTCGGCGAGACCGAGCGCCACACCCGACGACACGGTCCCGGTCAGGATCTTGACCCCGTCACCGATGTACTCCTTGGTGAGCTGGACCGCCTTGTCGGGGTCGCCGGCGTCGTCACCGTTGCGGACCTCGATCGTGATGCCGTCGACCTCGCCGGTGCCGTCGGTGGCGTAGTCGAGTCCGGCGTCGAAACCGTCCAGGAACTCCTGGCCGTAGGCCGCGAGCGGCCCGGTCTCGGACGTGATGACCCCGACCTCGACGGTGGTGGGGCCGGCGGCGTCGCCTCCCCCGTCATCGCCGGCGCCGGGGGCGCAGGCGGTCAGGGCGAGGGCGGCCACGACGGCCACCGATCCCAGGACGTGCGTGGTGTTGGCTCGCATGGACGACCTCTCTTCGGGAGTCTCAACCTGAGACCTGATTCATATGTCAGGAAAGTAGGTCCCCGAGCAGGCGGTGTCAAGCACCCGGCACCGCCTCGCGGTCCAGGAGGACCGGGTGGATGCGGTGGCGGGCGCGGTCGGAGGGCGGTCCGAGGGCGGTCCGAAGGGTCAGGCCGGCAGGCCGTCAGACCCCGGTCCAGTCGCCGGTGCGCCGCTCCAGCATGAGCTGGCGCTCGGCATCGGCGAACCCGAGACGCCGGTAGAGGACGATCGCCTCGCCCTCGGTGTCGGCGACGATCACCAGCGTGCGTACGCCGAGGTGCTCGAGGGCGTGCTGGCCGGCCGCGTGGACGACGGCCGAGGCCAATCCCCTGCGACGGTGCTCGGTGTGGGTCTCCACGCTCTGGAACCGGGCGGTGCCGTCCTCGGTCACGAAGATCCCGGCCGTCGAGATGAGGACGCCGTCGACGAAGGCGCCGAAACGCTGGCCACGACCGGCGTCGACGAGCTGGCGCTCCTGGACGTTCTTTCCACGCGCGAAGGCCGTGAACGCCTCCTCGGAGGTCTGTGGGTAGAGCTGCTGGCTGAGCCGCGCCCGCGCCTCCCACTCCTCGTCGCCGGCGAGGGCCCGGACCTCGGCCTCGACCTCGCGGGGAGGCTGGAGCGTGGAGGCGGTGAGCACGGTCGCGTCGTCGATCGTCAGCCCCGCCGCCTCGAAGGCGGCGCGAGCCTCGTCGTCGAGCTCGCCCGCATCGATGCCGATGCTCACGTGTTCGGCCTGCGGGAACTCGGTGCGGAAGGCGCCGACCACCTCGCGCTCGCCGCCGGGAACGGGAGGCCCGGCGAGGAGGAGGAAGTTGCCCCAGAAGTAGGACGGGTTGTCGGGCGAACGCACCACCAGGTGCGTGCCCCGGTCCTCGACGAGGCTGCCGGAGGCGGCGAGGAGGGCCAGGTCGGTCCGGAAACCGAGGGAAGTGACGCGCATGGACCGGAGGTTAACCGCTGACGACGTTGACCAGCGGAACGCCGGCGACCGCCCGCTCGAGCTGGTCGCGCACCAACGCCGACATCCGGGGCAGCATCGCCGTCGTCCCGCCCGCGATGTGCGGGGTGATCAGCACGTCCGGGGCATCCCACAGCGGGTGGCCGTCGGGCAGCGGCTCCGGATCGGTGACGTCGAGGGCGAACCGCAGCCGACCGGCGTGGCGCAGCACCGCGTCGGTGTCGAGGACCGGGCCGCGGGCGACGTTGACCACCAGTGCACCGTCGGGCAGCAGGGAGAGGGCCGCGTCGTCGAGGAGCCCGCGCGTCGCGTCGTCGAGCGGGACCAGCACGACCACGACGTCCTGCTCGGGCAGCAGCGACGGGAGGTCGGCGACCGCACGCACCCGGCCGACCAGCTCGTCGTCGCGCTCACGGGAGGCGACCGCGGTGACCGAGGCCTTCATCGGGACCAGCCGTTCGGCGAGGGCGTGGCCGATCGAGCCGAAGCCGACGACCAGCACACGCGCGTCGGCGAGCGACCGACGGCCGGGCAGCGAGCTCCAGTGGCCGTGCTGGCGCACCGACTCGGGGATGCCGCGCAGGCTGGCCAGGATGAGGCCCACCGCGTGCTCGGCGGTGGCGTCGTCGTGCACCCCGGTCGCGTTGCACAGCCGCACGCCGCCGGGCAGCCGCTCGGCCACGCCGTCGTATCCCGCGCTCTGCAGCTGGACGACCGCCAGCCCGCGCAGGCGGTGCCCCTGGTCGATGACATCGGCTCGGGTGGCGTAGTGCGGCACCCAGAACTCGACGTCACCCTCGGGGACTGGTCCGTCTCCGTTCCACACGAGGACCTCGACGCCGGCGACCGGCCCCACGGCCGCGGCCAGCTCCGCGGTCGCGAGCGCGGCCCTCACCGGGCCACCAGCGGCAGGTAGGCCGAGAGGTCGGTGCGCTCGCCGCTCGCGCGCACGGTGCCGGCGTGCACGGCCTCGTGCCACGTCGTACGACCGGTGGCGAGCGCCAGCCACGTCTCGGCGTCGGTCTCGATCACGGCCGGCGGGGTGCCGCGCGTGTGCCGGACCCCGGGCACGACCTGGACAGCGGCGTAGGGCGGCACCCGCACCTCGACCGAGCGACCGGGTGCGCGCTCCTCGAGGACGGCGAGGTAGTGCTTGACGAGTGCCTTCGTGTCAGCGCCGTCGAGCTGGTCGGCGGTCAGGATCTTCAGGCGGGCGGGCACGGTCCGAGGCTAGCGGCCCGCCCCGTCCGCCCCGCCGGGGTAGTCAGGCGATGGCGTCGAGGACCTCGACGGTCGCGGCCCAGGCCCGGCTGCTCGGGTCGATCACGGCGAAGTGGTCGCCGGGGACCCGGACGACCTCGGCACGGGCGCCCGCGGCCTGCGCGTCGACGACGTAGCCCTCGGACTGGCCCATGGGGACGATGGCGTCGTCCACACCGTGGACGCACCAGACCGGCACGGCGAGCGGGATCTGCTGCTGGGGGTCCCACGGCGCGTCGTCGGGGCCGGGGGCGTGGCCGAGCAGCGAGGCGGCCGCTCCTCCGCCAAGACCCGTCCGCTCGGACATGACCAGGTCGAGCACACCGGCCTGCGAGATCGCGTGGGTCACCGCGACCCCCGGCGCCTCCCGCCCGGCCGCCCAGACGGCGAGGTGCCCGCCTGCGGAGTGGCCGAGCGTCACGACGGTGGAGGTGTCGAGATCCTCGACGCCCGCCAGCGCGTCGATCGCGGCGGCCACGTCGTCGAAGGTCTGCGGCGTGCCGCCACCGTTGCCGACCCGGCGGTACTCGATGTTGAACGCCGTCCACCCGTCCGCGACGAGCGCGCCCGCCAGCGGCTGGCCGAGGGTGTAGTCGTAGGCCGACTTCCAGAAGCCACCGTGGATGACCACCACCACGCCGCGGGAGCGGCCCGCCGGGCGGTAGAGCTCGGCGAACTGCGACGGGTCGTCACCGTAGGGGATCACCTCGGCGCCTCCACCCCCCTCCGGCACGGGAGCCGGGTCCTGGTCGGCGGTGGCCACGGTGGACTCCTCGGAGCAGGCGCTCAGCAGGGCGGACGGGACGAGCCCGAGTGCGGGTAGGGCGAGCAGCGTACGACGTCGCATGCCCATGGTTCGGAGCCGAGCACCGGATCGACGGGCCGTCGCCCCCGACCACCTGAGTCAGCCCACCCGGGAGAAGCGCGTCCCCACCTCGCCGATGCGGGCGGCGAGCTCAGCCGCCGAGCCTGACTCCCGGTATCTAGGGCCGTTTTGGTAGGTGTTCTTGACGATCCACCCACCAGATCGTCCCTAGATAGCGAGTCGGCAGGCCGAGCCCCGACCGGTGGGAGCAGAGCGGGTCGGGCTCAGCCGAAGACCGCCGGGAGCGTCGCCTGCCAGGCAGTCTTGGCCTCGGCCACGGGGAGCTCGAAGGCACCCTCGACCGAGATCGTGTCGCCACCGGTGAGCCCGAGGGGCGTGATCGGCACCCCGTGCTGCTCGGCGAGGGCGACGAGGTCGCCGGCCCGGTCGTCGGTGACCGTGACCACCGCTCGGGCGGTGGACTCGGCGAAGAGCGCCAGGAAGGCGTCACCGCCGGCGACCGCGGCCAACGACACCGCGATGCCGACGCCCCGGGCGAAGGTCGACTCCACCAGCGCCTGCGCCAGCCCGCCGTCGGACAGGTCGTGGGCGCTCGTGACGACTGCGTCGCGCGAGGCGTCCTGGAGCAGCGAGGCCAGCGCCTGCTCGGCCGCGAGGTCGAGCAGCGGCGGGAGCCCGCCGAGGTGTCCGTGCGCGACGTGCGCCCACTCCGACCCGGAGAGCTCCTCGCGGGTCTCGCCCAGGAGGAAGACCCGCTCGCCCTCGGCGCCGAAGCCGGTCGGCGTCCGGCGCGTGACGTCCTCGATCACGCCGAGCACCGCGACCACGGGCGTCGGGAGGATCGCGGTCGTGCCGGTCTGGTTGTAGAGGCTGACGTTGCCGCCCGTGACCGGGATGCCGAGCTCGAGGCAGGCGTCCTTGAGGCCGCGGCACGCCTCGGCGAACTGCCACATCACGTCGGGGTCCTCGGGTGAGCCGAAGTTGAGGCAGTCGGAGACCGCCAGCGGACGCGCGCCGCCGGTGGCGACGTTGCGGAAGGACTCGGCCAACGCGAGCTGGGCGCCGGTGTAGGGGTCGAGCTTGGCGAAGCGGGCGTTGCAGTCGGTGGAGACCGAGACGCCGAGGTTGGTCTCGGTGTCCACGCGCACCATCCCGGAGTCGGCCGGCTGCGCGAGCACGGTGTTGCCCTGGACGTAGCGGTCGTACTGGTCGGTGATCCACGACTTGTCGCACAGGTTGGGGCTCGCGACCAGCCGCAGCAGGGTCTCGCGCAGCTCCTCCCCGGAGGTCGGGCGGGCCAGCCCCTCGGCGCGATCCGCCTGCAGGGCGTCCTGCCAGTCCGGTCGGGCCAGGGGGCGGTGGTAGGTCGGGCCGTCGTGGGCCACGGACCGGGGAGGTACGTCGACCACACGCTCGCGGTGCCAGTCGATGTGGAGGCGACCGGTGTCGGTCACCTCGCCGACCACCACGGCCTCGACGTCCCACGTGGCGCAGATGGCCATGAAGGCGTCGACGTCCGCCGGCTCGACGACCGCCATCATCCGCTCCTGCGACTCGCTCATGAGGATCTCCTCGGGAGCGAGTGTGGAGTCGCGCAGCGGCACCCGGTCGAGCTCGACGTGCATACCGCCGTCACCCGCCGAGGCGAGCTCGGAGGTCGCGCAGGAGAGCCCGGCGCCGCCGAGGTCCTGGATGCCCGCGATCACGCCGGCGGCGAAGAGCTCGAGGGTGCACTCGATGAGGAGCTTCTCCATGAACGGGTCGCCGACCTGGACGCTGGGACGCTTGGCCGGACCACCTTCGTCGAAGGTCTCGCTGGCGAGGACCGACACGCCGCCGATGCCGTCGCCGCCGGTGCGAGCGCCGTAGAGGACGACCTGGTTGCCGGTGCCGGTCGCGTTGGCGAGGTGCAGGTCCTCGTGGCGGAGCACACCGATGCAGAGCGCATTGACCAGCGGGTTGCCGGCATAGGTCTCGTCGAAGACCGCCTCGCCGCCGATGTTGGGCAGGCCGAGGCAGTTGCCGTAGCCGCCGACGCCGGCGACGATCCCGGGCAGCACGCGCGCGGTGTCGGGGGCGTCGAGCGGCCCGAAGCGCAACGGGTTCATCACGGCGACCGGTCGGGCGCCCATCGCGAGGATGTCGCGGACGATGCCGCCGACCCCGGTGGCCGCACCCTGGTAGGGCTCGACGAACGACGGGTGGTTGTGGCTCTCGACCTTGAAGGTCACCGCGTAGCCCTGACCGATGTCGAGGACGCCTGCGTTCTCGCCGATGCCGGCCAGCATCTTGCCGACGGGCGTCTCCTGCGGGATCTCGCCGAACTGCTTGAGGTGGACCTTGGTCGACTTGTAGGAGCAGTGCTCGCTCCACATGACCGAGTACATCGCCAGCTCCGAGCTCGTCGGGCGCCGGCCGAGGATCTCGCGGATCCGGGCGTACTCGTCGGACTTCAGGCCCAGCTCCGCCCAGGGCTGCTCGCGCTCGGAGTCGGCCGAGGCCAGGGCCACGGTGTCCAGGGTGCTGGTCGCGCCGGACGTCGTCAGTCCGGAGCTCGTGCGGGAGGGGGACCGGGGAGCGCTCGTGTCGGGCACGACGCCCAATCTACCGGCGCGGCGGCCCGTCGCCGGAGTCGGTCTCGACCTCCGGCCCCGACTCTGGCTCCTCGGCCCGGTCCCGCCCGTCCTTGCCCGACTGGCGCTCGGCCCTGCGGGCGGCGCGGTCGGCACGCTTGGCGGCGAGGGCGGCCCGCTTGGTGTCCTTCTCGGACTGCTGGGCGGCCTCCTTCTCACGCGCGAGCCGGGCGGCCTCGCCGTCCGAGGCCCCCGCGAGCGTCGGCGTCGGCAGGCGGGTGGCGCCCGCGCGGCCGCTGGCCATCCCGCGCGACATCGTCCCGCCCCGCGCGCCCATGGAGCCGGCGCCCATGCCGCTCGTCGGCGGCACGACGTTGGACGTACGCGCTGCGCCGCGGCGCGCCGCGATGCCGTGGGCGGCCATGGCGGCGGGGGTCAGGTCGGCGGGAGAGAGACCGGTCAGGTGCGGCATCGACACCGAGACGGGGGCGATCGGAGGCAACCCGGACACTCCTGACACTCCGGACTGGGGCGAGCCCGGCACGGACGTCGAGAGGGAGGTGGAGGCGGGAAGCACCGTGCCGACGCCGGAGGCCTCCTCGCCGGGCGCCATCCCCGGGGGGAAGGTGCCCCCGGCGAGGGTCGTGAGCTCGGTGCGGACGTGGACGAGCTCGGCGCGCGCGGACCGGAGCCGGGTGCCCTCCTGGTCGAGTGACAGCGCCAGCCGGCGACGGATGTCGTCGGTCTCCGCCTGGCCGCGGGTGACCTTGCCGCGGTCCTCGTCCTCGGTCGGGCGGAACACGAGGTGGCGCGACTCCCCGACGACGTCGTGGGGGATCATCGCGACCGTGGTCCAGGCCTGGTCGAGCTCCTTCTGCGAGGCGGTGATGATCGAGCTGACCGCGCGCAGCGATCCGGCGATCTCGCTGGCCAGCCGGGTGAACCGGTCGAGGTTGAGGAGCACCTGTCGCCGGTGGTGCTCATAGCTCTCGGCGGCGGCCGCGTCCCAGCCGTCGGTGGCGCGTCGGGCCGCGTGGACGATCTCGTCGCCGCGGCGCGTCATCAGCGCGCCGATCTCGTGCCACCGCTGCGCCGCGACGTCCACCGGACGGACGTCGGCGCGCAGCTCCCAGGGGTTGGCCGGCACGATCAGCGACCTCCGCGGCCCGGCGTGCGACCGAATCCGCCGTCGCCCAGCTGGTGCGTGGTCCGGTCCAGCTCGCCGGCCACGACGTCGTCGGCGCGGAGTGCGTCGTGCGCGGCGTCGACCAGGCCCGCGATGCCGAGCCCGAGGGCCTCGGCCAGACCGGCCACGACCTCGCCCGCGTCGGCCAGCGAGTCGGCGTAGGAGGACTGGACGTTGGTCGCGCCCGTGGCGTCGCCGAGCGACTGGCAGGCACCCGCCAGGTCGTCGAGCGCGCTCGACCAGTCATGCACCATCGAGGCCAAGATGCCCTCGGACGCCTCGGCGAGCTCGACCAGCCTGGTCGGCTCGACCTGCATCAGGGAACGCCTTCCGTTACCGCTCACTCCAGCGGGATACCCGCGATCGGGTGGCCCAAACACCGGCCACGGCAGCCTGTGGGCAAACACTTGGGGGCCGCAGGTTTCGCGTCGGGCGCATCGGGGAACGTCAGCGAGCACACCCCACTGCCTGCAGGAATGCCCCCAGGAGCTGCGATGAACGCCGTGATGACCGTCGACCTCTCCGAGCTCGATGCCTGGTCGACCCAGGTGCAACGCGCCAGCGACGACCTGGCGGGCATCGCCCGCAACGGTGCCAACAGCCTCGTCCAGACCGACTTCGGGCCGATCCTCGAGACGATGATGGGGGCCTACAGCTCACTCCTCCCCTCCGTGCACCAGTCCCTCGAGGACAACGGCACCGGGATGCGCGACCACGCCGAGGCGCTTCGCGCGACCGCACGCGACTTCACGCTCACCGAGGACGGTGTGGTGCGCCGCCACCGGGCCGCTGGCGTCGACGGACGCGACGGGTCGACCAGCTTCTGGGACGTCGCCGACACCACGATCCGTCGGGCCGGCCCGACCGAGACGTCCCTGCCGCAGATCAGCTTCGGCTTCCCCTACGACACCGTGTGCGACCTGGTCCGGATGCTCACCGGCTTCGACATCCGCGCCGAGCTGGCCGAGAAGATCGGCGGCGACGTGGTCAGCGCCTCCGCGCAGGGCTCGTCCTTCGGCAGCCTCGGCACGTCGATGCAGGGCGTGGCCGCCAATGTGCAGAGTGGCGGCGAGGCGATCTCCCAGAGCTGGTCCGGCGGGGCCTCCGACGCCGCGATCAAGCAGATCGGCACCTGGGTCGGCTCCCTGGACACCCAGGCCGGGCAGCTGGTCCAGATGGGCCAGAACATCGTCCAGATCTGTCGCGACGCCTGGCAGACGGCGCTCGCGGTCGTGCAGTGCGTGAAGTCGGCCGTGCAGACCGTGTCCTCGGCGCTGGCCACGATGAGCATCCCCGGGGTCGGGTGGGCGCGCGTCGTGCAGGCCGTCTACCAGGCCTTCCAGGCCGTGATGAAGGCCTACCAGGCGATCATGAAGCTCATCAACATCCTCAAGCAGGTGACGTCCTTCATCGAGACCGTGAAGAGCTTCTTCGACGGCGACAAGGCGCCGGTGTCGACGCCCACCGGCCCCACCTCCACCGGCACCCCGAGCAGCATCACCCGCGACCCCGGCAGCATCCGCACCCCGACGGTCGGACAGCGCCCGACCCCCGTCGCGCCGATGGCGCCTGCCCCCGCATGAGCGACGAGCCGCGCAGCCAGACCGAGATCCTGGCCGCCATCGCGGGTGCCCGCGAGGACCTCGGTGCCAGCCTGGCCGACCTGAGGGCGACCGTCGACCAGCTCAATGCCCGCCCGCTGCTCACCGAGGAGGAGAAGACCGCGCTCGAGGAGCAGGCCGAGTCCGGCGAGCTGGGCGAGGACATGGTGACGCTCGTCGGCAAGATCAAGGACGGCGAGGACACCTGGGAGCAGGTCTTCTCCGGCGAGTCTCCCCACGGCGCGCTCCTGCAGGGGCACCTGACGAGGATGTTCGAGGAGCACAAGGAAGACATCGCGCTGGCCTTCGAGGAGCTGATCGAGGAGGAAGAGGCCAAGGGCAGCTTCATCTTCGACGAGGTGCCGACCAGCGGCTCCTGAACTACGTCCCTGTAGTTCACCCGAACACCTGTTACGCGTGTGACTGCTGTGGTTCTCTGGCGTCTCGCCCGCCCGCGCCACCTCTTCCCCGCCGACATTGCCGGAGTCACCCATGCGTCGCGCCTCGACCACCACCGCCCGTACGCTCCTCGCCGCCCTCACGCTGGTGCTCGCCGCGTCGACCCTGGCCTCGGCCCCGGCGAGCGCCGACGCGAGCCCTACGACGCCCCGGCTCGCCACGCAGCGACAAATCGCGCTGGCCACGCCGGGCGACTTCACCGGCCACGGCTTCGACCAGTGCCTCGCGCCCACCCAGGCGGCGATGGACAGGTGGTGGAAGAAGTCCCCCTTCTCCGCCGTCGGGATCTACATCTCCGGTGACTCGCGCGCCTGCCGATCCCAACCCAACCTCAGCCCCACCTGGGTCGCCGCCCAGGTCGCCCGCGGCTGGCGGCTGCTGCCGATCGCGCTCGGCCCGCAGGCGTCGTGCCAGCCGCGGTTCCCGCGCTACCACGACGACTTCACGATCTCCCCCGCCCCCGCTGGCGGCTACGCCAAGGCGGCGGCCCAGGGCACCGCGGAGGCCGACAAGAACGCCGCCGACGCGATGACGTACGGCATCGGGCCGGGCAGCACGATCTGGTACGACCTCGAGGGCTTCGACCTCACCAAGACCACCTGTCGCGAGTCGGCCCTCGTCTTCGTCTCCAGCTGGGTGAGCCGGATCAAGGCGCAGGGCTACGTCGCGGGCTTCTATTCCAGCGCCAGCTCGGGCATCAAGATGCTCGATGACGCACGCGTGCAGCGCCCCGGGCAGTTCGCACTGCCCGACCGGATCTGGATCGCCCGGTGGGACGGCGCGGCCAACACCTCGACGACCTACATCCCCGAGGACGGCTGGCGCCCCGGCGGTCGGATGAAGCAGTACCGCGGCGGACACAACGAGACCTGGGGCGGCGTGACGATCAACATCGACAGCAACTACCTCGACCTCGGCGCCGGTTCGCTCGCCCAGCCCGAGGGCCGCTGCCCCGGCACCCGGCTCGGCTTCTGGAAGTACCCCACGCTCTCCCCCACCGCCGCCAAGCCGACGCGCGTCAAGGTCCTGCAGTGCCTGCTCACCGAGCGCGGGACCTATTCGGGTCCGGTCAACGGCGCCTACGACGCCGCCACCCTCGCCGCCGCCCGCGCCTGGCAGGCCTCCCGCAGGTTCACGCCGACCGACACCTTCGAGAAGCGCCACTGGACGGCGCTGCTCGCCGCCGGAGCCCGGACGACGATCAAGCGCGGCTCCGCCGACGAGTCGGTGCACCGCCTGCAGCGGGCCCTCAACGCGGCCGGCGCCGGGAGGTTCCGGGCATCCGGCGTGTTCAACGCCAAGACCGAGACCGCACTGCGGGTCTACCAGGCACGGCTGCGCATCGCCGTCTCCGGCGTCGCGACACCGCAGACCTGGAACAAGCTGCAGCAGGGCAAGTAGGTCACCGACCGGACGGGTGGGTCAGGCCGGGGGGCCGACGACCAGCGCCACGCCGGTCAGGCCGGCGACGGCCAGCACGGCGACGAGCAGTCCCTGGGTCGGGCGCCGCAGCAGCCAGGCGGTGAGCTGCTCCCCGACGCCTCGCGGAGCCTCGGAACGGAGCCGGAAGTGGTCGCCGAGCAGCCCGGAGCGCTCGGCATACCTCTCGAACCAGACGGTGGCGAACGGCGGCACCGCCGCCAGCAGGCCGAGCACGAGGCGACCGAGGGGCCACTTCTGGTCGACCGACAGCAGCACCGTCGCCAGGCAGTAGGCGATGAAGACGACGCCGTGGACCATCCCGAAGACCTGCACCCCCAGCTCGGTGGTCCCCGTGACGTACTTGAGGAACATTCCGCTCAGCAGCAGCGCCCACGTGATCGCCTCAGCGATCGCGACACTCCGGTGGAGGCGGCAGGGAGTGACCCTCATGCGAAGACGGCGGAGGCGAGGGAGGTGAAGAACCCGAGCCCGTCGGTGCCGGGGCCGGTGAGGTCCTCGACGGCGTGCTCGGGGTGCGGCATCAGGCCGACGACGTTGCCGCGCTCGTTGGAGATGCCGGCGATGTCGCGCAGCGAGCCGTTGGGGTTCTCGCCGAGGTAGCGCGCGACCACGCGACCCTCGCCCTCGAGTCGGTCCAACGTCGGCTCGTCGGCGACGAAGCCGCCCTCGCCGTTCTTGAGGACGATGGTGACCTCGTCACCGGCGGCGTAGGCCGACGTCCACGGTGTGTCGACGCGCTCGATGCGCAGGCGCTGGTCACGGCACACGAACCTGCGGTGGTCGTTGCGGATCAAGGCACCGGGGAGCAGGTGGGACTCGCACAGGATCTGGAAGCCGTTGCAGATGCCGAGGACCGGCATGCCCCGTCGGGCCGCGTCGACGACCGAGCCCATGACGGGCGCGAAGCGCGAGATGGCGCCGCAGCGGAGGTAGTCGCCGTAGGAGAAGCCGCCGGGCAGCACCACGGCGTCGACACCCCTCAGGTCGTCGTCGCCGTGCCACAGCGCGACCGCCTCGTGGCCGCCGATGCCGACCGCTCGACGCGCGTCGACGTCATCGAGCGAGCCGGGGAAGGTGACGACACCGACCTTCACGCGGGGTCCCCGCGGAAGTGCGAGCGCAGCGAGCAGTGTCGTGCGGTGTCATTCATGCGGGGTGCACCTCGAAGTCTTCGATCACCGGGTTGGAGAGCAGCTTCTCCGCCATCTCACGCACCTGCGCGAGGTGGGCGTCGCTGGCATCGCCCTCGAGCTCGATCTCGAACCGCTTGCCCTGCCGCACGTCACCGACGCCCGCGAACCCCAGCCGCGGCAGCGCGCCGAGCACGGCCTTGCCCTGCGGGTCGAGGATCTCGGGCTTGGGCATCACGTCGACGACGTATCTGGCCACGGGGTGTCTCCTCAAGAGGGGTGGGCGATCCGCGTGAAGTCTAGGACGTGGACGACGTCCGGCCGGTCACGGGCCCGGACCGCGGCGCGCGCCGCTGGGTGGCGCACCGACCCGCAGCATCACCGCGGAGGGAACCACCAGGTCGGCTCGGTCCCGGGTGGCGGCCACGGCCACGGCGTTGCGCTCGTCCGTGCCCTCGGCCCAGGCCGTCGCGGCGGCCTCGTCCTTGCCGAAGCGGACGTGCCGCTCGACCAGGCGGCGCAGCCGCTCGGGCCGGTCGAGCTCGGCGAACCAGACCTCGTCGACCCAGGACCGCGCCCGTGCCCAGCGCGGCTCGTCGAGCAGCAGGTAGTTGCCCTCCGAGACGATCAACCTGGCTCGAGGGTCCACCGCGATGGCACCGGCGATCGGTTGCTCGATGCCGCGTTCGAACCCGGGCGCGTAGACCACCTCGTCCCGGTCCTCGCGCAGCCGCCGCAGCATCGCCGCGTAGCCGAGGGCGTCGATGGTCTCCGGCGCGCCCTTGCGCTGACCCAGGCCCAGCCGGGCCAGCTCGGCGTCCGCGAGGTGGAAGCCGTCCATCGGCACGTGCGCGACCCAGCCCGGCGGGGACGAGGTCGCGAGGGCGGCCACCAGCGCCTCCGCGAGGGTCGTCTTGCCCGCACCGGGTGCGCCGGCGATGCCGAGGACGGCCCGACGGTCCCCGGACGGCAGCCCGCGGGCCCGTTCCACCAGTGCCTCGAAGGTGAGCCGCACCGGCCGGTCGCTCAGCCGCGGCGTCGTACGCCGACGATGACGAGCGCCACACCGAGCCCGGCGAGGAGCGGGCCGAGGACCGCCCAGGTGGTCTGGTCGGTCATCGGGCTGCCCTCGAGGTAGCCCAGGCCCTGGAACGTCCACACCCCACCGGTCAGCACCATCACCGCACCGAGCGCGGTGAAGAGCGCACGCATCAGCTGAGCTCGCGCTTGAGGATCTTGCCCGTCGCGGTCATCGGGAGCGCGTCGACGAACTGGACGACCCGCGGGTACTTGTAGCCCGCCATCTGCTCCTTGCCCCACGCGACCAGCTCGTCCTCGGTGACCGTGGCGCCGTCGGTGCGGATGACGACGGCCTTGACCTCCTCGCCGTGGCTCTGGTGGGGAACGCCGATCACCGCTGCCAGCGAGACGTCGGGGTGCGTGAGCAGCACCTCCTCGATCTCGCGGGGATAGACGTTGTAGCCGCCGCGGATGATCATGTCCTTGGACCGGTCGACGATGTAGAACCAGCCGTCGGCGTCCGTGCGACCCAGGTCGCCCGAGCGGAACCAGCCGTCGACGATGGCCTCGTCGGTGGCGTCGGGGCGACCGTAGTAGCCCTTCATGATGTTGGGGCCCTTGATGGCGATCTCGCCGACGATGCCCTCGGCGTCCTCCACGTCCTCGCGCACACCGGGCTCGGGGTTGATCAGCTTCATCTCAACGCCGGGGATGGGGCGTCCGATCGAGCCGACGCGTGCGGGCTCGCCCCACACCGAGAAGCTCGCGACCGGAGACGTCTCGGAGAGGCCGTAGCCCTCCAGGATCGTGACCCCGAAGCGGCGCTCGAACTCCTTGTGCACCTCGACCGGGAGCGCCGACCCACCAGCCGCGGCCACCCGCATCCGGTCGGCGAGCTTCTGCACGTCCACACCGGAGTCGTCGAGGGCACCGAGCAGCCCCCAGTACATCGTGGGGACGCCCGCGAAGAACGTCACGCCCTCGCGGTCCATCAGCGCCAGGGCCGGTCCCGCCTCGAAGCGCGGCAGGAGCACGACGGTGCCACCGAAGGCGAAGCCGGCGTTCATGATCACCGTCTGGCCGAAGGAGTGGAACAGCGGCAGCACGCACAGCAGCGTGTCGGGGTGGTCGGCGTCGGCCCCGAAGAGCGCGTCGCTGGCGAGCGCGTTGGAGATCATGTTGCGGTGCATCAGCTCGGCGCCCTTGGGCTGCCCGGTGGTGCCGGAGGTGTAGAGGATGACGGCGGTGTCGTCGGCACCCACCTCACGCGTCTCGAAGATCGGCGCCTGGCCCTTGAGTGCCTGCCCCAGGGTCTGCGCCCCCTCGATCGGCGACTCCGCGGCCGGGTCGGCGGTGATCACGAAGAAGTGCTCGCACCCGTCGGTCTGCTCGAAGCCGGCGTGGCCCTCGGCCCCGATCGGCAGGTCGGGAGTGCCCTGGAAGCAGACGTACGCCTTCGCGTCGGAGTCGTCGAGGTGATAGGCCACCTCGCGTCCCTTGAGCAGCACGTTGAGGGGGACGACGGTCGCGCCGGCCTTGAGGATGCCGTAGTAGACGATCGGGAAATAGGGCAGGTTGGGGCAGCTCAGCGCCACCTTGTCGCCCGGCTCGATCCCGCGTGACACCAGCAGGTTGGCCACCTGGTTGGCCGCGGCGTTGACCTGCGCGTAGGTCAGTCGGGACTCACCCAGCACGACCGCCGTGCGGTCGGGGTAGGCGTCGGCGGAGCCTTCGAGCAGCGAGGAGAGGTTGGGCATGTCGCCCAACCTACTCAGCAGTCGTGAGGCACGTCACCCGTCGTCTCGCCGGCCCTCACGCACGGGAGGCCAGGATGCGGCCGGCCTTGCGCAGGTCCGCCGCGATGGCCTGAGACGCCAGCAGTCCGGCGGCACCGGCCGGCATCGCCCAGGCGCCACGGCCGCTGAGCTCACCGTCGGCACGCACGCGGCACCCCCCGACGACGTCGGCGAAGTGGAGGCTGAGGGTCGCGCTGACCCCGCGCCAGGTGCCCCGCTCGGTCCACACGCGGTAGGGGGTGAGCTCGGTCGTCTCCATGTGCGGTCGCACGCCGACGGAGGTCGTCTCGCGCCACGCCTGTCCGAGGTGGGGCTCCTCGTCGGGGGGCACCGTGACGGACCGCAGCGACGACTGCCACTCGGGGCGGTTGCGCGGGTCGCAGAGATAGCGGAAGGCCACCTCTGCCGAGACGGGGAACTCGACGGTCGCGGAGATCCGACGGGGCTTCAAAACCGCTCCCCGGTGAGCAGCTCGAAGGCCTCGACGTAGCGCGTGCGGGTGCGCTCGACGACCGCGTCGGGCAGCGGAGGCGGGGCGTCGCCGGACGTGCGGTCCCACCCGGACTCCCCGGTCAGCCAGTCGCGCACGATCTGCTTGTCGTACGACGCCTGGGCGCGGCCCGGCTGCCAGTCGGCTGCCGGCCAGAAACGGCTGGAGTCGGGGGTCAGGACCTCATCGGCGAGGACGGTCGCGCCGGTCCCGTCGGAGCTCGGACGGCGGCCGAACTCCAGCTTGGTGTCGGCCAGGATGATGCCGCGCTCACGGGCGAGCGCGTGGGCCTTGTCGTAGACCTCCATCGTCAGCATCCGCAGCTCGGCGGCCGCGTCGTCGCCGACCGCCTCGATCACCGCCTCGTAGTCCACGTTCTCGTCGTGGTCGCCGAGGTCGGCCTTGGTCGCCGGGGTGAAGATCGGCGCGGGCAGGCGGCTGCCGTCCTGGAGCCCGGCCGGCAGGTCGATGCCGCAGACCGCGCCGGTGCGGCGGTAGTCGAGGAGCCCGGACCCGGTCAGGTAGCCGCGCGCGACGCACTCGACCGGGAACATCTCCAGGCGCTCGCAGATCACCGCGCGTCCGGCCACCGTGGCTGGCACGTCGGTGGCCACGACGTGGTTGCCGACGAGCCCCTCGAGCTGGGCGAACCACCACAGCGACATCCGGGTCAGGATCTCGCCCTTGTCGGGGATGGTGGAGTCGAGGACGAAGTCATAGGCCGAGATGCGGTCACTGGCGACCATCAAGAGCCTGCCCTCGTGCTCGCCGCCGTCGATCCGGTAGAGGTCACGGACCTTGCCGGAGTGGAGGTGGGTGGTGCCCTCGATGGGAGGGGCTGCGGGGATGTTCAGCTCGGCCACACGCGGAGCCTAGCCGGGTCTAGCGGTGCAGCCACCAAGACATCCGCCGCGTGATCCACGGCAGGAAGACGTAGGTCATGAGGGGCGTCATCACCGTGGTCACGAGCACGACCCGGGGCAGCAGCGGCCACCCGGCGATGGTGCGGGAGGCCACGAAGTTGGCGAGCAGGCTGAGCGGCAGGAAGACCATGAAGATGATCACCATCTGCTTCCAGCGCGGCGGCGGGGTCGGGGCGGCGCTGAGCGACTCCACGGACGTCGGCTCGTCGAACCAGCCTTCGATGCCCGTGCGCCGCTCGCGGCTGCGCTCCTCGACGCTGCCCTGCGCCGCCTCGAGCCACCACTCCCGCTGGGGCGATGCGTCCCAGGTGGCGAGGGACCCCGCGTCGGCGAACCGGTAGAGCATGTGCCAGTCGGAGGAGTCCTCGCTGGGCCGGACCCACCCCGAGCCGAGGAAGCCGTCGAACTTCTCGGCCAGCGACGTCCCGGCCTGCACCCACGCGAGCATCTCGCTCGACCGGGACGGGTCGACGTGGCGGGTGACGGACACGGTCACGGGGGCGGTCATGGGGTCCAGTGTCGGGCGCACCGGCGCGACAGGCGAAGCCGACGGGGACGAGATCCCCGCCACTATCCGGTGATGCGGAAGGCCGTGACTCCGCTCGCGTCCGCCTCCCGGACGGCCACGTTGCTCACCCTGGCCATCCCCGGTCCGTCGTGGCACCACGCCACCAGCGCGTCCACCGCGTCGTCCTCGCCCTCGGCGTGCAGCAGCACCGACCCGTCAGGCTCGTTGCGCACCCACCCGACGACCCCCAACGAGCGGGCCTGCTCCTGGGCGTACCACCTGAACGAGACGCCCTGCACCCGTCCGACCACCCGCGCCTGGATCGCCTTCATGGGTCCATCATCCGCTGTCGCGGGATCGACCGGCCTCCCGGCCGCCACCTCACGAGCAGCGGGCCCCACGCCTTCCCCGGGACGCGGTGCGTGTGCGTGGCGGTGGGTGCAAGGCTGGCGCGGTGACGCAGGACGACCAGACGACTCGGGCCGCGGCCGGGGAGGGGACGTACGACCCCGACCCGCGGCGCTGGCGGATCCTCGCGGTCTCGCTGGTCGTGGGCTTCATGTCGCTGCTCGACGTCACCATCGTCAACGTCGCCATCCCGTCGATCCGCGCCGGCCTCGGCACCAGCGCCGCCACGATCCAGTGGGTGGTGTCGGGCTACGCGCTGGCGTTCGGCATGACACTGGTCGCGGGCGGCCGCCTCGGTGACGCGCACGGGCGCCGCCGGCTGATGACCATCGGGCTCATCGGCTTCGTCGTGTCCAGCGCCGCCGTCGGGCTGGCACCCGGCGCCGCGACGATCGTCATCGCCCGGCTCATCCAGGGGGCCAGTGCCGGCTTGTTGACGCCGCAGAACTCCGGCCTCATCCAGCAGCTCTTCCGCGGCGCAGAGCGAGGGCGTGCCTTCGGGATGTTCGGCTTCACGGTGGCGGTCGCCTCCGCCGCCGGGCCGTTGATCGGAGGTGGGCTGATCGCGCTGCTCGGCGAGGACGACGGCTGGCGCTCGCTCTTCCTCGTCAACGTCCCGATCGGCCTCGTGGCGCTCGTGCTGATCAGGCGGCTCGTACCGGACAACGAAGCCCCGGCCGGGGGCGAGCGGGACTCACGGGTCGACCTGCCCGGGGCCGTGATCCTCGGCTTCGCGGTGCTGTCCGTGCTCTACCCGCTGGTCAGCCTGGAGGGCGGGGCCGGGCCGTCGCTGGCACTGCTGGTGGCGTTCCCTCCCCTGGCCTGGGCGTTCGTCCGGTGGGAGGTGCGGACCGTGCGCCTCGGCCGGCCGCCGCTGCTGGACGTCTCGCTGCTGCGCGGCCTGCCCGGCTACGCCAACGGCCTCCTGGTCGGCACCCTCTACTTCACCGGCTTCACCGGGATCTTCCTCGTGCTGTCGGTCCATCTCCAGGAGGGAGAGGGCTTCTCGCCGCTGGGCGCCGCGCTGCTGATCACGCCGTTCGCGGCCGGCGCCGCCACGACCTCCCCGCTGGCCGGGCGGCTGGTCGCTCGGATGGGTCGCCGGATCACCCTGATCGCGCTGTCGGTGATGATGACCGGCACGGCCCTCGCGGCATGGCTGGTGACGGCGCCCTCGGACACCCTGTGGTGGACCCTGGCGCCCGCCCTGTTCCTCGCGGGGATCGGCGGCGGCGGCGTCATCTCCCCCAACTTCACCCTCAGCCTGGCCGAGGTGCCCCCGCAGATGGGTGGCGCCGCCGGGGGTGCACTGCAGACCGGACAGCGGATCGGCTCCGCGGTGGGCGCCGCGCTGCTGATGACGGTCTACCAGGCCGTCGCGGCGGTGGCTTCGGCTCCCGTCGCCGCGCGCTCGGCCCTGCTGGCCGCACTCGCCGTGCTGTCCGTCGCGCTCGCCGCCGCCGTCCGCTCCTGGCGGCTCGGCGACTGACCCTGGTCTGCCGGCCGTCTCGCCAACTCACCAGTTGGCGGACCAACTCACCAGTTGGCGGACCAACTCACCAGTTGGCGACTTGGGGCACCGACACGCCCGGTCTGACCGACCCAACCCGCCAACTCACCGGTTGGCGACTTGGGGCACCGACACGCCCACCCACACCCACCCAACCCGCCAACTCACCAGTTGGCGGACCAACTCACCAGTTGGCGACGGGCCGGCCGCGCCTCAGAGGATGGCGCCCGGCACGTACGCCGCCGCGCCGGGGTGGCGGGCCGCGAGCGCCTCGACCCGGGCGACGACGGCCCGGACCTGGGCCACGGCCGCGCCGGTGAACTCGATCGGGTCGGCGACCAGGGCGTCGATCTGATCGCGGGTCAGGCCCAGCCGCTCGTCGGCGGCGAGCTGGGCGAACACGTCGTTGTCGACCTGTCCGGCGCGCATCGCCAGCGCCGTGCCGACGGCTGCTTGCTTGATCGCCTCGTGGGCGGCCTCACGGCCCACCCCGTTGCGGACCGCGGCCATCAGCACCTTCGTGGTGGTGAGGAACGGCAGGTAGCGGTCGAGCTCGCGCTGGATCACGGCCGGGAACGCGCCGAACTCGTCGAGGACGGTGAGGAAGGTCTGGAAGAGGCCGTCGGTGGCGAAGAAGGCGTCGGGCAGCGCGACCCGGCGCACCACCGAGCAGGACACGTCGCCCTCGTTCCACTGGTCGCCCGCGAGCTCGCTGACCATCGACAGGTGGCCGCGGAGGATCACGGCCAGACCGTTCACCCGCTCGCACGAGCGGGTGTTCATCTTGTGGGGCATCGCCGAGGACCCGACCTGCCCCTCCTTGAAGCCCTCGGTGATCAGCTCGTGGCCGGCCATCAGCCGCACCGTGGTGGCGAGGTTGGACGGTCCGCTCACCAGCTGCACCAGCGAGGCGACGACGTCGAAGTCGAGCGAGCGCGGGTAGACCTGACCGACGCTGGTCAGCACGTCCTCGAAGCCGAGGTGGGTCGCCACCCGTCGCTCGAGGTCGTCGAGCTTGTCGGCGTCGCCGTCGAGCAGGTCGAGCATGTCCTGCGAGGTGCCCATCGGGCCCTTGATGCCGCGCAGGGGGTAGCGCGCCAGCAGCTCCTCGATGCGCTGCACGCCGATGAGCATCTCGTCGGCGATCGTCGCGAAACGCTTGCCGAGGGTGGTCGCCTGCGCGGCCACGTTGTGCGAGCGCCCCGCCATCACCGTGAGCTCGTGCTCGGCGGCGAGCCGACCGAGCCGCACCAGCGCGGCGACGGCACGGTCGCGCACGACCTCGAGCGAGCGGCGCACCTGCAGCTGCTCGACGTTCTCGGTCAGGTCCCGCGAGGTCATGCCCTTGTGAATGTGCTCGTGGCCGGCCAGGGCGGAGAACTCCTCGATGCGGGCCTTCACGTCGTGACGCGTGATGCGCTCGCGGGCGGCGATGGAGTCGAGGTCGACCTGGTCGATGACGGACTCGTAGGCCTCCACGACCCCGTCGGGGACGGCGATGCCGAGGTCGCGCTGGGCCTTGAGGACCGCCACCCACAGCTGGCGCTCGAGGACGATCTTGTGCTCGGGCGACCAGATCGCGGCGAGGTCGGCTCCGGCATAGCGGGTGGCCAGGACGTTGGGGACGCTCACGACCCGCAGTCTCTCACTGGGGCGCGACGAGACGTCGAGTCACCTCACCCGAGCGCGGCCGCGCCCTCGACGACGCCCAGCGGCTCGGCGGCGATGTCGCGACGCCACTGCGCGCCCGCGAAGCTGATGCTCGCCACGCCTTCGTACGCCTTGGCGCGGGCGTCGGCGACGTCCGTGCCGCTCGCGCGCACGGCCAGCACGCGACCCCCCGCCGTCACCAGACCCGCATCCGTGCGCGCCGTGCCGGCGTGGATGACGTCCACGTCGCTCTCGCGCTCGAGCGTCTCGGTGCCGACGATGACGTCGCCCGAGCGGGAGCCCTCCGGGTAGCCGGCACTCGCCATCACCACGGTGACAGCCGCGCCGTCGGCGAAGGTCGGCGCCGGCACCGAGTCCAGGTCGCCTCGCGCCGCCGCCGCGAGCAGGACGCCGAGCGGCGCGTCGAGGAGCGCGAGCACGGGCTGGATGTCGGGGTCGCCGAAGCGGACGTTGAACTCGATGACCTGGGGTCCGGCCGCGGTCAGCGCCAGCCCGACGTAGAGGCAGCCGACGAAGGGCGCCCCCAGGCGGCGCATCTCCGCGAGCGTCGGCGCCACCACCCGTTCCATCACGGTGTCGGTGATGCCGTCGGGCAGCCAGCCCAGCGGGGCATAGGACCCCATGCCGCCGGTGTTGGGCCCGCGGCCACCGTCGAAGATGCGCTTGAAGTCCTGGGCGGGCAGGAGCGGGCGTCCGATCGATCCGTCGCAGAGGACGAAGACGGAGAACTCGGGGCCGTCGAGGAACTCCTCGACCACGACCCGCTCGCACCCGGCCGCATGGGCCAGTGCCTCGTCGCGGTCCCGGGTGACGACGACGCCCTTGCCCGCGGCGAGCGCGTCGTCCTTCACGACGTAGGGCGCGCCGAAGAGGTCCAGGGCTGCCGTCACCTCCTCGGGCGTCGTGCAGCTGCGCGATCCCGCGGTGGGCACACCGGCGCTCGCCATGACCTGCTTGGAGAAGGCCTTCGACCCTTCGAGCCGAGCGGCGGCACCCGACGGACCGAAGCAGGCGATGCCAGCCGCCCGTACGGCGTCCGCGACCCCGGCGACGAGGGGAGCCTCGGGCCCGATGACGACCAGGTCTGCCCCGATCGAGGAGGCCAGGGCCGCCACGCCCGGACCGTCCATCGGGTCCACGTCGTGGAGGCTCGCCACGGCACCGATGCCCGGGTTGCCAGGCGTGGCGTGCACCGCGGTCACCGCCGGGTCGGCCGCCAGAGCGAGGGCGAGGGCGTGCTCACGCCCGCCCGTGCCCACGACGAGGACCTTCACGGGTGGACGACCACCGTCTGCTCGCGCCCCGGACCCACCCCGACCGCCCAGATCTTCGCGCCCGACATCTCCTCGAGCGCCCGGACGTAGACCTGCGCGTTGGTGGGCAGCTCGTCGAACGTGCGGCACCCGGAGATGTCGCTCTGCCAGCCCTCGAAGTGTTCATAGATGGGCGTGGCGTGGTGGAACTCGGTCTGGGTCATCGGCATCTCCTCGACCCGCTGGCCGTCGATCTCGTAGGCCACGCAGACCGGGATCTGCTCCCAGGCGCCGAGGATGTCGAGCTTGGTCATGAAGAACTCGGTGAGGCCGTTGACCCGACTGGCGTAGCGCGCGACGACGGCGTCGTACCAGCCGCAGCGACGGGTGCGGCCCGTCGAGACCCCGATCTCGCCACCGAGCTGCTGGAGCCGGGCGCCGTCGTCGTCGAAGAGCTCGGTGGGGAACGGTCCGGAGCCGACGCGGGTCGTGTAGGCCTTGATCACGCCGATCACCCGGTCGATGCGGGTGGGTCCGATCCCGGCCCCGACGCAGACACCACCGGCGACCGGGTTGGAGGACGTGACGAACGGATAGGTGCCGTGGTCGACGTCGAGCATGGTCGCCTGCGCACCCTCGAAGAGCACGGTCTGGCCCGCGTCGAGCGCCCGGTTGAGCAGCAGCGAGGTGTCGCACACCATCGGCAACAGGCGCTCGGCGTAGGACACGAGCTCCTCGACCACCGCGTCGACCTCGATCGCGCGGCGGTTGTAGACCTTGGTGAGCAGGTGGTTGCGCACGTCGAGGGCAGCCTCGACCTTCTCGCGCAGGATCTTCTCGTCGAACAGGTCCGCGACGCGTACGCCGACGCGGTTGATCTTGTCGACGTAGGCCGGGCCGATGCCGCGGCCGGTGGTGCCGATCTGGTTCTTGCCGAGGAAACGCTCGGTGACCTTGTCGATCGTCGCGTGATAGCTCGCGATGACGTGGGCGTTGGCGCTGACCTTGAGGTCGGCGACCTCGACCCCGCGGTCGACGAGGCCGTCGAGCTCGCGGAACAGCGCCTCGGGCGAGACCACCACGCCGTTGGCGATGACCGACGTGGCACCCGGCGTCAGGATGCCGCTGGGCAGCAGGTGGGTGGCGTACTTCTCGCCGTTGATGACGATGGTGTGGCCGGCGTTGTGGCCGCCACTGGTGCGGACCACGAAGTCGATCGGGTCCGTGGTGGCCAGCTGGTCGGTGGCCTTGCCTTTGCCCTCGTCGCCCCACTGGGCGCCGAGCACGACGATCGCGGGCATCTCAGCCCTCCTCTGTCATGTCAGCAGAAATGGTCCGTGCAAATGGACAAGGCCCCGGGCACAAGGCGCCGGGGCTCTTGCGGAGTCACGCTACCGCACCGTGGACTAGTGTCCGCGTCGTGCGCTCCCTGCTCGTGATCACCAACGCCGACGCCGGCACCTCCGACGAGGAGCGTCTCGACGTCGCCCTCGCCATCCTCCGCGAGGGCGCCTCGGTCGAGGTCGCCAGGACCTCCAACCCCGGCGAGCTCGACGGCGTGCTGCACCGCGCGGGCGGGCGAACGGTCGTGGTCGCAGGCGGTGACGGCAGCATGCACGCGGTGGTCACCGCCCTCTACAAGCGCCACGAGCTCGCCGGCTCGACCCTCGGGCTGCTGCCGATGGGCACCGGCAACGACTTCGCCCGCGGCAACGAGATCCCGCTGGAGATCGAGGACGCCGCCCGCGTCCTGCTGACCGGCGAGGCCCGACCCGTCGACCTGCTGATCGACGAGACCGGCAGCATCGTCGTCAACAACGTCCACGTGGGCGTCGGCGCGCAGGCCAGCCGCAAGGGCGCCAGGTGGAAGGGCCGACTCGGCTCGGTCGGCGTGGGCAAGGTCAACATCGGCAAGCTCGGCTACCCCATCGGTGCCGCGCTCTCGGCCTTCCACCCGCCGAGCTGGCGGATGCGCGTCGAGATCGACGGCACGGTCGTCAACGACGTCAACCGTCCGGTCCTCATGGTCGCCGTCGGCAACGGCGGCAACGTCGGCGGTGGCACCGAGCTCAACCCGGACGCCGACACCGAGGACGGGCTGCTCGACGTGATGATCAGCCGCTCGGTCTCGCCGATGGCCAAGCTCGGCTACGTCGCCCGCCTGCGCAAGGGCGAGCACGACCAGCGCGACGACGTGGTGAGCCTGCGTGGGCGGTCGGTGAAGGTCAGCGGCGACGAGTTCTGGCTGTCCGCGGACGGCGAGATCTCCGGGCCCGAGCGCAGCCGGAGCTGGCGCCTCGAGCCCGCGGCGTACTCCATGATCCTGCCCTGACCGCATCCCCCGCCGGGCCGACGCAGCGCCGTCAGAGCCACCCGCGTCGGACCGCCTCGACACCCGCCTGGAACCGCGTGTCGACGCCGAGGTCGGTCATCAGCTCGGCCACCCGACGGCGCACCGTGCGCAGGCTGATGCCCAGCCGGCGGGCGATCAGCTCGTCGGTGGCACCCGCCATCAGCTGCTCGAGGAGGAACTGCCGCCCGTCGGGGCGGCCATGCCCCGACTCGAGGTCGGGGACCGGTGCGGCACGCGACCACAGCAGCTCGAACCACAACGTCAGCGCGGCGACGACCGAGCGTTGGCGCACGTGCACCCGGGGTTGGTCGGTGAAGCCGATCGGCTCGGGCAGCACGGCGTGGCTGTCGCCGAAGATGAACATCCGCGTCGGCACCTCCGAGATCACCCGCACCCGCTCGCCCAGGCGGGCCCGGGCGACAAGCGCCTCAGGCGCCTCGCTGAGTGCCCGCACCGGGTAGATCGCCCGTGACCGGCGCCCGGTCGCCATCGCCTCCGCGAGCAGCTCGCCCACCCGCGACTCGCGGGGCATCGCCCATGCGTCCGGGCGCAGCCAGAGCATGTCGCCGCGACTGGTGCGCATCATGAGGTGCAGCAGCTCCAGCGGGTCACCGCCCGAGCTGAGCTCCCCGTCCAGGGGCCGGATGTCGGTGAGGTCGCCCTCGTCGGGACGGGTCGCCGCGGCCACGAGGTGGGGCACCGCACCCGCGAGCTCGCGCAGCTTCTGGGCCGACGCCGACGCGCGAGCGGACTCGCGCAGCACCAGCTCGGAGAGCGCCTCGGCGAGCGGGGGAACCAGGAGCCGGTCCTCGGTCAGCACCACCAGTCCACGCTCCGCCAGCGGGGCGAGGTCCCGGAGCAGCTGGTCGGGGCGCGCCTGCACCATGCGGGCCACCCCGACGACGGTGTGTCCCGAGAGCGGTAGCAGTCGGAAGTAGAGGTGCTCGGACGCGCGGTCCAGGCCCAGTGACGACAGGACCGAGGAGGGATCTGCGGACATGGTGGCAGGTTAGTGCCAGCGGCACTCGCGACCCGTGTGGCAGCGAACGGCCAGCACATACTTCTGGTGCCGACCACCACGGGGGTGTGTGGTCGCGCGCTCCTCGGAGCAAGGCGTCGGAGCCGCCGCGGGGGACGGCTCCGGCGCCACCCCGACGCACCGATAGCCTCTCTCCATGGCACGAGGAGGACGGCAGAGTCAGGGCGATCCCGTCGACTGGGTGACGCGGGCGGCGGACGACGCCGTGCGCCATGCCGGCGACGGCAGGCCGGTGACCGTCTCCTCGGGAGCCTCGCCCTCGGGTCCGGTCCACCTGGGCAACCTGCGCGAGTTCCTCACCACCCACTTCGTCGCCGACGAGCTGCGTCGCCGCGGGCTCGAGGTGCGGCACCTGCACGTCTGGGACGACTACGACCGGTTCCGCAAGGTGCCCGCCGGCGTGCCGGCGCAGTGGTCGGAGCACATCGGGCGCCCGCTGACCGCGGTGCCGGATCCCTGGGACTGCCACGACTCGTGGGCCACCCACTTCAAGGCGCCGCTGCAGCAGGCGTTGGCCGACCTCGGCGTCGAGATGGAGGAGATCTCCCAGGCCGAGCTCTACGGCACCGGCACCTACCGTGACGAGGTGCTGCTCGCCGTGCGCGCGCGTCACGAGATCGACGCGGTCCTCGACCGCTACCGCACCAAGAAGCCGAAGCCCGACGCGGCGCCGGACACCGACGGCGACGGCGACGGCGACGAGCTGGAGGCGCAGGAGGCGGCCGCCCTGGCCGACTCGGTCGCCGCCGAGGAGGAGACCGGGTCGGGCGAGCTGGCGCGCTTCCCCTTCAAGCCCTACTGCCGCGACTGCGGCCGCGACACGGTGACGCTGACGTCCTACGACGACGAGTCGACCGATCTCGCCTACACCTGTGACGTGTGCGCCTTCTCCGCCGTCACCAACCTCACGACCCAGGCCGAGGGCAAGCTGGTCTGGAAGGTCGACTGGCCGATGCGGTGGGCCCACTACCACGTGGACTTCGAGGCGGCCGGCTCCGACCACGCCACCCCGGGGTCCTCCTTCACGGTCGGCCACGAGCTCGTCGAGACCTTCTTCGACATGGCGCGACCGGCCTGGTTCGGCTATGGGTTCGTCGGCTTCGCGGGCATGCAGAAGATGTCGTCGTCGTCCGGCGGCGTGCCCACGGCCTCCGACGCCCTCGAGATGCTCGAGGCGCCGATCCTGCGCTGGCTCTATGTCCGCCGTGCGCCCAAGCAGACCTTCACCATCGACTTCGGTCCCGAGGTCGTGCGGTTGTACGACGAGTGGGACGCCCTCGCCCGCAAGGCGGCCGACCCGGACAAGCGCGACGGTGCGGTGCTCGCGTGGGAGCGGGCCTCCGGCGTGGCGTCCGGCCCCCTGCCGACCTCCCCCGTCGTCGTGCCGTTCCGGACGCTGTCGTCGGTCGCCGACGTCACGGCCGGCTCCAGCGAGCTGATCAGCGCGGTCATCGAGGACCTCGGCTTCCCCCACGACAGCGTCGACGACCTCCAGCCGCGCCTGGGTCGCGCGATGGCCTGGACGGCCTCGCTGCCCGAGGACCAGCGCACCACCGTCCGCGAGACCGCCGACACCGACCGCCTGGCCTCGCTCACCGAGGACGAGGAGCTCTGGCTGCGGATCTTCCTCGACCGGCTGCCGACCGAGGCCGACCTCGACGCCGTCACGTCGGTCGTCTACGGGGTGCCGAAGGTGGCGCGCGGCCTCGGGTTCGACGACGCGCCGACCGAGCAGGTGAAGGCCGACCAGAAGGGCTTCTTCCGCCTGCTCTACCACCTGCTCGTCGCCGCCGAGCGCGGACCGCGCCTGCCCACGCTGGTGCTGGCACTCGGTCCGGCGAAGGTGCGTCAGCTGCTGGGAGCCTGACTCAGCGGCGGATGCTGACCGGGTCGCCGAGGTAGCGCTCGAGGTCGGTGCGCACCCCGGCGCTGAGCGGCCAGGCGGACTGCGCGGCGTGGTCCCACAGCACGTTGACGCACTCCCAGACCGCGGCCGGGCCACCGCCCGCCTCGACGCGCAGCTCGGCGACGACGGTGAACGACGACCGGCCGACCCGGCTCAGCCAGAGCGAGGCGAGGAACGGCTGGTAGGGGACGAAGCGCATCTCTTCGTGGTACTCGATGGACTGGGAGGCGACGAGCTCCGAGACCCCCTCGTCGACGGCGTGGAGCAGCCCGGTCGCGCCGTCGGGCAGTCCCGGCAGGTGCGCGAATCGCAGGAACTCGTAGCGTGCCTCGTCGAGCACCCGGACCGCCTCGACGTTGTCGACGTGCCCGGCGAGGTTGATGTCGCGGTAGCGCGCCTGGATCTCGGTCGTGAAGGTCTCACCCATGGGGGAAGTCTCTCGGACGGGGTGCACACCTAGGGTGGGGGCATGACCTCCGGTTTCCTCGGCGGCGACCTGATGGCCGGTCCCCCGCCCACCCACCTGCCCGCCGACCCTGCTGATGCCGAGCTCGCTGGCGGGGCCGACCCCGCTGCGGTCGTACGACGTCACCCGGAGTCGCCGGCCGCGTGGGCCGCGCTGGCGCAGGAGGCCCGTGAGGCCGATGCCGACGCGGTGACGGTCTATGCCTATGCGCGCGTCGGCTACCACCGCTCGCTCGACATGCTGCGCCGCAACGGCTGGAAGGGCCACGGCCCCGTGCCGTGGGAGCACGAGCCCAACCGGGGCTTCCTGCGCGCGCTCGCCCTCCTCACCTTCGCGGCGCAGGCGATCGGTGAGACCGCCGAGTGGGAGCGGTGCTCGGGCTTCCTGCGCGATTCCAGCGCGAGCGCGGCGGACGAGCTGCTCGACTGACCGTTCGTCGCGCCAGACCGACCGTCCGGCTGCGCCACCTCTCGGGGTGGGTGAGCGACCGCACGCCGCGAGTAACGTCGCGCGGGTGAATTCCGGGAGCACACCTCAACAGCCGCGCCACGAACTGGGCGTCCCACCGACCGACAAGCGCAAGATGGCGATCGCGGGCGTCCTGCTCGTGATTCCGATCGTCGCGCTCCTCTGGGTGCCGAGCTACGCGAAGATGGATCCGGAGCTCTTCGGCTTCCCGTTCTTCTTCTGGTACCAGTTCCTGTGGGTCTTCATCTGCTCCGCGCTGACCTGGACGGCCTACCGGCTAACCCTCTCGGCCCGTGGCAGGACCACGCACAAGGTGGGTGAGGACCGATGACGCCGCAGCCGTCCGTGATGGTCGCCAACACCGGCGTCAACGGTGTCGCACTGGGCGTGCTGATCGCGCTCTTCCTGATGGTCACCGTGGCCGGCTTCATGGCCTCACGCTTCCAGCGAGGCGAGTCGCTGGAGTCGCTCGACGAGTGGGGCCTGGGAGGCCGCAAGTTCGGCACCTGGATCACGTGGTTCCTGCTCGGCGGTGACCTCTACACGGCCTACACCTTCGTGGCCGTGCCGGCCGCGATGTTCGCCACGGGTGCCGTCGCCGGCTTCTTCGCGGTGCCCTACACGATCGTGCTCTACCCGATCATCTTCATCTTCATGGCGCGACTGTGGTCGGTGAGCCACCGCCACGGCTACGTCACCACCGCCGACTTCGTCCGCGGGCGCTACAACAGCCGCGGCCTCTCGCTCGCCGTGGCGGTGACCGGCTTCGTGGCGACGATGCCCTACATCGCGCTCCAGCTCGTCGGCATCCAGGCCGTGCTGGAGGTCGCCGGGGTCGGCGGCGGCGACAACATCATCGCCAAGGACGCACCGCTGTTCATCGCGTTCGCCGTGCTGGCCGCCTTCACCTACTCCAGCGGGCTCCGCGCCCCTGCGGTGATCGCGTTCGTCAAGGACATCCTCATCTACCTCGTCATCATCGTCGCGGTGATCTACCTGCCCGGCCAGGTCGGGGGCTGGGACAACATCTTCGGCTCGGCGCAGGAGAAGATGGCGACCGTCAACGAGGCCACCGGAAAGCCGACGGGCGCGTTCCTGCCCGGCATCGGCGCGGGCTGGGCCTACGCCACGCTGGCCCTCGGCTCGGCGCTCGCGCTCTTCATGTATCCGCACTCGGTGACCGCGTCGCTGTCGTCCAACAGCCGCAACACGATCCGCCGCAACGCCGCGATCCTCCCGGCGTACTCGTTCGTGCTCGGCCTGCTGGCCCTGCTCGGGTGGGTGGCCATCGCCGCCGGCACCAAGCCGATCGGCCTCGACGGGGAGGCCAACGCCCAGCTCGTCATCCCGCAGCTGTTCGAGGACATGTTCCCGGCGTGGTTCGCCGGAGTGGCGTTCGCGGCCATCGCGATCGGCGCGCTCGTGCCGGCGGCGATCATGTCGATCGCGGCGGCCAACACCTTCAGCCGCAACATCTACAAGGAGTGGCTCAAGCCCGACGCCACCCCCCAGCAGGAGGCCAAGGTCTCCAAGCTGATGTCGCTGGTCGTCAAGGCGTTCGCCCTGATCTTCGTGCTCACGCTGGACAAGCAGAACGCGATCAACTTCCAGCTCCTCGGCGGCATCTGGATCCTCCAGACCTTCCCCGCGGTCGTGTTCAGCCTGTTCACGCGCTGGTTCCACCGATGGGCGCTGCTCGCCGGCTGGGCCGCCGCGATGGTCTACGGCACCGTCGAGGCCTATCAGGTGGTGAACCCCGTCACCGACAAGCACTTCGGCGGCTCCCTGGCCCTGATGCCGGGGATCGAGCAGATGGGCTACATCGCCATGACGGCCTTCTGCCTCAACCTCGTGATCAGCGTCGTGCTCAGCGCGATCCTCAACGCGGCGAAGGTCTCCAACGGCCAGGACGAGACGATCCCGTTCGACTACTTCGCCGACGCGGACGACCCGCGCGTGCAGAAGGACCTCTCCGAGCACCACACGCACGACGAGGCCTACGGTGACCCGGACGACATCGCGGGCAACGCGCCGGCCCGCTAGGGCGTACGCCACTGCTGAGCGGTGCGTGAGGGGGCTTCTCGAGAGAGGGAATCCTCCTCACGCACCGCTTCGTCGTTCGCCGGCGAAGCCGACGTGGCTCGAACGACCTCTGCAGCGTCAGCCCGCGAGCGACGTGCCCGCGGAGCGGAGGTTCTCGCAGGCCTCGACGATGCGGGCCGCCATGCCGGCCTCGCCCGCCTTGCCCCAGGCGCGGGGGTCGTACTGCTTCTTGTTGCCGACCTCGCCGTCGACCTTCAGCACGCCGGCGTAGTGGGCGAACATGTGGTCCGCGACCGGACGGGTGAACGCGTACTGGGTGTCGGTGTCGACGTTCATCTTGATGACGCCGAAGTCGACCGCGTCGCTGATCTCCTGCGCGCTCGAGCCGGAGCCGCCGTGGAAGACGAGGTCGAAGGGGCGCGCGTCGGAGCCGAGGCCGAGCTCGGAGGCGGCGGCCTCCTGGGCGGTCTTGAGGATCTCCGGGCGCAGCTTGACGTTGCCCGGCTTGTAGACCCCGTGCACGTTGCCGAAGGTCAGGGCGGTCATGTAGCGGCCGCGTTCGCCGGCGCCGAGCGCCTTGATCGTGGCGATCGCGTCCTCGGGGGTCGTGTAGAGCTGGTCGTTGATCTCGTTGGCGACCCCGTCCTCCTCGCCACCGACGACGCCGACCTCGATCTCGAGGACGATGTGGGCCGCGGCGCACTTGGCGAGCAGCTCCTCGGCGATCTGGAGGTTCTCCTCGAGCGGCACGGACGAGCCGTCCCACATGTGCGACTGGAAGAGGGGGGCCTCGCCGCGCGCCACCCGCTCGGCGGAGATGTCGAGCAGCGGCCGGACGAAGCCGTCGAGCTTGCCCTTGGGGCAGTGATCGGTGTGCAGCGCGATGTTGACGGGGTAGCTCTTCGCGACCTCGGCGGCGTAGGCCGCGAACGCGACGGAGCCGCTCACCATGTCCTTGATGCTGTGACCGGACAGGTATTCGGCACCACCGGTGGAGACCTGGATGATGCCGTCGGAGCCGGCGTCGGCGAAGCCCTTCAGCGCGGCGTTGAGGGTCTGGGAGGACGACACGTTGATGGCCGGGTAGGCGAAGGACTTGGCCTTCGCGGCGTCCAGCATCTGCGCGTACACCTCGGGGGTGGCGATGGGCATCGGGTTCTCCTCGGAAGCGGACGTTCAGGAGTCCACAACCCTAGTGGCTACTCACGGGTCGCATCCTCGACGTCCGGTCGTCTCAATCCGTGACGCCCGGTCCGGCCCGACGGCCGTGCTGACCGGCACCGGCGCGCCCAGGGGAGGGAGACTGCACCCGCACGGGTATGGCTTTGACCCGCGGTCAGGTTTATGTTGACGCCCATGATCCGACGACTCGGCCTGACTGTCGCCATGACCGGACTGCTGGCCGCGGCGATCACCAGCCTGGCCGCGCCCCAGGCGACAGCCGCGGACCCGACCTTCGAGGCCCCGGTGGTGGGCCAGTGCTTCGACATGGACGTCGCCGAGCTCGCCGAGGCCTCCTACACCGAGGCGGCCGTGGACTGCGCTGCCGAGCACACCTCCGAGGTCATCGCGGTGACGCAGGTGCCCGAGGCCATGGCCTACGACAGCTCGGCCATGGCCCGGTTCGCACTCGAGACGTGCTTCCCTGCCCAGCGCAGGGCCGTGAGCGCCGGCAAGCTCGGCCTGCGCCTGACCGCCTACAGCCTCGGCTACTTCGCTCCGACCGCGGAGCAGCAGGCTGCGGGCGCCCGCTGGCTGCGCTGCGACCTCGTCCTCGTCGCGGGCCGCAAGCTCTCGCCGCTGCCGGGCAGGCTGAAGGTCGGGAGGTTCCCGTTCCCCGATCGGGTGTCGCGCTGCCTGGCCGGCCGCGCCTTCTCGGTCACCGTGTGCACCAAGAAGCACACCTTCCGCGCCACCGCCGCGCTCCGGGTCGACGCCAAGCGCTTCCCGAAGGAGCGCGCGTGGAAGAGGCTCGGCGAGCGCCGCTGCCGTGGAGCGGTGCAGTCGCGCACCTTCCGCTTCGGCTGGCCCTCGAAGGCCGCCTGGCAGGCCGGCGACCGCGGGCTGATCTGCTACACGCAGACACGCCACTAGGACCACGGCAGGGCCCGGGGTGCTGTGGGGGCCTCCCGGGCCCTGACGTGCTGCCCGCATGACGGGGACGCCTAGCCGCGCCACGCATCCTCGCCGCCGAGGTCGGCGTACGCCCTGACCCAGCTGTGCATCGCGATGGCGGCGGCCGAGCTGGCGTTGATCGAGCGGGTGGAGCCGAACTGGGCAATCGAGAAGGTGCCGTCACAGACGTCGCGCGCGGTCTCCGAGAGCCCGGGCCCCTCCTGCCCGAAGAGGAAGCAGACCCGGCGCGGCAGCTCCATCGTCTCGAGGTGCAGCGAGCCCGGGAGGTTGTCGATCCCGAGCAGGCGCACCGGTCCGCCGGACTCGGGGGCGATCCCGTGCAGGTAGGCCGCGAGACTGGCGGCGTCGGGGTGGTGGCGCACGTGCTGGTAGCGGTCGGTCACCATGGCGCCGCGCCGGTTCCAGCGCCGGTTGCCGACGATGTGGACCTCCGCTGCGAGGAAGGCGTTGGCGGTGCGCACGATCGTGCCGATGTTGAAGTCGTGCTGCCAGTTCTCGATCGCGACGTGGAAGTCGTGCCGCCGGGTGTCGAGGTCGGCGACGATCGCCGCCATCGTCCAGTAGCGGTAGCGGTCGACCACGTTGCGGCGGTCGCCCTCACGCAGCAGGTCGCCGTCCCACTGCTCGCCCTCCGGCCACGGCCCGTCCCACGGGCCGAGCCCGACCTCGGGCGGACCGTGCGGCATCGGGTCGTAGGGCGCCCGCTCCTTCTCGTCCATGCCAGAACCCTAGGGAGTCCTCGTTAGGGTGCTCGCGTGAACGCACTGTGGGACGCCCCGGCACTGGCCCAGTCGATGGTCCAGCCGATGCTGCTGGGCATCGACTGGATGGACCCCAACTGGTTGCTGGACCGCTTCGGCACCGAGCTGTTCTGGATCGCGCTGCTCATCGTCTTCGTGGAGTGTGGGCTCTTCTTCCCGATCCTCCCCGGCGACACGCTCCTCTTCGCGCTCGGCCTCTTCATCGCCACCGAGCAGCTGGACCTCTTCCCCGGCCCACCCTTCGTCGAGCTGCTGATCGCGATGGCCGCTCTCACCGGCGCAGCCTTCTTCGGCAACGTCGTCGGCTACGAGATCGGGCGCAGGATCGGCCCGCCGCTCTACGAGCGTGACGGTCGGATCATCAAGCGCAAGTACTTCGACCAGACGACCGCGTTCTTCGACCACCACGGCAACAAGGCCCTCGTGATCGGTCGGTTCGTCCCGTTCGTGCGCACCTACATCACCGTGGTCGCCGGCGTCACCCGGATGCAGCGCCACCGCTTCTTCCTGTGGAGCCTGGTGGGCGCGGTGCTCTGGGTCCTGACCATCGGCCTGCTCGGCTTCTTCCTCGGCGACGCGTTCCCGGCCCTCGGCGAGAGCATCGACAAGCTGGTGATCGTGATCGTGGCGTTCTCCCTCATCCCGATCGCGATCGAGTGGTGGCGCCACAAGCGCACCAACGCCCCCGGCGCGGAGATCGGCCCGCAGGACGGCGGCCCGGACCGCGACATCACCGGTCGCGACGTCGACTGACACCTTCCGACGGGGACGCCGCCCTAGCAGTGCACCGCGTCGAGGTGGGCGCGCGTGAGCACCGACCTGATCTCCAGGCCGGCGTCGGCAAGCGGGTTGTCGTCCCCGGGTGAGCGGTCGATCGCACACACCACCACCTCGACGACGGCACCGAGGGCGCGCAGCGCTTCGGTCGCGTCCCGGACCGCACCGCCGGTGGTGATGACGTCCTCGATGAGGGTGACGCGCCGGCCGGTCACGTCGGGGCCTTCGGCGAGCTTGGCCGTGCCGTACTCCTTGGCCTGCTTGCGCACGAACAGCGCGGGCAGCCCGGTCCTGGCGCTCACCATGGTGGCGATCGGGATTCCGCCGAGCTCGAGTCCGCCGAGGAGCTCGGTGTCCCCGGGCAGCAGCTCGACCACCTGCGCGGCGACGCGGTCGAGCAGGGCCGGCCTGGCCTCGAAGAGGTACTTGTCGAAGTAGGTGTCCGCGACCTGCCCCGAGCGCAGGGTGAACTCCCCGGTGAGGCGGCAGGTGGCGTCGATGTCGGCGGCGAGGGCGGCGTCGGTGGTCACGGCACCGACCCTAGCGACGCGCGTGGGTAGCGTGGGGTCGTGCCCACCGCGAAGCCCCTCGGCCAGCCGCTCTCGACCAGGCTGGCCCACATCCCACCCACCGTGTTCAGCGAGATGTCTGCGCTGGCGACGCGGACCGGTGCGATCAACCTCGGGCAGGGCTTCCCCGACGTCGACGGCCCGCAGTCGGTCATCGACGCGGTCGGTGCGGCGCTCGCCGACGGCGCCAACCAGTACGCCCCGGGCCTGGGCATCCCTTCCCTGCGAGCAGCGATCGCACGCCACCAGCAGCGCCACTACGGCCTCGACCTCGACCCCGACCGCGAGGTGGTGGTCACGACCGGGTGCACCGAGGCCCTCGCGGCGGCACTCCTCGGACTGGTCGACCCGGGCGACGAGGTCGTCGTGCTGGAGCCCTACTACGACTCCTACGTCGCGATGCTCGACGTGTGCGGCGCCCGGCGCCGTGCCCTCACACTGCGGGCACCGTACTTCCGCCCCGACCTCGACGAGCTGCGGTCCCTGGTCACCGACCGCACGAAGCTGATCCTGCTCAACAGCCCGCACAACCCGACCGGGACCGTCCTGACCCGCGACGAGCTCCAGGTCGTCGCCGACCTCGCGATCGAGCACGACGTGCTCGTGGTGACCGACGAGGTCTACGAGCACCTGGTCTTCGACGACGCGCGATCGACCGAGGGCCACGTCCCCATCGCCACGCTGCCCGGCATGCGGGAGCGGACGCTGACCCTCTCCAGCGCCGGCAAGTCCTACTCCTTCACCGGCTGGAAGGTGGGCTGGGCGACCGGCCCCGCGGCCCTGGTGCAGGCCGTGCTGGCGGCCAAGCAGTGGCTCACGTTCACGTCGGGCTCACCCCTGCAGCCGGCCGTCGCGCATGCGCTCGACCATGAGCCCGACTGGCCCGCGGCGCTGGCGCGCGACCTCCGGTCCCGCCGCGACCTGCTCTGCGCGGGTCTGACCGCGGCCGGTCTGCCAGCGAGGGTGCCGGAGGGGACCTACTTCGCCACCACCGACATCTCCCACCTCGGGTGGGCCGACGGGCGGGAGTTCTGCCTGGCCCTCCCCGAGCGGGCCGGGGTCGTCGCGATCCCCACGCAGGGCTTCTACGACACCGACGCCGGGCGCCAGCTGGTGCGCTGGGCCTTCTGCAAGGAGCGCGACGTGATCAGCGACGGCCTGCGACGGCTTGCGGCCGCCGACCTCGCGCGCTGAGCCGGGTCAGCGGTCGGGGTTCTCGGACGGCGGCTGCTGACCGTAGGGGTTCTCGGACGGCGGCTGCTGACCGTAGGGGTCCGGGCCGGACGGACTCTGGCCGTAGGGGTTGTCGGCGACTGGCGGGTAGACCGGCGGCGCGGACTGGCCGTACTGGTCGCCGTACTGGTCGCCGGGGTGGTCGCCGTACTGACTGCCGTACTGGCCGCCGGCCGCGCCCACCCGCTTGAACCAGGGGCCGGCACCGCCCGTGAACAGCAGCACCACCGTGGCGACGGCGCCGATGAGGGGCACCGCGGAGACGCCGCTGCCGACGGCGAGCAGCGACACCAGCGCCGTGACCGAGGCCGAGATGACGAGCAGGATCCGCGCGACGTTGGAGCGGCGCAGCACCAAGATGCCCAGCACGATGGCGATGAGCGCCCACACGACCAGGCCGAGCATCACCGCCACCAGGACGCCCACGGCGGCGTCGGCGTCGATGTTGGCATCCCGGAACTCGGGGACCTTCTCCATCTCGGCGATCACCTGGTCGCGCGCGACCAGCAGCGCCAGAGCGGTGAATCCGAAGAGGGCCGCCACGATGGCGGAGAGGACCATGGTGATCCAGGCGGCGGCGGTCACAGTGCCGGGACGCCGCTCCCCGCTCGGCTGCGGTGCCGTGCCGTAGGGGTCGGACTGGCCGTAAGGCGTGTGGGTGGGGCCGGGTTCGCGCTCGCTCATGGAACCATCTCACCATTTCCTCGGCTGCCCTCGGACGGAGGCCGCCGATCGCCTCAGCGCGACTCGAGCGAGAACCAGCGGCGGACCTCGATCCGCCGCAGGCACACGACCGTCGCGACTGCAGCCGCCGCCGGGACCACGACGAGGACCGTGCTGAGCACGAAGACCAGGCACCCGCCCGCGCTGAGGGCGGCGATCACCATCAGGCCGCGCCGCGCCCAGTCGCGCCGCGCCATCGCGAACCCGGCGAAGGCGAGGGCCACCAGGCACCACACGGTGAGGACGGCGGCGTAGGCGAAGACGGTCTCTCGGACCTGCTGGAGGGTGAGGCCGTCGTCGAACATCTCGGGCTGCTGCTGCTCGAGCACCGTCTTGAGGAACTCCGGCGAGAGCCCCGCGATCGCCACCCAGAGCAGCGACAGGGCGGGCAGCCCGCCGGCCGTCACGACGGTGATGACGAAGGCGGCCACCATCGCCGCGGGCCGGTCGTGGAGCAGCTGCCGAGGCGCGCCCGAGTGCTCCACGCGGTGCTGGGCCTGGTCCCGGGGCCCCGACGGCAGGTGCTCGCCGAAGGGGCGGGTGGCCGGCGGGGGCGTCGTCGGGTGTGACGGAGTCAGCGGGTCCCGGCCGGCGTGGTCGCCGCGCCCGCCCGGCGGCGTACGACGCAGCGAAAGCTTGTCCCGGGGCTCCTTCTGGGGTGCGGGAGCGGGCGGCGTCCACTTCCCGGTGGCGAACCACTCGCGGGCCGGCACGAGCCACAGCATCGCCGTCCCGGCAGCGACGAAGGAGCCGGCCAAGCCGCCCACAGGCAGCGCGGTCACGAAGACCGGCACCGCGACGAGGGAGAGCCCGAGGCGGGCCGAACGGTCGGGCTTGCGGACGTACCAGCCGAGGATCGCGGTGGCGCAGGCGCCGGCCGCGGTCACCAGGCAGGTGATCCGGAGCAGCTCGGAGGCGCCGGCCGCGTCGAGGCCGAGCGAGGTGAACGGCGGCTCGGCGAGGAAGTCGCGGATCGCCTGCTGGGTCTCCAGCGAGCCGAGGGTCGAGACCCGGTCCCACGCACTGATCAGCACCACGAAGGAGGCGAACATGATGATGCCCGACGCCAGGGTGACCTGGGGCGGACGCTGCTCGGTGGGCTGGCTCACCCGACCATTCTCGCAAGAGCACCCAATGGGGCCGCATCGTCGCGGTGAGGGGTTTCTCAGGGTCACTCTCAGGGGGTGGCCGGGATCTCTCCCCGATGCGTGCACGCCGCGCCGCGGCGAGGGTGGGAGCCATGATCAACATCGAGTCACTCACCAAGCACTACGGCCCCTTCACGGCCGTCGACCACGTGTCCTTCACCGCCGCCACGGGCCGGGTCACCGGCTTCCTCGGCCCCAACGGTGCCGGCAAGTCCACCACCATGCGCGTCATGGTGGGCCTCACCCGGGCCACCACGGGCCGCGTCACCATCAGCGGCCGGGACTACCGCGACCTTCCCAACCCCGGCCGCGAGGTCGGCGTCCTGCTGGACGCGTCCGCGCAGCACGCCGGGCGGACGGGTCGGGAGATCCTCACCATCGCGCAGCAGACGATGGGGCTGCCCAAGGTGCGCGTCGCGGAGACCCTCGCCCGCGTCGGGCTCACCGAGGACGAGGCCGGGCGGCGGGTGCGCGACTACTCGCTGGGCATGCGCCAGCGCCTGGGCCTTGCGACCGCCCTCATCGGCGATCCCCGGGTCCTCATCCTCGACGAGCCCGCCAACGGTCTCGATCCGGCCGGCATCCGCTGGATGCGCGACCTGCTCCGCGGCTTCGCCGACGACGGCGGCACGGTGCTGCTCTCCTCGCACCTGCTGCACGAGATCGAGGTCATCGCCGACGACCTCGTCGTCATCGGCCAGGGCCGGATCGTCGCCCAGGGCAGCAAGTCCGAGCTGCTGGCCGCCGCGGGCACCTTCGTGCGCACGACCGATCCCGACCGCCTGGCCCGTGCCCTGCACGAGGCCGCCGTCGTCACCTCCCCCATCGACGGCGGCCTGCGCGTCGACGCCGACCCCGAGCTCGTGGGAGAGACAGCCCACCGCGCCGGCGTCGTCCTGCGCGAGCTGCGCGCCGCCGACGGCGCCGGCCTGGAGGAGATGTTCCTCGAGCTCACCGCCGACACCGCCCGCGAAGGAGCAGCAGCATGACCACCCTGACCGACCCAGCCGTCCTGCCTCCTACGACGTCCCCCACCCCCGACACGGCACGCACCGCCGCACCCATCGCGACCAGTCGCCTGGTCAAGGTCGAGCTGCGCAAGATGTTCGACACCCGCGCGGGCTTCTGGTTGATGGCCAGCGTCGGCATCGTCTCGGTGCTCGCCACCGTCGCCGTCATCATCTGGGCGCCGGACGAGGCGATCACCCAGAACACCTTCTCCACCGCCATCGGCATGCCGCTCTCGGTCGTGCTGCCGATCATCGCGATCCTCTCCGTGACGAGCGAGTACAGCCAGCGGACCGGACTGACCACCTTCACCCTGGTGCCGTGGCGCGGCCGGGCGATGACCGCCAAGGTCACGGCCACGCTCCTCGTCGGCGTGGCGGCGATGTTCCTCGCGCTCGCCGTCGGCGCCCTCGGCAACCTCCTCGGCTCGGCGATCACCGGGTTGGACGCCGTCTGGGACCTCTCGACGGCACAGTTCGCCACCATCGTGCTCGCCAACGTGCTGGGCATGCTGATGGGCACCATGCTGGGCGTGCTGTTCCGCAGCTCTGCCGGCGCGATCGTGGGCTACTTCGTCTACTCCCTCGTCCTGCCGGTGGCGCTCGGCACGCTGGCCGCCTTCCAGGGATGGTTCCGCGACCTGCAGCCGTGGGTCGACGTCAACTTCGCAGTGGGTCGGCTCTTCAGCGAGACGATGACCGCGGAGTTCTGGCAGCAGCTCGCCGTGGCGACGCTGGTGTGGCTGTGGATCCCGTTGGCCTTCGGCCTGCGCGCGGTCCTGCGGGCGGAGGTCAAGTAGGACCCGCCCGCCTCGAGGACGTCAGCGGCTGCCGGTCGGGGGACCGGTGGCCGCTGACGTCCGCCCCCGCCTCTGACAGGCTGCTCGCATGCATCCCGACGCCTGGCTGGTCGTGATCGACCCGCAGCGGATCTTCGCCGACCCGACGAGCCAGTGGGGATCGCCGATGTTCCCCGCGATCGTTGATCCCGTACGCCGCCTCGCGGACGCCGCCGGCGTGCGCACCGTCGTGACACGCTGGGTGCCGGCCCGTGAGCCGCAGGGCAGCTGGGCGACCTACCTGGAGGCGTGGCCCTTCGCCGACGTGCCCGAGGACGACCCGCTGCTCGAGGTCGTCCCCGAGATGGCCGGTCTGGGCACCGAGGTCGTGTCGGTGCCGACGTTCGGCAAGTGGGGACCCGACCTCCGGGCGATCACCGGCCCGACGCCGCACCTCGTCCTGACCGGCGTGTCCACCGACTGCTGCGTGGTCTCCACCGCCCTTGCGGCCGCCGACGCCGGGGCGACCATCACCGTCGTCACCGACGCCTGCGCCGGCTCCACCCACGACAACCACCGCTCGGCGATGGAGGTGATGGCGCTCTACCCGCCGCAGATCACCCTGGCCACCGCCGACGAGGTGCTGGCGGGCGCGACGCCATGAGCCGGGTCATCCACACCGGCCAGGCGTTGGTCGACGTCGTCGTCGAGGTGCCCGACCTGCCCGTGCGCGGCCAGAACGTGATGGCTTCCTCCGCCACCGACTACGCCGGTGGCGCGGTCACCGTGCTGGTGGCCGCGGCCCGCTTCGGCGCTGAGTGCGTCCATGCCGGCGCCCACGGCACCGGGCCGCACGGGGACCTGGTGCGGGCCGCGCTCGCGGGCGAGGGCATCGGCGTCTCCGCTCCCGCGGTGCCCGATCTCGACACCGGCATCTGCGTCGTGATGGTCGAGCCCAGCGCCGAGCGCACCTTCGTCACCACCCTCGGTGCCGAGCGCCAGATCAGCGTCGAGGCGCTCGCCACGTCCGACCCGCGGGCCGGGGACCTGGTCTGCGTCACCGGCTTCTCGCTGGCCCTGGCGAGCACGCGTGATCCGCTGCTCGCGTGGCTGCCCACGCTCGACCCTGAGGTCGTCGTCGTGCTGGATCCCGGTGCGGCGTTCGCGGGCCTGCCGGGGGACGTCCGCGCCGCGATGCTCGAGGTCACCGACGTCTGGTCGAGCAACGCAGAGGAGGCCGAGGACCTGCTCCGCGAGGTCGGCGCGACCGCGCCGCACGACCTGGCAGCACTGACCACGGCCATCGCTCCCCTGCTCCGGGGCGACGCAGTGGTGATCGTCCGCGACGGCCCGCAGGGGTGCGCGGTCCGCGTGGACGGCGCGACCACCGAGGTGCCCGGCTTCCCGCAGCAGCCCCTCGACACCAACGGCGCCGGCGACACCCACACCGGCGCGCTGCTGGCGGAGGTCGCGGCGGGCACGCCGTGGGTCGAAGGCTGCCGACGGGCCAACGCCGCGGCCGCGATCAAGGTGACCCGACGAGGGCCGGAGTCGGCCCCCTCCGCGGCCGAGGTCGACGACTTCCTCGCGTCGAGGTGCGCGTGAGCGCTGACGTCCTCCTCGTTGGCTGCGGCGACCTCGGTGCCGCCGTCGGAATCCGGCTGGTCGAGCGTGGCCACGACGTCCTCGCGCTCCGGCGCCGCGCCGACCGCGTCCCGCCCCCGCTCGTCGGGCGGTCGGTGGACCTGACCCGCGACGTGCCGGACCTCTCCGACATACATCCACGGTTCGTGGTGGTGGCGCTCACCGCCCGACCACGCACCGAGGAGGCCTACCGCGCGACGTACGTCGACGGGATGGCGCGCGCCCTCGATGCACTCGCCGCGGCACCCGAGAGAGCGTTGCTCGTCTCCTCCACCGCCGTGCACCCGAGCCACGAGCGGCCGGTGCTGGAGGACGAGACGTCTCCGGCCGCACCCGCCGACGGTCCGGGCCGGATGTTGCTCGAGGCGGAGCGCGCCTTCCACGCGCGACTTCCCCACGGCACGGTGCTCCGCCTCTCCGGCCTCTACGGCGGCGCCAGCACGCGGCTGCTCGACATGGTCCGCGAGGGCCGGGTCGAGGACCCGCACCGCTGGACCAACCGCATCCACCGCGAGGACGCCGCCGCGGCTGTCGTCCACCTGCTGACGATGCCCGGGGCGCCCGCGGCGCTCTACCTCGGCACCGACGACGAGCCGGCCCAGATGGGGGACGTGGCGGCCCACCTCGCCGACCTGCTGCACGTGGCCCCGCCCCCGCCGGCCGACCCGGCACGCGGGCACGGCAAGCGGCTCGCCAACGCCCGGCTCCGCGCGACGGGCTGGACGCCGACGCGGCCGAGCTATCGAGAGGGCTATCCGGGCCTCAGGCGATGACGGCGTCGATCGTCTTCTTCAACGCGCTCGGCTGCGAGGGTCGCTTCGGCGCCCGCTTCTTGGCCTCGAGCATCTTCGCGCCGATCTCCTGGAGCGTCGTGCGGCCGAGGCCCGCACGCACCTGGGGGAACCAGTCCTGCTCCTCCTCGTCCATGTGGTGCGTGACGTTCTCGATCAGGACGGTCGTCTTGGCGTCGAAGCGCTCGTGGCTCGGCTTCATGGCGGCGAGCTCCGTCACCAGCACGTCGGCGACGTGGTGCTCCTCGTAGGACTCGAGCACCTCGTCCTCGAGGTCGGGGAGCAGCTCACGCACTCGCGGGTACATGACCTCGTTCTCGATGTAGGTGTGCTGCGTCAGCAGCTCGATCATCCGGTCCACGAGCTGGCCCTTGCGGACGATGGCGTTCTCGCCGGCGGCCGCGAACTCCCGGAAGACCTTGCGGATCTGCTTGTGGTCGTCCTTGAGGATGACGATGGCGTCGTTGGACATGCTGGTGCCTCCCGGCGTCGGTCGTACGTGTCCCCTCCCCGGTACCCCCGACTGCGCCGGTCAACGGCTGTCACGGGCCTCAGTTCGTGGAGACCTTCTCGCGATCGAGGGCAGGCAGCGTCACGGTCACGGTGGTGCCCCGGCCGAGCTCGGACGCGAACTCGATGCGGCCCGAGTGACGTTGCACGATGCGGTCCACGATCGACAACCCCAGCCCGGTGCCGGGGCGGGACAGGGCCTCGGGGTTGGTGGAGCGGAAGAACTCACGGAACAGGTTCTCCTGGTCGGCCTGTGAGATGCCGATGCCCTCGTCGGCGACGACGACGCGGATGGACTCCCCCTCACGAGCCAGGCGCACGTTGATCTGCCCGCCGTCGTTGGAGTACTTCATCGCGTTGGTCGCCAGGTTGGCCAGCATCCAGCGCAGCTCCTCCGGACGGCCGGGCAACTCGACGGGCACGTCGGGCACGTCGACGACGCAGGTCTGCGATCGTGCCGCGGCCTGGGCGTGGCACTCGTCGGCGACGTCGAGGACGATCTGTCGCAGGTCGACCTGCTCCGGCTCGAAGCCTCGAAGGGGGTCAGCCACCTGGGCCATGGCCAGCAGGTCCTCGATGACGGCCTGCATGCGCGCGGCACCGCGGGTGGCGGCGGCCACCGCACGGCGGTCCTCCTCGGGGAGCGAGTCGACGTCGAGCATCTCGAGGTTGGCGCTCATCGAGAACAGCGGCGAGCGCAGCTCGTGGCCCAGGGTGTTGACCATCTCCAGGCGGTAGCCGTCGAGGAGCCGCAGCCGGTCGGCGACGGCTCGCTCGCGCTCGATCTGGCGGGCGTTGGCCACCGCGCGCCCGAGGTCACGGCCGATGTCGAGGGCTGCGTCGCACTCGATGTCGGTCCACCACTGCCGTGCGTGCGAGACGCGGGTGAGCACGAGGAAGCCGAGACACTCGGTGCCGGCCCCGAGGGGCACGAAGAGCACGGAGCCGATGCCGATCCGGTCCAGGAAGCCCAGGAGCCGCTCGGCGTCCTCCGGGGGGAGGCCCGAGTGGGTCGCGTTGGCCCTCGAGAAGGGTGCGACGTACTGCGTGGCCCAGTAGAGGCGCGCCAGCTTGAGCACCACGTCGTCGATCTCGGAGAACACCGGCGCCGCCTCGGCACCCTCGGCGTACCACGCCGTCGAGGCCTCGCCGCCGTCGCCGAACGCGGTGAGCCACATGCCGACCGCGTCGAAGCACTCCACGACCGTCGACCGACAGGCCTCCAGGACGAGCTTCAACGTCGGCTCACCCAGCGCCTGGCGAACGATCTCGCGGGCCTCGCTGGCCATCCGCACCCGCTCGTTGAGCTCCTCACGCTCCAGGGCGAGGAGCACCAGGGTGCGGGCGACGCCCGCATACTTGGTGAGCACCTCCAGCTGCATCGGGCCGGGCAGGCGACCGTTGCTCGGGCTGTCGACCGACAGCAGGCCACGGATCCTGCCCTCGTCGTCGAGGAGCGGGGCGACGAGAAGGTTCAACGGGTGCCAGGCATCGGCCTCGTCCACAACAGGGGCGTCGGGGATGAAGCTGTACTTCAGCACCTCCTGACTGGCTCGGTCGGCCGGGACGAAACGCCAGGCGCCCCACCGATCAGCGGTGGCGAGCTCACCCTCGACCGCCTCCATCGGCAGTCGCCTGCCCACGAACCCGTCGGCGAGGCCGGAGGCCGCGACCAGCTCATAGACATCGTCCCGCTTGAGCGACACCGCCGACTGCTCGAAACCGGCCAGGGTCGCGACGCCCTCGACCAGCACCTGGAGGTGCTGGCGCGTCTGGTCGCCGGTCCACGAGCCGCTCGCGAAACTGTGCGCATCCTGCATGACGTGTCTCACCTCTCCCTGACGTCGATTCCATCACATGCCCCCACGTCGCACAGGAGATTGCGGCAAGGAAACCTTGACGCCGTGCAAGCTTCTCCGTGCGTGCTGGTGACGGGCCGGACACTCTCCGGCACTCCGTCGGAGAAGATGTGCTGGCACAGCTCGTCCCCGTCGTGCGCGGCGGACCACTCATCCGAGGAGACCCACCATCAACCACCTGCTCGCCCGTCTGCGCTCCCTCGTCGGCGAGGTCCACGTGCTGACCGCGCCGGGGGACGTCGCGGCCCACGTCGTGGACTGGACCGGCGTCCATGAGGGGCGAGCCCTGGCCGTGGTCCGGCCCGGCTCCACGTCCGAGGTGGCGCAGGTCGTGCAGGCCTGCCGCGACGCGGGCACCCCGATCGTGCCGCAGGGTGGCAACACCGGCCTCGTGGGAGGCGGCGTTCCCGACTCGACCGGCGACCAGGTCGTGCTGTCGCTCGGCCGGATGCGCACGGTCCGTGAGGTCGACCCCGTCGCCGGGACGATCACGGTCGACGCCGGCGTGGTGCTGGCCGACGTCCAGGCCGCGGCCGAGCGGGCGGGGCGGCTCTTCCCGATGTCGCTGGGCTCCGAGGGCAGCTGCACGATCGGCGGCAACCTGGCCACCAACGCCGGCGGCACGGCGGTGCTGCGCTACGGGATGACTCGCGAGCTCGTCCTCGGCCTCGAGGTCGTTCTCCCCGACGGTCGCGTCTGGGACGGACTGCGCGCCCTGCGCAAGGACAACACCGGCTACGACCTCACCCAGCTCTTCGTGGGCTCCGAGGGGACGCTCGGGGTGATCACCGGCGCGGTGCTGCGCCTCTTCCCGGCCACTCCACGGCACGCGACCGCCTGGGTCGCCGTGCCTTCCGTCGACGCGGCCGTCGCGCTCCTCGGCGTCGCGCAGCAGCACGCCGGCGCCCACCTCTCGACCTTCGAGATCGCGAACCGCCAGGCCCTCGACCTCGTGCTGGCGCACCTGCCCGGGGCGAGCGACCCGCTGGCCGAACCGAGCAGCTGGTACGTCCTGGTCGAGCTCGCCGGGGCCGAGCCCGAAGGCGGGCTGGACGAAGCGCTCGAGGCCATCCTCGCCGAGGCCGTCGAGGCCGACCTGGCCTCGGACGCGGCCATCGCCGGCAGCCGGGCCCAGCGGTCCGCGCTCTGGGCGCTGCGCGAGGGCATCTCGGAGGCGCAGAAGGTCGAGGGCGCCACGCTCAAGCACGACGTCACCCTTCCCATCAACCGACTGGCGGACTGGGCCGAGGCGATGGGCCCGCACCTCGAGGCGATCCTCCCCGGCATCCGGCCGGTGACCTACGGCCACGTCGGGGACGGCAACCTCCACTACAACATCAGCGCGCCCGTCGGGGCCGATGACGACCTCCGCGCCTCGGCCGGCGACCTCTCCACGGCCATCTACGACACCGTCGTCGCGGGCAACGGCTCGATCAGCGCCGAGCACGGCCTCGGCCGCACGAAGGCGGCGGCAGGGGCGTCGTACAAGTCGGAGGTGGAGGTCGACCTGATGCGGGCGGTCAAGCAGGCGCTCGACCCCGACGGGCTGATGAACCCCGGCGTGCTGCTGCCTCCTCCGTAGGCTGAGGCCCATGAAGGCTCAGACGATCGGCCGTGTCCTGCTGGGCTCCGCGATGGTGGGCGCAGGCGTGCTGCACCTGACCACCCAGCGCCAGGAGTTCCAGGCGCAGGTGCCGGACTGGTTCCCGCTCGACGAGGACCTCACCGTCCTCGGCTCCGGCATCGTCGAGATCGCCCTGGGCGGTGCCTTCGTCGCGCTGCCCCGGCACCGCCGCACGATCGGCGCACTGCTCGCGGCGTTCTTCGTCGCGATCTTCCCGGGCAACATCGGGCAGTACGTCGAGGGCACCGACGCCTTCGGGCTCGACACCGACCGGGCGCGCCTGATCCGGCTGTTCTTCCAGCCCGTCCTCGTGCTCGTGGCGCTGTGGGGCGGCGGCTGGCTCGGTCGCCGCCAGCAGGAGCGGGAGCAGCTCGCCGTCGAAGAGGTCGAGACCGGGGAGTGAGCCGCTCGTCGCGCACCGGCGACGCCGCACTCCCGGCGGAGATCCGGGTCCTGCTCGTCGCCGCGTTCCTCATCGCCGTGGGCTTCGGCCTGGTCTCCCCCGTCCTGCCCGCCTACGCCCGCAGCTTCGACGTCGGCGTCGCCGCCGCATCGGTGGTCGTGTCGGCCTTCGCGTTCTTCCGACTCGTCTTCGCCCCCGTCGGCGGCGCGCTCATCCAGCGACTCGGCGAGCGCCCGGTCTACCTGACCGGCCTGCTCGTCGTCGCGGCCTCGTCCCTGGCGACCGCCTTCGCGCAGACCTACGTCCAGCTGCTGGTGCTGCGCGGCCTCGGGGGCATCGGATCGACGATGTTCACCGTGTCCGCGATGGCCCTGCTGGTGCGCCTCGCGCCGCCGGCGATGCGGGGCCGGGTCTCCGGGGCGTACGCCAGCGCGTTC
>JBBSOR010000008.1:0-65207 GCA_038259535.1 Propionibacteriales bacterium | reverse complement strand
TGAGCCACGCTCGGCGCAGGCCAGGAGACGTGCCCCCAACCCCCCGGGGGGGTGGGGGCGGGGGGCGGGTCGGGTTGGGACCGGAGGCCAGACAGCAGGGGCGAGTGGGGGGGGGGCGGCGTGCCCCCGGGCCGCCCCCACACACCCGCGGTTGTCGGGGCACGTCTCTCGTGTCGCTTGGCTACGTGAGCACTCAGTGCAGGTGCATGTGGGTGGCGTCGGCCTTCCCGGCGGGCATCCACACGGCAGCAAGCGCCGCGAAGACGACGGCGATGGCGGTGATCGCCAGCGAGCCGCGCCCGAAGGCGTCGACCACGCCCGAGGCAGCGGTGAGGTTGCCCCCCGTGCCTGCGACGGCGGCGAGGACCGCCACCCCGAGTGCAGCGCCTACCTCGTGGCCCGTCATCAGGAACCCCGATGCCATGCCGGTGTGCTCGGCAGGGATGCCGTTCATTGCGGTTCCGGCAACGGCGGCGAAGACCAGACCCGCACCCAGTCCGACGAGGCACAGCCCCGGGAGCAACCCGCCGACGTAGGAGGACGTCTCGTTGGCACGCGAGAGGAGGACGCTCCCGCCGGCGACGACGGCGAGCCCGACCGCGGCGATGGTCCGGACCGGGAGGTGGGCGCTGCCGTGGGCGGCGAGGTGGGTTCCGATGACGAGGGCGGCGGCGAGGGGGAGGAATGCCACTCCTGACTCCAGTGCGGAGTAGCCAAGCGCGGTCTGGCCGAAGATGGACGTCAGGAACACGACCGACATGAGGAGCCCGGTGATGCCGAGCATCACCGTGGTGCTCGACACCAGGCTCGTGATCTTCCAGGTGTGCGGGTGCACCAGGGGCTGCTCGGCGTGGCGTTCGAGGAGCACGAAGGCCGCGATGAGGCCGCCCGCTAGGCCGAGCCCGACGACGGTCGGGGCGGAGGTCCAGCCCTGGGACTCGACCCGCGCCAGCGTGAACATCAAGGTGGCCAGCGAACCGACGCCGACGAGGGCTCCGGGGACGTCGAACTGGGTCAGGCTCGCGGATCCCTTCGGGTCCTTCGCGACGACGTGGAGAGTGGCGGCGATGGCGACGACGCCGATCGGCACGTTGATCCAGAAGATCGCCTCCCAGCTGGCCCACGTGGTGAGGACGCCGCCCAGGGCGACGCCGACCGCGATGCCCAGGCCGCCGATGGCTCCCCAGAGCGCGAGGCCGCGGGCCTTCTGCGTGCCCGTGTAGGTGGTGCTGATGATGGAGAGTGCCGCCGGCGTCATCAGGGCTGCAGCGGCTCCCTGCGCCGCGCGGCCGCCGATGAGCTCTGCTGCGGCGCCGGCGAAACCGGTGAACAGGGATGCGGCGGTGAACAACGTCAGGCCGGTGAGGAACACCGTACGACGCGAGATCAGATCCGCGATCCGCCCCCCGAGGAGCAGGCAGCCGCCGGACAGCAGGAGGTAGGCGGTGACTACCCACTGCAGGTCGCTGCTGCCCAGCCCGAGCTCGTGGCCGATGGTCGGCATCGCGGTGTTGACGACGGAGATGTCGATGACGACGAGGACCTGTGCGACAAGCGCGACGATCATCGGTCCCCAGGGTCGTGTGTCGGTGTGGGCGTCCGCCTCGACGGCGGAGCCGCGGTGTCCATGCATGAGTGCCTCCGGTAGTGAGTGGTGAGCGGTGCGGATGTGGTCGTGCTGGTTCTGTGAGGTCGAGACTGCAAGAGATGCGACCTGGTCGCCCCGGTCACATGGCCGGGGTTGCCGGTTCAGGAGCGAGGCCGCGCGAGCGTCGCTCCCAGCGCAGCGGTGAGCAGCGCAACGAACGCGGCTGCCGTGAACGCCGCCGAGAACCCGGAGGGATCGAGGGCACCGTCGGGCGACCGCCCCGCGGCGAGGCCGATGACGACGAACACGGCGGTCCCGAGTGCGCCACCCACCTGCATCGAGGCTCCGGCGAGCCCGGACGCCAGACCGGTGTGGGTGGCGGGCACCGCAGAGGCGAGGACCATGGTGGTGGGGGTGAAGCTGAGGGCGACGCCCGTCGCGACCAGGAGCAGGCCCGGAAGGACGGCGACGACGTACGCGGATCCGGTTGGCGCGTTCGCCAGCCAGAGGTGCCCTGTGGCGAGGACGACGAGGCCCAGGACCATGCTGCGCACCGGTCCGATCGCGCCCAACACTCGCGGCAGCAGGGCCAACGAGACGGCGAACCCCGTCAGGGACGTGGGGACCATGGCGGAGCCCGCCTGCGCCGGCGACATCGCGAGGACCTGTTGGAAGTAGAGCGCGACCAGGACGAAGGTCGAGGCGCGGGACGCCCCGCCGAGCAGCGCGACGGCCGTGCCGGTGCGCAGCATGCGCGACCTGAAGAGCTCGAGGGGGACCAGCGGGTCCGTGGCCCGGCGCTCGATGGCGATGAACGCCGCCATCAGGACCGACGAGACGGCGAGCAGGCCGACGACCCGCGGGGAGGTCCAGGGGTGGTCGACGGCATCGACAGCGCCGTGCACGAGTGTGATCACCGCCCCGGTCACAGCGGCGGCGCCCGCCCAGTCGACGGTACGTCGGACACCCGGCGTGTCCTCCACCAGCACTCGCCGGGCCAGGGCGATGGCGGCCAGGGACACCGGAACGGTCACCAGGAACACGGCCCGCCAACCCATGGTGCCGACGAGCACTCCCCCACTCACGACGCCGGTGGCTCCGCCCAGCGTCGACGCAGCACCCCACGCCCCCATCGCCCTGGCGCGCTGTGCGGCTGGGAACGTGGCCAGGAGCAGGGACATGGCCGCCGGGCTGAGACCGGCGGCACCGACCCCCTGCACGGCGCGGCCCATGATCAGCAGCTCCTTGTTGACCGCCGCTGCTGCGATGAGGGTGCCGACTGTGAAGAGGGACGCCCCGACGACGAAGACGCGGCGGCGACCGAACAGGTCTGCGGCCCGACCCGACAGTAGGAGCAGCCCCGCAAAGGCGAGGACGTAGGCATTCACGACCCAGGTCACGGCTGCCGCACCGAAGTCCATCTCTCGCTGGATGGACGGCAGGGCGACATTGACGATCGAGGTGTCGAGCATCACCAGGAACTGTGCGGACACCAGCAGCCCGAGAGCGACCCGGTCGCGCCGTGTCACCGTCGTTGCGGGCTGGGGTGAGTGGACCCTTGCCGCGTTGGTCATGGTCGGTCTCACGCGGCCAGGCGGGGCAGGGGGGCGTCGAACCGCACGGCGCAGGTGGTGCCGCATCGGGGGCAGTGACGGCCCCGCACGAGATCCATGTCCTGCCCGCACCAGCAGACGTCGGTGATGTCGCCTGCTGGGGGCCGCACCTTTGTCGTGTCCGAGATCGTCGAGATCCTGTCCATCGTCCTCACCGCCTGGGTCTTGGTTGTCGCCGTCGTTGACTGATGTCTCCACGGTGATGCCGCACCGCGTCGGTCGAACCGGTCGAATGGCCGGGTTCTGTTCGGTTGACGCGGGATCAGCCCGTCGTGAGGGGCGTCGCGCTGCGGACCTCCCGGACGACGGAGGCGATGGCCTGCACAGATGCTGCGGCTCCGCCCGGGTCCTCGACGATGCCGGCGTGGCTGGCCGCGGCCTCGCGGGTGACGGCGTTGCTGGACAGCTCTGCCATGTGCTCCTGTGCGTCGGTCCACCCATCGGTGTCGCGCGCGTTCTCCGCGCTGGTCAGCACCACGAGCGGCCGGTCTCCGAGAGTGGTGAGCGCCCGAGCCTGCTCGAACAGCACGGGGAGCATCGAGAGCTCGTCGCGTGCGTTGCGCCCGGCATGGGGCGTCGCCAACCAAGCGTCCACCGGTGCCGCGTCGTCGGCAGGCAGGTGGGATCCGGCAAGCAACGGGCCGAGCCCCAGCCGGGCCAGCGACGGCAGGACCCCGTAGGCGCGCCGCATCATCGCGTACTGCGTGGGGTAGCTGGGGATGGCGGTGAACTGCTCGGGGCTGGTGCTGTCCAGCAGCACCATGCCAGCCACCTCGTCGGCGTACTGGTTGGCGTACGTCATGGCGTAGGGGCCACCGATCGAGTGGCCCACCACCACGAACGGGCCCGTCTCCCCGGTTGCCGCGAGCAGTGCGTGGAGATCCTCGGCTGCCGCGATGCCGTCCTGCGGATGCTCGACGTCGTCGCTCCAGCCCTGACCCGCTCGGTCGTAGGCGCAGACTCGCGTGGTGGGGGCGACCCCGTCGAGGATCCGCGCCCAGGACCCGGAGAACTCGCCGAGGCCGCTGACCAGCACGACGGTCGGCTGGCCCTCGCCGCGGCAGTCGAGGTGGAGGTCGTGGTCACCCACGGAGCGGATCGTGCCCCGCGCCGGGAAGGTGGTGGCGGAGGAGACGGTGGCGACGTTGCTGACGCCGGCGCCCACGGAGGCGACGGCGAGGAGGAAAAGAGTGACCGTCACCAGCCACCGACCGGGACCTGTCAGGTTCCGCCGCATCCGGACGTACGTCCACACGGACAGCGCCAGGGCCAGCGGCGGCCAGACCCACGTGAGCGCGGTCATCGTGTGGTCCGAGGGCGCAAGAGACACCAGCGCCGCACCGGTCGACATCATCGCGACTGCGGGTACGAGGGCCCAGGGCTGGGGGCGATCCGTTCGCCTAGCGAGAACGTGCAGCATCGCCCAGCCGAGGCCGAACCCCAGCAGCGTCGCACCCACCGTCACGCCTTCGGTGGAGCCCGGGAGGACGACCATCGTGAGGAGGGCCGCGGCCGCAGCACCCGCGGCCATCGATCCGAGGACGGTCCCAGTGGGAGGTCGGACTCCGGGGCTCGTGAGGTTTGATCGGACGCGGCGATGGACGTCGATGCTCATGGACTTCTCGCTCTCGCAGTGGTGGGTGATGGCACTGCAGTCGAGAGTGGTCCCTTGGGCGCACGGTCGCCCCGGTCAGATGGCCGGGATGTGTCGGACAGCACAGCGAGCGACTCAGCCCAGGTCGAGCGTGGCCAGCTCGCCGCGCGAGGTGACACCTGCCTTGGCGAAGACGTTGCGCAGGTGGAAGGCCACCGTGCGCGGCGAGATCCAGCACTGGGCGGCCACGTCCTTGTTGGACATGCCCGAGCTGACGAGCTGGGCGATCTTGAGCTCAGTCGGCGTGAGCTGCAGCAGAGTCGAGGGGTCGCGCTTGCGCGCCGTCTCTCCCGAGGCCCGCAGCTCCGAATCCGCCCGCGAGGTCAGCCATTGGGCCCGGACGTCGTGGAAGGTCTCGAGGGCGCGACGCAGGTGGATGCGGGCGTCCACGCGCCGCTGGCTACGTCGCAGCCACTCGCCGTACGCCAGCTCGACGCGCGCCGCGTCCAGAGGTCGACCTCCGGTGGCTGCGTCCGACAACGCTCGCTCGAACAGCACCTCGGCATCGGCGTCGGCCGTGAGCGCCTTGCCGAACGCGACGGCGGAGAGCGCCCACGGGCGACGGGTGGCCTCGGCGAAGGACGCGAGGTACTCGGTCCAGGCCCGTGCCGTCGCGACTTCACCGGCGCGGACGGCGGCCTCGATCCGCTCGGTGGCCGACAGCCGCTCGAGCACTGGCATCCTCATGCGGCGGAGCTGGTGGAAGGCGCCGGAGGCGTCTCCCGTGCTCGCCGCACGTATGCCCATGGCCCACCGCGTCAGGTCGTGCACCGGATCCGCCATGATGCCAAGCGGATGCGCCGTGACCAGCTCCTCGAGCCGTGGCAGCAGGTCGTCGTAGTCGTCCCGGTCCTGATGGGCCGCCAGGAGAACGAGCCAGGCGATCGGGAGCGCGGTCACCGCGGGTTGGCCGATGCTCGTGCCCAGGGCCACGGCTTCCTCGGCACTGACGCGCAGGGAGACGTGGTCGCCACTCGTCCAGTGCCCGAAGCAGAGCCGCTGGAGGCAGTAGGTCACCGCGGTGGCGGCGCCCACCTCCCGCGCGCGGGAGAGGGCGACGGAGTAGAACTGCTGCTGCCGTTCGTCGTCGCCGAGCTGGAGGGCGGCGTTGCCGAGGTTCCACAGCACGTCGCGATCGTCGACAGCGGCACCGATCTCGAGGGCGACGTCGAGCGCATCCGCTGCGGCTCCCCAGTCCGCGTCGGCGACCAGGGTCATGGCCACGAGCATCTGCCGCAGGCACCGTGTCCGCGGAGAGCGGTCCGCGGCGGTTGCCGTGAGGAGCTCATCGGTATGCATCGGCGTGCCGCTGTCGGCACCGAAGGTGCGCATGACGGCCGCGGCGACGCCGACGTCCAGAGCTCGGACCGGGTCGGACGGAAGGACCGCGTGCGCGGCGTCCACGAACATGCGGTGCGCCTCCGGGGCCGAGCCGATGTTGACCTCGACGTGCCCACGCAACCGTGCCACGTCGCACAGCAGGAGTGCGTCCTCCGCGCCCTCCCTGGCAGTGCCGAGCAGGGCCTGCGCGCGGGCCGCCTGCCCGCATGCCCAAGCACTGCGTGCCGCGGCGAAGCCCAGGTGGGCGCGTCGAGCGGCGTCGGTGGACAGCTCCGCCGCCCGCTCGTAGGCCGCCAGCGCCGCGACGTGGCCACCGCGTCGTTGCGAGCGCTCCCCCACCCGCTCGAGGGCGTCGACCAGGTCGGCGTCCGGTCCCTCGGCGGCGCAGGCGCGGTGCCAGACCGCGCGGTCCTCGAGCCCAGACCCGGCCAACGCCCCGGCGAGCGCCCGGTGAGCTCCTCGGCGGTCCGCCGCGGTGGCGGCCTGGTAGATCGCCGAGCGCACCAGGGGGTGTTGCAGGGACACCGAGCCGCCCGCGTCCACCAGCAGCCCGGAATCGATCGCACGCTCCACCACGTCGTCGTCCAGTCCCCAATGCGCACCCGCACGGCGCAGCACGTCGGGCTGGCCGGTGTCGTCGGCGACCGCGAGCAGCAGCAGCCGCTGCACCGGGGCCGGCAGTCGGCGGCTGCGGTCCAGCAAGGCCCGCTCGACCCGGGCGGTGAGGTGGAGCGTCGTCGGCAGCGCGGCCGAGCCCTCGAGCTGAGCTGCCGTGAGCTCGCCGGGCAGCTCGAGGAGGGCCAGCGGGTTGCCGCCTGTCTCCGCGATGAGCCGACGGGCAACCGCGTCTGCCGGGACAGCGCCCAGCCTGGCGGCCAGGAGGGCGCGGGATTCCTCGGCGTCCAGACCAGTGAGGGCCAGCTCGGCCAGTCCGGGCCCCTCGAAGACCGCCGCCGCATCGTCGCGCGCAGCGAACACCATGGCCACCCGGTCCGCCCCGAGCCGCCGGGCACAGAACAGCAGCGCTCCCGCGCTGGCCGGGTCCATCCAGTGTGCGGCGTCGACGGCGCCCAGCACCAGGCTCTCCTCCGCGGCCGCCGCGAGCAGCGACAGCGTGGCCACCCCCACGAGGAACGGCTCGACCGAGGGACCGTCCTCCTCACCGAACGCCACCCGCAGGGCCCGCGCCTGGGGCAGCGGGAGGTGCTCGCGCAGCCGCGTCAACGGCCGAAGCAGGCGATGCAGGGCGGCGAAGGCGAGCGGCGCCTCGACCTCGAGCCCCTGGGTGCGCAGCACCGTAGTCCCCTCGTTGTCGGCGACCACCGCTTCGAGCAACGCAGACTTGCCGACGCCCGGCTCGCCTCGCACGACGACGCTGCCAGCCGTCCCGTGGCGGGCACCGTCGACGAGCGCAGCCAGGAGCGCCCGCTCGGGGCCACGGCCGACCAGCACGTGCCGTGCGTACACGCTCACGAGCCCGAGTACTCCGTGCAACCCGGCATTCTGACCGGGGCGACGTCACCGGTCCAGCCCGCAGGATCGGTTACGTCGGGCTCATCGCGCCCCACCTAACGATCGCCCACGAGGAGGCCCCCATGCACCCCCATTCCCCCACTGACCCCGCCCACGACCGACCCCCGCGGGTCGCGCCGCGTCGGCAGATCGGCGTCCTCGTCTTCGACGGGGTGGAGGAGCTGGACGCGGTGGGTCCGTGGGAGGTCCTCTCCCACTGGACCCAGACCTTTCCCGAGGACGGCTGGGACGCCTTCTGCCTGTCGGCCGACGGGGCGCCCGTCGTCGGTGCGAAGTCCCTCGTGCTGGGGGCGCACCATTCGTTCGACGACGCTCCGCCGCTCGACGTACTCATCCACCCGGGCGGGCCCGGCACCAGGCCGATGCTCTGGGACCCCGAGCACCTCGGATGGGTCCGCGACCTCCGGGACTCGGTGCCCCTGATGACCTCTGTCTGCACCGGGAGCCTCGTGTATGCGGCCGCCGGACTGCTGACGGGCCGTCGGGCCACCACCCACTGGGCGTCCCTGAACCTGCTGTCCGAGCTCGACCCCACGATCATCACCGACGTCGCAGCTCGCTTCGTCGACGACGGCGACCTCATCACCAGTGCTGGTGTCAGCGCCGGCATCGACATGGCCCTGCACCTCGTGGCACGGCTCACCGACGTCGAGCGCGCCCGCGAGGTCCGTCGCTACATCCAGTACGACCCCATGCCCCCGATCTGATCCCCCACCCCCGTCAGCACACCCAACACGAAGGACACTTTCCATGAACAACGAAGCAACCGCCAGCTCGACCGACACGATGCGGGCCATCACCCAGACCCGCTACGGCAACTCCGATGTGCTGCGACTCGCGCAGGTGCCTCGCCCCGTCGTCCGGGACGGCCAGGTGCTGATCCGCGTGCACGCCGCCGGGCTCGACCGCGGCACCGAGCACCTGATGACCGGCAAGCCCTACGCCGTACGCCTCGCCTCCGGCATCCGCCGCCCGAAGAACCCAGTGCCCGGCCGCGACGTCGCCGGGACCGTCGTGGAGATCGGCGCGAAGGTGACACGCTTCTCCCCCGGCGACCAGGTCTACGGAGTCGCGCCCGGGTCCTTCGCGGACTACGCCGTCACCGGCGAGAACCGGTTGGCGCACAAGCCGGCGAAGCTTTCTTTCGCGGAGGCATCCGTCATCCCAATCTCGGCGGGCACCGCCCTTCAGGCACTCACCGACGCAGGCAAAGTCCAGCCCGGCCAGTCCGTGCTGATCACGGGCGCCTCGGGCGGCGTCGGCAGCTACGCGGTGCAGCTGGCCGCCAGCTTGGGCGCCGACGTGACCGGCGTGTGCAGCAGCGCCAAGCTCGACCACGTCGCCGCCCTCGGCGCCCACCACGTCATCGACTACGGCCGCGACGACTGGGCCCACGGCACGCGCCGCTACGACCTGATCCTCGACATTGCCGGCAACCCACCCGTCAGCAGGCTTCGTCGTGCCCTGACGCCACGTGGGACGGTTGTCTTCGTCGGCGGTGAGAGCACCGGAGTCATCATGGGTATGCGTCGACAGGTCAGCGGAGCGCTTCTCTCCCCCTTCATCGGCCAACGCCTCGTCCTGCTGCTGGCCCGTGAACGCTCCTCCGACTACGAGCGGCTCGCCCGGCTCGTCGAGTCCGGCCAGCTGACTCCCGCCCTGGACCGCTGCTACCCGCTCGAGCGTGCGGCCCACGCGGTGCGGCGCCTTGAGAACGGTGCCATCAGCGGAAAGGTCGCCATCACGATGTGACCGCACCTGCGCGTGCTGGGGTCGAGCGCCGGGACCTGCACGAAACCATGCTTCGAGCTTTCATGCGCGGTAGTTGAGGCCCCCCAAGCGAGCCCTAAGCGCGCTTTCAATGACCTACGAGCGACTCGCTGAGCTGTGTTTCCGCAGGTCAGCGGCCCTTCTCCAGCAGAGCGACGCATTCGACATGATGTGTCATCGGGAACAGGTCGAAGGCCCGGATCGCGGTGAGCTCGTAGCCGTGCTCAGCGAAGATCGCCACGTCGCGCCCCAGTGCGGCGGGGTCGCAGGCGACGTAGGCCACTGCGCGCGGGCGCCGGTCGACCACCTGCTTCACCACGGCCCGCTTGGCACCTTCCCTCGGTGGGTCGAGCACCACGAGGTCGAAGGGCTCGTCCAAGCCCCCTCGCAGGACCCGGTCGGTGGGGCCGCACTCGACGGCCGCGCCCGTGAGCGCCGCCAGGTTGGCCCGGCCGTGCTGGCAGGCCACGCGGTCGGCCTCCACGGCGACCACGCGCGCGTCGGTGAGCTCACCGATGAACCGGGCGAAGAGCCCGACGCCGGCATAGAGGTCCAGCGCGCGCTCGCCCGGCTGGGGCGCGAGCATCTCCAGGACGGTGTCGACCAGCACCCCGGGCGCCTGGGGGTGGACCTGCCAGACGCCGTCGGAGGCGACGCCGAACCGATGGGTCCGGCCGGCCGCGGTGACGTCGTGCTCGTCGAGGGCCTGCGAGGGGTGAGGTGCACCGTCCTCGACGACCTCGGCGCGATGGGGCCGGGCGCCATCGGCCGCGATCAGGCAGTCGTCGAGCGGGACCAGGTGGTGCGAACGGTGGGCCCGCATCGCCGGCTGCCCGTCCGGGAGCGCTGCGTAGCGCTGGCGCGTTCGCCACCGCAGGCCGTCGTCCCCGCGGCCCTCGACCGGGACCGGCTCGACCGTCAGGCCCGTGACGAGGTCGGAGTCAGCGGCCAGCTTGCCGAGCCGGACGAGCTGCTCGCGGACCACAGCGGTCTTGAGGTCGCGCTGGGCCGGCACGGCCACGTGCTGGAAGTCGCACCCTCCGCAGAGCCCCGGCCCGGCGACGGGACAGGGCGCCGGCACGCGATCGGGCGACGCGAGGAGCACCGAGACCGCATCGCCACGCCAGAACCGATCGCCGTCGGTGCCCTCGGTGATCTCGACGACGACCCGCTCGCCGGGAAGCGCGTGCCGCACGAAGACCACGCGGGACTCGGGTGCAGGCAGCCGTGCGACGCAGTGCCCGCCGTGGGCGACCGGACCCACCTCGGCCTCGAACCGCTCGCCGACCCGCGAACGACCACGAGCCTTGCGCGGTCGCGACGTACGCCTCACCGGTCGTCGCTCCCGCGGCGCGAGCGGGAGGTGACGCGGCCGCGGCGCAGGTCGCCGGCGTGCACCCGCTCCTCGTCGCGCTTCTCGCGCTCCTGGGCCACCAGCGAGGACCGCAGCTGGTAGGGCACGGAGATCACCATGACGCCCGGGGTGAAGAGCAGGCGCCCCTTGAGCCGCAGCGCGGTCTGGTTGTGGAGCAGCTGCTCCCACCAGCGACCGACGACGTACTCCGGGATGTACACCGCGACGACACCGCGCGGGCTCGCCCGGCGGATCTCCTGGGTGTACTCGACGATCGGACGCACGACCTCGCGGTAGGGCGAGTGGAGCACCTTGAGGGGGATGTCGAGGCGCCGCTCGTCCCACTCCTCCAGGAGCCGGTTGGTGGACTTGGTGTCGATGCTGACGTAGATCGCCTCGAGCGTGTTGGGCCGGGTGGCGCGCGCGAACGCGAGGGCGCGCAGCGTGGGCTTGTGCAGCTTGGAGGCGAGCACGATGGCGTGCACGCGCGTGGGCATGATCTTGTCCTGCTCGTCGGCCGCGAGCTCGAGCTCCACGCGGGCGTAGTGACGGCCGATCGCCTTCATCAGCAGGAAGAAGAAGCCCATCGCCAGGATCGTGATCCAGGCCCCCGCCAAGAACTTGGTCAGCAGCACGATGACCAGGACCACCGCCGTCATCCCCAGGCCGAAGGTGTTGATGGCCCGCGAGCGGTTCATCCGGCGCCGCTCCGCCGGGTCGCGCTCGACCTTCAGGTGGCGCGTCCAGTGGCGGATCATGCCGAGCTGACTGAGGTTGAAGGAGACGAACACGCCCACGATGTAGAGCTGGATCAGCTTGGTGGTCTCGGCGTCGAAGACCCAGATCAGCAGGATCGACATCCCCGCGAGGAAGACGATGCCGTTGCTGTAGGCCAACCGGTCACCGCGCGAGCCCAGCGACCGTGGCGCGAGCCCGTCCTGGGCGAGGATCGAACCCAGCACCGGGAAGCCGTTGAACGCGGTGTTGGCCGCCAGCACGAGGATGATGCCGGTCACGGTGAGCACGAAGTAGAACCCCGGCGGGAACTGGTCGAACACGCCGGCCGCGATCTGGGCGATCACCGGGTGCTGCTCGTAGCCGTCGGGCAGCGTCGCGCCGGACGCCGTGCGGAGGCGTTCGAGCTCGTGGGGGTCGACGTAGCGGATGGCCATCTGCTTGGCGAGCACGATGACGCTCATCATCATCGTGATGGCGATCAGGCCCAGCAGCAGCAGCGTGCTCGCGGCGTTGCGGCTCTTGGGCTTGCGGAAGGCCGGGACGCCGTTGCTGATCGCCTCGACACCGGTCAGCGCGGCACAGCCGGACGAGAAGGCCCGTGCCAGCAGGAACATCAGACCGATCTGCGTCAGTGGCTCCTCCCACCCGACCTGCGGCTCGATGATGAGGTGCGCGCTCTCGGCCTCGGGGAGGTCGCCGGTGAGCAGGCGCAGCAGGCCGTAGCCGCACATGCCCAGGATGGCGGCCATGAAGAGGTACGTCGGCACCGCGAAGAAGGCCCCCGACTCGCGCACCCCGCGGAGGTTCATCGCGCTCAGCACGACCACCGCGATGACGGCCACGGTGGCCTCGTGGCCGATGAGGCCGTTGATGGCGCCTGCGGCGTACTGGGCGGCGGACGAGATCGACACGGCCACGGTGAGGACGTAGTCGACGAGCAGGGCGCTGGCCACGGTGACGCCGGCGTTGCGGCCGAGGTTGACCGTGGCGACCTCGTAGTCGCCACCGCCGGAGGGATAGGCATGGACGGTCTGGCGGTAGCTCGCGACCACGGTGAGCATCACCAGGGCGACGACCAGACCGATCTTCCACGACCAGACATAGGTGGAGGTGCCGGCGACCGCGAGCATGATGAAGATCTCGTCCGGCGCGTAGGCGACCGACGACAACGCGTCGCTCGCGAACACGGGCAGGGCGATCCGCTTGGGCAGCAGGGTCTCCCCCAGCTGGCTGCTGCGGAGCTTGCGCCCCAGCAGGATCCGCTTGGACACATCACCGACACTCACGGCCGCGAGCCTAGACCCGCGTACGCCCATGACCGCGCTGGGATACGGTTCTGGCGTGCATGTCGTGATCATGGGTTGTGGCCGCGTCGGTTCGACGCTCGCCCGCAGCCTCGAGGACCGCAACCACACGGTGTCCGTCATCGACGGCGAGCCCGACTCCTTCCGCCGTCTGGGTCCGGACTTCAACGGCGACAAGATCACCGGCTACGGCTTCGACCAGCAGGTGCTGGAGAAGGCCGGCATCCGCCGGGCGGACGCGTTCGCAGCCGTCTCGAGCGGTGACAACTCCAACATCATCGCCGCGCGGGTCGCTCGCGAGACCTTCGGCATCCAGCAGGTCGTGGCCCGCATCTACGACCCGGGTCGCGCCGAGGTCTACCAGCGCCTCGGCATCACCACGGTCGCGACGGTGAAGTGGACCGCGGACCAGATCCTGCGCCGGATCCTCCCGGCCGGGGCCGAGCCCGACTTCCGTGACCCCTCGGGCACGATCCGGGTCGACCACGTCCAGGTCCCGGAGGAGTGGATCGGCAACCGCACGGTCGAGTTCCAGATGCAGTCCCGGAGCCGCATCGCCTGGATCGACCGTCTCGGCGAGGGCATGCTCCCGACCCGGGAGACCGTGCTCCAGGAGGGCGACATGCTGCACCTCGTCATGCGCGAGGAGCACGCGGCCCACGCCTACGCCGTGCTCGAAGCCGGCCCCGAAGACGACTGAGACCGACCCAGACCAGGAGCAGTGCACACATGCGCGTCGCCATCGCCGGAGCCGGAGCAGTCGGTCGCTCGATCGCGCGGGAGCTGATCGAGAACGGCCACCAGGTCCTCCTCATCGACAAGAACCCGTCCTCGATCCGGCCCGAGCGGGTCCCCGACGCGGAGTGGCTGCTGGCCGACTCCTGCGAGCTGTCCTCCCTCTCGGAGGCCCAGCTCGGCAAGTGCGACGTGGTGATCGCCGCCACCGGCGACGACAAGGCCAACCTGGTCACCTCGCTGCTCGCCAAGACCGAGTTCGGCGTGCCCCGCACTGTGGGCCGGGTCAACCACCCCAACAACGAGTGGCTCTTCACCGAGGCCTGGGGCGTCGACGTCAACGTCTCCACCCCGCGCATCATGTCCGCGCTCGTCGAGGAGGCCGTCTCGATCGGGGACCTCGTGCGGCTCTTCACCTTCCGCCAGGGCAACGCCAACCTGGTCGAGCTCACCCTCTCGGCGGACTCGCCCTTCGTGGGCACGCCGAGCGGGCTGGTGCCGTTCCCGGACAACTGCGCACTGGTGACCATCCTGCGCGACGGGCAGGTTTACACCCCCGACGCCCAGCAGCCGCTCGAGTCCGGCGACGAGCTGCTCTTCGTCGTCCCGGCCGAGGTCGAGGCGGAGCTCGAGCGCCTGCTCTCCCCCGGCAGCCACCCCGGCTGAGCGTCGTACGGCGGGGCTCAGGCGGGGCTCCGGCGGGCCGGTAGGTCGACGACCACGCCCCAGTGGGGGCCCCACCGGGGGCGTTGGGGTCCCCCGGCCCGTCAACGCCCCGCTGGCCTCCCCGCCAGTGGGGGGGTGGGGGCGGGGGTGGGCCCCGAATTCGGGCCCCACGTCGCCAACTGGTGAGTTGGCGCACCAACCGGTGAGTTGGCGGGTTGGGCCCCGGCAGCCACCCCGGCTGAGCGTCGTACGGCGGGGCTCAGGCGGGCGCAGCGCCCGGCGCGACCGGCGTCCGGTTGCGCGAGAGCAGCCACACCATCGAGCCGAGCGCGGCCAGCTGGAGCGGCCAGCCCAGCGCGATCTTGAGCACGCCCAGGGCGGCGACCGCCGCGTCGGGGTCCATCGACCCGGACGACCCGGCCAGCCAGATCGGCGTCTGCACGGCCACCCGGACCAGACACGGCGCGACGAGCAGCCAGGTCAGCCGGCTGCACAGCTTCACGACCTGCCGGTCGGAGTGCCACGCCGTGGCATCGCCGGTGATGCTGCCGACCATGAAGCCCACGAGCGGCCAGCCGATGAGGCAGGTAAAGGCGAGCACCACGGCGTAGCCGCCGTTGTAGAGCAGTCCGGGCAGGAAGTAGGCGAGCGCCTGGTCCTGCTCGGATCCGCCGGCGGCGGCGGAGCGGTGGACGAAGTACCAGCCGAGCCCGATCCCGAAGAGTGCGTTGACGACGAACTGCACCGTCGAGCGCTGGACCAACCGCACGGCCAGCAGCCCGAGTGCCGCGCCGATGCTGACCATGAGCGCGAGGTCGAGGTCGCGCTGGGTCAGCCACGTGACGGTGAACAGGATCGTCGGCACGGCGGCCTCGGCCATGCCGCGCCGCCCGCCGAGAGCCTTGGACAGCTGCTGGCGCACCACGGCCTCGACGGTGTCGGTGTCGGCCCTGGCCGCCAGCGGGGCTTCCACGGGAGCTTCGCCCGGGGACTCGGCCGGGGACTCGGCCGGGGCCTCGACGTCGTCGGATCCCACCTGCTCGGGACCCGGCGGGGGCATCGCACCCGTCACGGGCGCAGCTCGTAGCGCGGGTTGAACATGATCGGCACCTCGCCCTGTCGGCCGATGCACCCGGCCACGGTCAGCGACCGGCCCGGGTCCACGCCCGTGATCCGACGACGCCCGAGCCACACCACGGTGATCACGCCGGAGCCGTCGTCGAGCTCGGCCTCCAGGGCCGGGACGCCGCCACGGGGGCGGAGCGTCACCGTGCGCAGCACGCCGTTGACGGTGACGTGCTCGCGCTCGGGGGCGTCGGCGATGCAGACGGCCTCGTCGCGCGTCTGTGACAGGCGGAGGTCACGCTGGTGCGCCTCGGCGCTGTCGGCCCACTTGGACAGCGCCTGGCGCAGTCGACTCTTCTCGCCCATCACTCACCTCACTCGGCGGGCATCTTCGGGCAGCCGCACCGGCAGCGGCTCGCCCACGGGCATCGCCTGCTCGCCGCGGCGTACGACGACCTGTGCGAGCGCGTCCTCCCACTCGGAGGTGTTGTCGGGGTCGAGGGCGGGCCGCCCGAGCAGGGAGGCCCGGAGCATCCACCGGTCGCCGTTGATGCCGATGATCCGCGAGGGCTGGGTCGTCTCGGTGCCGTCGGGGCGCTTGACCGGCATCCGGCACACGAGCTCGGTGCCCCAGCGGCCCTCGCGCTCGGTGGCCTCGCCACCGCGCCTGACCATGTCCTCGGCGATCTGGGGCCGCACCGTGCTCCAGAGGTCGCCGTTGCGGGGAGCGGCGAAGGCCTGGAACTCGCACGCGCCGTCGGAGCCGGCGAGCATCACGGCCCGCACCTGGCCGCTCTGCTCGTCGACCTGGAGACGCAGCTCGCGGTCGGCGATCGCGGGCACGAGCACCGAGCCGAGGTCTGCGCGGTCGATGCCGTCGCCCTCGACCTGGGCGGCGTCGAAGGGCCCGACGGCCGGCGCGTCCGTGGCGTCGGGAGCAGCCGCGGGCTCGCCTGCGGGGTCGGTGGCCTCGCCTGCCTTGCGGCGGAACTTCACGTCAGCACTCCTTGTCCGTGGGCCGGCTCATGGGCGCGAACCGGTCCCAGTAGAACCGTAGCCCCCGACGCCGCGAGACGACTCGGGGAGCACCCCCACCTCGACGAACCGGGCTCGCTCGAAGCGCTGGATGACCAGCTGGGCGATCCGGTCACCGCGGACCAGGGTCACCGCTTCCACCGGGTCGTGGTTGATCAGCAGCACCTTGATCTCCCCGCGGTAGCCCGCGTCCACGGTGCCGGGCGTGTTGACGATCGACAGCCCGTGGCGCGCCGCCAGCCCCGACCGCGGGTGCACGAGGGCGACGTAGCCGTCGGGCAGCGCGATCGACACCCCCGTCGGGACGAGTGCGCGCTCGCCCGGGGCGAGGGTCACGTCGACCGTGGTCTGCAGGTCGGCCCCGGCATCACCGGGGTGGGCGTAGGACGGGAGCGGCAGGTCGGCGTCGAGCCGCACCACGGCGATCTCGAGATCGTGCGGGACGACGTCAGCCGGCTGGTCCTGGTCGAGGGGATGGTCGGGCACGAGGACTGAATCTATAGGCTTTGCGCCGTGGACTACGCCGAACGCCTCACTGTGCCGCTGCGCTGGTGGGTGCAGGGCACGATGCTCGTGGCCTCGGTGTGGCTGGCAGTGCTGGTCGCGACCCCCGAGGCCGAGGCCGTGGCGTGGGCGGTCACCGCCGTCGCGCTGGCGATCCTGGTGTCCCTGCTGGTCGGCTACGGCCGCGCACAGGTCGCCGTCGAGGGCCAGACCCTGCGGGCCGGTCGTGCCCGCATCGCGTTGGCACACGTCGGCGAGGTGACCGCGCTGGACGCCGACGACGTACGCCGACAGGCAGGCGTGGACGCGGACGCCCGGGCCTACCTCCTGCTGCGTCCCTACCTCAAGCGGGCGGTCCGGGTCGACATCACCGACCCGGCCGACCCCACGCCCTACTGGCTCATCAGCTGCCGGCGTCCCGAGCAGGTCGTCACGGCCGTCAGGGTGGGCCGGACCGGATCCCGGTCTGGGTAGGCTGCCCGCATGGCTTCCAAGAGCACCTCGAACAGCAAATTCTACTCGGCGTTCTCGCTGGTGGCCGCGCTCGGCGCCGCCGCGGTGGCCAAGAAGGGCCTCAACGGCACGTGGCGCGCCGCCACCGGCAAGAACCCGCCCGCCAACCCGGCCGACCCCGACGTGGGCCTGAGCGAGGCCGTGCTGTGGGCGGCGCTGAGCGGCACCCTGATCGGCGTCGCGCGGATGCTGGCCACCCGACGCGCCGCCACCTACTACGCCAAGTCCACCGGTCACCTGCCGCCGCAGCTGCAGAAGGACGATCAGGACGCGTGAAGGCTCCCTCGCCCACCTCCTGACCCTGCTCCGGACTGCCAGCCCGACAACGACACAGCGCCCTCCCTCGGGAGAGGGGCGGGCGCTGTGTGCGTCGTACGCGGTGCTTCGTGGGCTGTGCCCGGAACGCCGCTCAGATGCAGTCGCGGCAGATGAGCTTCTTCTCGTCCGCGAGCTGGGACCTGTGGTGCACTAGGAAGCAGCTCATGCACGTGAACTCATCGTCCTGCCTCGGCATGACCTCGACCGCGAGCTCCTCGTGCGACAGGTCGGCACCGGGAAGCTCGAAGGACTCGGCCGCCTCGGTCTCGTCCTCGTCGACCTTGCCGGAGTTCTTGTCATGGCGCCGGGCCTTGAGCTCCTCGATGCTCTCCTCGCTCTGGTCCTCCTCGGACTTGCGCGGTGCGTCGTAGTCGGTGGCCATCGATTCCCTCTCCCCATGCAGTGGTTCAGCCCGGCCGGTCGCGGCGCGGGCCTGAAACCGAGTTGTTGCTCGTCGTCGGCGCCAGATTGTGCACCATGAACAACCCCGGTGGTGAGGCGGTCCACGACGTGTCGCTGGAACAGTGGGACACGTCTCTGTATTCCCTGTCGTCCAGCCCGGCTCCCGGGCCGACCTCAGGCGACGAAGCCCGTCTCCTTCAGCAGCTCGACGAACGACTCCCAGCCGGCGGCGGGGGTGGCCACGACGACCGCCTCGCGCGGCCATCCCGCCAGCTCCATCGTGCCGTCGAGCAGGCCGAACCGCCCGCCAGCCTCGCGCAGCACCACCGCAGCCGCCGACCAGTCCCACGGCTGCGGCCCCTCCTCGACGTAGGCATCGGCGGACCCGTCGGCGACGTGGCAGATGTCGAGGGCGCTGGAGCCGATCCGACGGATGTCGCGGACCGCGGGAAGCAGCCTCGCCACGCACCGGGCCTGGTGGGCTCGGACCTCGGGTCGGTAGCCGAAGCCCGTCATGACCAGCCGCTGCGCGACCGACGGGCTCGGGCGCACAGCGATGGGCAGGCCGTCGCGCGTGGCTCCGTGGCCCACGGCGGCGGCGTACTCGACGACCGCCCCGATGCCGACGACTGCTCCGGCGACCTGGACACCGTCCTGCTCCGCGGCGACGGAGACGGCGCAGTCGCCGATCCCGTAGAGGTAGTTGACGGTGCCGTCGATCGGATCGATGACCCAGCGGACACCGCTCGTGCCGGGATGGTCGTCGCCCTCCTCGCCGAGGATGGCGTCGTCCGGGCGCTGCTCGAGCAGCCGACGGCGCAGGAGCACCTCGACCGCGCGGTCCGCGCGGGTCACGACGTCGGTGGCACTCGACTTGGTGTCGGCCACGTCGATCCCCTCCTCGCGCATCCGGCGAGCCAGTGCAGCCCCCTCGCGGGCCACGGCGACGGCGATGTCTCGCAGCCCGGCGGGGTCGGCGGCGCTCACGAGTCCACCCCGCACAGGGCCGGGCGCGGTCCGCGGGGGTTGGGGCAGCAACCCGCCCGGCAGAGGTCGGGGCCGGCGTCCATCGACCCGACGGCGGGACGGGTCGGCTGCTCACCGCGCTCGGAGGCGGCACGCTCGAGCACCAGCTCGCGGATCATCGCGACGAAGCGGGGGTCGATGCCTGCGGTGGCCGCACGCACGGCGTGGATGCCCAGTCGCTCCGCGGTCTCCATCGCCTCGGTGTCGAGGTCGTAGATGACCTCCATGTGGTCGGACACGAAGCCGATCGGCACCAGCACCACCCGGGTCACGCCGTCGGTGACGAGCTCCTCGAGGTGGTCGTTGACGTCGGGCTCGAGCCACGGGGTCGAAGGCGCACCCGAGCGCGAGCAGTAGACCAGGTCGTGCCGGTGGGCGCGCCCGGTCGCCTCCCGCACCCGTCGGGCCACCTCGTCGACCGCGCTGCGGTGCTGGCGGACGTAGGCACCACCGCGCTGCGCGTGCTCGGGGTCCGGGGGGCCGCTGGAGTTGGCCATCTCCGTGGGGATCGAGTGCGTGACGAACACCAGCCGGGCCGTGTCGCCCTGCTCGGAGAGCTCATCCAGTGCCGTCAGGCAGGCATCGACGACGGGGTCGATGAAGCCGGGGTGGTTGTAGTACTGGCGCAGCTTGTCCAGGCGCGGCGCGTCCGGGGTCGCGTCGACGGCGTCGAAGAGGTTCTCGCGGTACTGGCGGCACGAGGACCACGACGAGTAGGCCGAGGTGGCGAAGACCGCCGCGCGGGTGACGCCGTCGGCCTTCATCTCGGCGAGGGTGTCGGCGAGGTAGGGCTCCCAGTTGCGGTTGCCGAAATAGATCGGCAGGTCGATGCCCTGGTCGGCGAAGTCCTTCTCCAGGGCCGCGATCAGCGCGCGGTTCTGGTCGTTGATCGGACTCCTCCCGCCGAAGAGGAAGTAGTGCTCCCCCACCTGCTCCAGGCGCTCGCGCGGGATGCCCCTCCCCCGCGTCACGTTCTCGAGGAACGACACCACGTCCTCGGGCTTCTCCGGCCCTCCGAAGGAAAGCACCAGGAGGGCGTCGTACGGCAGCACATCGGGGTGGCCCGCGGGATTCATGTCGCCAGCGTAGACAGCCCTACCATCACCTCGATGCTCGACTCCTACCGCCGCGTGCTGGTGCGCCCGGGTGCCCTCGCCTTCAGCAGCGCCGCCCTGGTGGCCCGGCTTCCCATCTCGATGGTCGGTCTCGGGATCGTTCTGCTGGTCCAGCAGCGGACCGGCTCCTACGGCCTGGCCGGGACCGTCTCCGCGGTGTTCGTCCTGGCCGAGGCCGCGTTCGCGGTGATGCACGGCCGGTGGGTGGACCACTTCGGGCAGTCGCGGGTGCTGCCGATCGCGATCTCGGTGTTCGGCGCCGGCCTGGCGCTGATGATGCTCGCGGTCGAGCAGGACTGGCCGCGGGTGCTGACCTACGTCTTCGCCGCGATCTCCGGGGCCGCCCTGCCGCAGGTGGGTGCGAGCGTGCGCACGCGCTGGTCGCACCTGCTCGACGAGCCGAGCGAGGTGCAGACCGCCTTCGCCCTGGAGGCCGTGCTCGACGAGGTCGTCTTCGTGGTCGGACCGGTGCTCGTGACGCTTCTCGCCACCGGGTGGCACCCGGTCGCCGGCCTCAGTTTCGCCCTGGTGTCCGGGGTCCTCGGCACGTTCGCCTTCGCGGCCCAGCGAGGGACCGAGCCCCCCGCCGGTCGCGCCGTCACCGCGTCCGTCCGCGCCCCCATGCCGTGGCGCCTGGTGCTGCCCCTGGCTCTCGTCTGCTTCACCCTCGGCGCACTCTTCGGTGCCGCCGAGGTCACGACGGTGGCCTTCGCCGAGGAGCAGGGGATGCGCTGGGTCGCGGGCTGGCTGTTGGCGATCTGGTCCTTCGGCAGCCTCGTGGCCGGGCTGGTCACCGGTGCCGTCGTGTGGCGCAGCGGAGCGGACGTCCGCCTGCGCTGGGGCTCGGCCGCGATGGCGCTGGCCATGGCGCCGCTGATGTTCATCGAGTCAGTGCCACTGATGGCCGTCGTGCTGCTCGTCGGCGGCCTGGCCATCGCGCCGACCATGATCAGCGCGATGACGATGGTGGAGCAGGGGGTGCCGTCCAGCCGGCTCACCGAGGGCATGGCGATCCTGCACACCGGGATCGTCGCCGGGGTCGCACCCGGGGCGAGCATCGCGGGGTTCGTCGTCGACCACAGCGGTGCCTCCGCCGCCTACACCGTGGCCCTGGTCGGCGGTGTCCTGGGTGCGCTCGCCGCCCAGACGGCCCGTCGGTCCTCTACCGTTCCCGCATGACGCCGACCGTCCAGCAGCCCGGCTCCGGCACCCTCTGGCGCAACTGGTCCGGTCTCGAGGAGGCCACCGCCGAGCGGGTGGAGACGCCCGCGTCGCTCGCCGCGGTCGTCGACGCCGTACGCCGAGCGCGCGAGACGGGAGCGGGCGTCAAGATGGCCGGGACGGGTCACTCGTTCACCGCCATCGCCGCACCCGAGCACACCCTGCTGCGGCCCGAGGCACTCAGCGGCATCCTCGGCGTCGACCGCGAGGCGATGACCGTCACGGCCCGCGCCGGCACGCCGCTCCACGAGCTCAACCTGGCGCTGGAGCGTCTGGGCCTGTCCCTGCACAACATGGGCGACATCGCCGAGCAGACCCTCGCCGGGGCGACCTCCACCGGCACCCACGGCACGGGCGGCACCGCCGCCGGCCTGGCAGCCCAGCTGGCCGGGCTCGAGCTCGTCAGCGGGACCGGCGAGGTGCTGCGCGCCTCGCCACGGGAGAACCCCGACGTCTTCGAGGTGGCCCGCGTGGGCCTCGGTGCCCTCGGCATCCTGACGAGCCTCACCTTCCACGTGGAGCCGCTCGTCGTCATCGAGGCCCACGAGCAGCCGATGTCCTGGGCCGACGCGCTGGGCGCCTACGACGAGCTGACGGTCGCCGCAGACCACGTCGACATGTACTGGTTCCCCCACACCGACCGCATGATGGTCAAGCAGAACGTCCGCACCGACCTCGATCCGGGCGAGCAGGAGCCGCCGTCGCGACTCGGCGCCTGGTGGGAGGACGAGCTTGTCTCCAACACGCTCTTCGGGGGCCTGTGCCGCCTGGGCTCACGGGCGCCGGCGCTGATTCCCCGGATCAACCGCGTCGCCGGGCGCGCGCTGTCCGAGCGCCGCTACAGCGACGTGGCCCATCGCGTCTTCGTGACGCCGCGTCGCGTCCGGTTCCGCGAGATGGAGTACGCCGTCCCACGCGACGTCGGCCTGGACGTCCTGCGCGAGTGCCGCCGGGTCATCGACGCGAGCGACTGGAGGATCGCCTTCCCGGTCGAGATCCGCACCGCACCAGCTGACGACGTCCCGCTGTCCACCTCCCACGGCCGCGACACCTTCTACCTCGCCTTCCACGTGCCGCAGGACACCGACCACACGGCCTACTTCGGAGGCCTGGAGCCGATCCTGCGCGAGGCCGGCGGTCGTCCCCACTGGGGCAAGGTGCACACCCGCACCGCGGGCGACCTGGCGCCGGCGTACGACCGCTTCGACGACTTCCTCGCGATGCGTGAGCGGCTCGACCCGGACCGGGTCTTCGCCAACCCCTACCTCCGGCAGGTGCTCGGCGCCTGAGGTCGCGCCCTTCGTGGCGGTGGTCGAGCCACCCGAGCGGAGGGTCAGACGCTGGCCGGGCCCTGGGGCATCGGTGCGCGCCACCCGCGTACGGCGGCGAGCAGCCGCCAGCCGAGGCACACGCTGAAGCCGGCGGCGGCGACGACCGCCAGCGGCAGGTCGGCTCGGTCGAGGAGCACGGCGACGACGGCGCCGGCGAGGGCGGGGGTGGCGTAGAGCACGCCCTCGAAGATCACCGGCACGCGGCCGGCCAGCACGTCACGCAGGACGCCGCCGCCGATGCCGGTGACCATCCCGAGCAGCGCCGCCGGCAGCGGTCCGAGCCCGTAGTCGACCGCCTTCAGCGCCCCGGTCACGCAGAAGAGCGCGAGGCCGAAGGCGTCGAAGAGCGTGACCACCCGCTCGAGCCGACCGATGGTCGGGTGGAAGGCGAAGGTCAGCAGCCCGGCCCCGACCGGAACGAGGAGGTAGCGCCAGTCGGCCAGCGCGGCCGGCGGGGTCGCCCCGATCAGCACGTCGCGGACGAACCCTCCGCCGAGTCCGGTGACGCCGGCCAGCACGAGCGCGGCGAAGAGGTCGAGGTGCTTGCGCACCGCCACCAGCGCACCCGTCACCGCGAAGACGAAGATGCCGATCAGATCGAGCACTACCAGGGTCGTGGCGAACTCGTTGGGTGGCACGGACGAAGGCTAGCGAGCCTCGCCTCGGCGCGCCGCAGGCGTAGCGGTCCGGGGGCTTCGCGCTGGCGTAGGCTCGGCGGACCGGATGCCGCCGGCACATCGACGACCACCCCAGGCAGGAGCCCCCAGGCCATGGCCCAGCTGACGTTCACCGGACGCAGCGGGGATGGCAAGCGCCTGCTGCTGGTGGACCCGGCGGGTCAGGAACACACCCTGGTGATCGATGCCCGGCTTCGTCGCGCCTTCGCCGGCGTGCCCGACAGCGACAGCAACGGCCCCACACGCAACGGCCAGTTGGAGATCCCGATGGAATCAACCCTCCGCCCCCGCGACATCCAGGCGCGCATCCGTGCCGGGGAGACTCCCGAGGCGGTCGCGCACGCCGCCGGCACGTCGGTCGAGAAGATCATGCCGTTCGCGGCCCCCGTCATGGCCGAGCGCGCGCACATGGCCCAGCGGGCCCAGCTCGCATCCGTCCGCCGCCGGGCCAGCGAGTCCGGCGCGCGCACGCTCGGCGAGGCCGTCAACGCCCACCTCCGCTCGCACAACGTCGACCCCGGCATCGTCGAGTGGGACGCGTGGCGTCGCGAGGACGGCCGCTGGACCCTCACCGGGTTGTACGAGCTCGCCGGGCGCACGGGCGCCGCGACGTTCTCCCACGACCCGCGCGGCAACTTCGTGACCGTCGACGACGAGGACGCCCGCTGGCTCATCGGAGACACCGCGCCGGTGTCCACCGACGCGGCCGAGGTGCCGGCCGCCGACGACCTGGCCGCCGCGCGGCGGCGCCGCCTGGGCGTCGCGGCCGACGACGACGAGCTCGCCCTGGGTGAGGACGCGATCGAGATGGTGGCCGACGAGGAGTCGGCGAGCGAGACCACGATGGAGCTGGGCGAGGCCCTGGGCACCGAGCGGTCGGTCGAGGGCTTCCTCGACGACGCGACCGCCCCGGACCAGGGCGAGCCCGACCCCGCCGCCGAGGAGCCCGAGGACGAAGCCACCGCCGAGCCGAAGGCCAGGCCGGCCAAGAAGCGCGGCCGCGCGTCGGTGCCCAGCTGGGACGAGATCATGTTCGGCGGCGGCAAGAACGACTGACCCGGTGCGCCTGGTCCAGGTCAACGTCCACCCGCTGAAGTCAGCGGCGATCCGGCCCGTCCGGTCGGCCTGCGTGCTGCCGCGCGGTCTGGAGGACGACCGCTCGTGGATGCTGGTCGACCGCGAGTCCCGGATGGTGTCGGCCCGCGAGCTCCGCGGGCTCTTCCACATCGTCGCCGACACCCCGGCCACGGACCCCGCCGTGGCCGGAGCGCTGCGGCTGCGGGCGCCGGGACACCCCGACCTGGTCGTCGACCGGCCCACCGACCCACCGTTGCCCGTCCGGCGCTTCTCGCTCGACCTCGAGGCGACGCCCGCCTGCGTCGCGGCGGATGCATGGCTCCGTGCCGTGCTCGGCGAGGACGTGCGCCTGGTCTTCTGCCACGCCCCGGCCGCCCGCCGGCTCCAGCCCGGCCGCTCCAGCGACGGCGACCACACCTCGTTCGCCGATGCCTTCCCCACGACCGTGGCCTCGCTCGCCTCGCTGCGGCAGCTCAACGACTGGATCGCCGAGCGTGCCCTCGAGACGGGCGACGATCCGCCCGCTCCGATCCCTGTCGAACGCTTCCGCGCCAACCTGGTCGTCGACGGCGACGTCCCGTTCGCCGAGGACCACTGGCGCGAGCTGGAGGTCGGCGGGGTGCGGTTCCGGGTCGTCGAGCCCGTCAGCCGCTGTGTGATGACCACCATCGACCGCGAGACCCTGACCACCGCCCCGGAGCCGATCCGCACGCTGGCGCGGCACCGCCTGGTCGGCGGCAGGACCATGTTCGCCGCGCACCTGGTCCCGATCTCGGGGGGCACCGTCCGCGTCGGCGACGAGGTCACCGCGCGCTGAGCGTCAGCCCCGCTCCACCGGCCGGTCCGGGTCGGTGATCCAGCCGCTCCAGCTGCCGGGATAGAGGGCCGCGCGGATGCCCGCCACCTCCATCGCGAGGAGGTCGTGCGCGGCCGTCACCCCCGAGCCGCAGTAGGCCGCGACCGAGGCGGAGGGGTCGGCTCCCACCCGGGCGTAGGTCTCCCGCAGCCGTCCCGCGGACCGGAACCGGCCGCGCTCGTCGAGGTTGTCGGTCGTCGGCACGTTGACCGCCCCCGGGATGTGCCCGGCGACCGGGTCGACCGGCTCCGACTCCCCCGCGTAGCGCTCCGCGGCACGGGCATCGATCAACACCCCGACGGCCGGCACCTCGTCGGCGCCGATGACGGGCATGCGTGGGGCGTCGGCGAGGGTGAAGTCGCCGCCGCGGACGTCCGGCTCGCCGGACTCGGCCCGGTGCCCGTCCTGCAGCCAGGCGGTCCAGCCGCCGTCGAGGACACGTACGTCGTCGTGGCCGTGGTGCCGCAGCAACCACCACGCTCGCGCGGCGGCGCGACCCTGCCAGTCGTCGTAGACCACCACCGGTCGGTCATCGCGCACCCCCGCACGGCGCATCGCGGTCTCGAACCTCCGCGGGTCGGGCAGCGGGTGCCGGCCGCCCTCCCCCGGCGGGTCGGCGAGGTCCTCGTCGAGGTCGACGTACGCCGCTCCCGGCACGTGAGCGGCCAGGTGCAGCTCGCGTCCGGGCGGGCCGCCCATGAGGTAGCGCACGTCGAGCACGGTGAAGCGGCCGAGGTTCGCGGCCAGCTCGTCCGGAGTGATCAGCGGACCTCGACGCAGGACCCCGAAGCGGTCGATCGCCTCGATCTCGGCGGCGGCCACCGCCGCCACCTGGACCAGCTCGGCGCGACGCCGGGCCGGGTCGACCTCGACCAGGGCCTCGAAGACCTCCTCGAGCAGGATGGCGTCCCACGAGTGGGCTCCCGACGCCATCCGCGCATCGTTGATCTCCTTCCACCGCCCCACGACGGCGAGGAAGGGAGCCACCCCGGCCGGTCCGATCGAGGGATGGTCCTGGCGCCCCCAGCGGGTCACCTGGCGCCGGCGCTCGGCGGCGATCTCACCAGCGACCACGTCGATCCGGGCAAAGTCGTCGTCCATGCCCGGCACGGTAGCCGTCGAGCGGGGTCCGTGCTGTGGCAAGATCGCCCGGTCATGGCTGAACTGCACTTCTTCACGGGAACGATGGACTCCGGCAAGTCGACGCTGGCCCTCCAGACCAACCACAACCACGCCGCCCGCGGACGCATCGGCAGGATCTTCACCACCCACGACCGCGGGGGCCAGGCGATGGTGTCCAGCCGCCTCGGCCTCACGCACGACGCGCTCGAGGTCGACGGCGACTTCGACTTCTGGACGTACGTCGTCGACACGCTGACACGGGGCGGACGCATCGACTACCTGATCTGCGACGAGGCCCAGTTCTACACCGCCGGACAGATCGACCAGCTCGCCAAGGTCGTCGACGAGCTCCAGATCGATGTGTTCGCCTTCGGCATCCTGACCGACTTCCGCACGCAGATGTTCGCCGGCAGCGCCCGCCTCGTCGAGCTGGCCGACCGGATGAACGTGCTGCAGGTCGAGGCGCTGTGCTGGTGCGGCAAACGGGCGACCCACAACGCGCGCACCGAGAACGGCGCGATGGTCGTGGAGGGCGAGGTCATCGTCGTCGGCGACGTCGAGCAGCCCGACGAGCCGCCGGCCGACGTGGCCTACGAGGTCCTGTGCCGCCAGCACCACCGCCGCCGGCTCACCGCCGCCCGCGCCAAGGCCGTCAGCCTCGCCCCCGAGCCGCTGCCGTTCGGCTGAGCCCGCCCTCAGCCCACCAGGATCGGGATCAGCATCTCCGCCGACGTGAGCGAGCCGTGCAGCCCCACGAGGGTGTCCTCGTAGGCGAAGTCGCGCGTGGAGACGATCGCCGTGTCATCGTGGCAGGCGACCATCACGTCCCCGAGACGCTGCAGCACGCTCGGCGAGACCTCGCCGAACCAGCCCAGCTCGACGGCGTCCTCGCGGGACACCACGGTCGCCCGGTCGCCCAGCACGCCCCGCCAGGTGGCGAGCACGTCGGGCACCGCGCGACCGGAGCAGTAGAGGTGCCGGAAACGGGCCTCGCCACCCAGGAGGAAGACCCCGTCGCGCATCCCGTCGACGCGATCGACGTCGACGCGGGCCTCGCGGGGGCTGTCGACCATGCCGTGGTCGGCGACCACGAGCAGCCGGGTCGAGCTCGGCAGCACCTCGCGCAGCTGCTCGGCCTCGGCGTCGACCATCGCGAGCTGCTGGAGCCACTGCGAGGAGGCCACGCCGTGCTTGTGACCGGTCCAGTCGAGGTCGGAGTCGTAGACATAGGTCAGTGACGGCTCGTGCGCGGACTCGCTGACCACCGCGGCGATGCGTTCGCCCACGCGGTCGGCGCCGACGTACGTCGCCCCGCGCTGGGAGGCGACCGTGAGCCCCGAACCGTCGAAGTCGCGCTTGTTCACCGACGTGACGTGGACGCCCGCCTGCGCCAGCCGGCCGAGAGCCGTCGGGTGCGGCTGCCACGCGACCGGGTCGATCCCGGCGTCCCACGAGAGGTGGTTGAGCAGCCGGTCGGTGCCGGGGATGCGGGACGTGAAGCCCACCAGCCCGTGGGCACCCGGCACCAGGCCGGTGCCCAACGAGGTCAGCGACGTGGCGGTCGTCGAGGGCACACCGGCGGTGCCGGTCGAGCCGTCGGCCACCAGGGAGGAGAGGTAGGGCGCCGCGTGGCCGTGGCGGGCGAGGAGCTCGGCACCCATGCCGTCGACCAGGAACACGACGTACGACGGCGCCGGGGGCAGCTCCAGCCCGACGGGATGGCCGTCCAGCTCGACGCCGAGCGCGCGACCGACCGACGGGATGACGTCAGCCAGTGAGCGGTCGCCGTAGGCCGGCGGGGTGAAGCCGCCGGTCACCGGGGCGTCATCCGCGCGTCCGCGCGGACAACGCGTCGGCGAAGGCCAGCAGACCACCCACCGCATCGGCGCCCTCGGCGGCGGCGGAGACACGCAGCGTGTAGTCGTCACCGGCGAGCGTGCCGGTGTAGCCGTGGTCGGCATCGCAGTTGGGGTCCGAGCAGGCGGCCGGCTCGAGGTCGAGGCGACCGACGCCGCCCCAGCCGATCGTCAGCACGGCCTCGGCCGGCGGCGCCACGCCCGCGGTGGGGTTGGCCACCATCCGCGTCACGACCACCGTGCGGATCGAGGTCAGGGTGACGGCCTCGGTGGTGGTGGACGTGTAGGGCTCGGGGAGCAGGTCGTCGCCCGGGTGCTCGTCGGTGTGCGCGATCACGAGACGCGTCGGCGTCAGGAGGAGGGCCGTGAGGTGCCGGCGAACCTCCTCGTGGTCGAAGGTCGTCTCGTGGTGGACGAAGTAGGAGAGGACCTCCTCGCCCCCGGCGGCCGAGAAGACGCCGTCGGCGACGACCTCCGGGTAGTAGCCGGTGCGGTGGATTGCCTGGCGGAGGTCGTGGGAGACGTCCGCGTCACGGGTGGAGCGGGGCATGGCGCCAGTCTGTCACGCAATCGGCGCTGCGGCCTCAGTCAGGCAGTGTGTCCCCCGGCATCGTGCTGAGGCGACGCACGAACCAGTCCGAGCGGGGGTCCTTCACCGGCTCCACCCGCACGTTGGCCCCCAGCACCGTCGTCCCCTGGGCACCGGCCAGCACGAGGGGCAGCTGCAGCGCCCGCACCTGGGGAAGGTCGTGCTGGAGCTGTGCCACCTGGCGCACGAGGCGCTCGATCTCCCCGACGTCGACGATCTCGCTGCCGCGGTAGCCGAAGAGCAGGGGCGAGGCCTTGATCTCGCGCACCATGTCCTGGGCGTCGTGGTCGGCGAGCGGCGGGATCCGGTAGGACCGGTCCCCCAGCAGCTCGGTCAGCGGTCCGCCGATGCCGAAGGACAGCACGGGCCCGAAGAGCGGGTCCTCCATCGTCGCGATGGTGACCGGCACCCCCGGCGGGGCGTTGCGCTGCACCACGAACCCGGCCCGCTCCGAGTCGGTGATCAGGTCGTTGAGCGATCCCCAGGCGTCGGTCATCTCCTCGGGGGTGTCGATGTTGCGCCAGACGTGGGCGAGGTCGGGGCGGTCGCGCAGGTGGTCGGCGGTGGCCTTGAGCACCACGTCCCAGCCCAGCGTCTCGCCCGCCGTCATCGCCTCGTCGAGCGTCTCCACGGCGTAGGTGTCCCACATGTCGATGCCGTAGGCCTTGAGGAGGCGGTGCTGCTCGTGGAAGTCGAGGTCGCGCCCCTCGGGATGGTTCATCAGCAGCTCGTTGACCAGGTGGCGGGCCGCCTCACGGTCGGTCGATGCCAGGTCGCCGATCGGCGCCTGCGGCACCCGCAACCACACGGCGTACTCGACGACGTGGGCGAGGGCGCGCACCGCAGCCTCGACGGCGGGGTACGACGGCACCGACCCGCGTCCGGCGCTCGAGCCGGCGACGTCGGGCACGCGAAGCAGCTCGGGCACACCCTCGGTGCCGAGGAACGTCGAGACGATCGGCTTGTCGGACTGCTCACCGACCGCCGCGAGCACGTTGGCGACCTCCTCGCGCGCTCCGGCGACGTTGAGGGGCGGGATGAAGATCGCGACGACGGCGTCGACCTCGGGGTCGTCGATCGCCCCGTCGAGCGCGTCCTCGAAGTCCTCGGCAGTGGCGTCGGCGCCGAGCGCGACCTGCTTGTTGACGACCAGCCCGACCGAGTTGGCGGCGTCCGCGGCCAGCAGGCCCAGCGCGTCGGAGTTGCCCACGATTGCGACGCGCCGCCCACGCGGCAACGGCTGGTGGGCGAGCAGCTGGGCGACGTCGAACATCTCCTCCAGCGACTCGACCTGGATGATCCCGGCCTGCCGGAACATCGCGTCGACCGCCTCGGGGGGCGCGGTGATCTTGCGGACGGCGTGCCCCATCGGCACACCCTGGGAGCTGCGACCCGAGCGCACGGCGACGATCGGCTTGCGCCGGCTGACGCGGCGCGCGACGCGGGAGAACTTGCGCGGGTTGCCGATGGACTCGAGGTAGAGCAGCACCACCTCGGTGGCGTCGTCCTCCTCCCAGTACTGGAGGAGGTCGTTGCCGGAGACGTCGGCCCGGTTGCCGGCGCTGACGAACGTGGTCAGGCCGAGGCCACGGTTCTGCACCTTCTCCAGGATCGCCGAGCCCAGCGCGCCGGACTGGCAGAAGAAGCCGGCGCGGCCGCGGGGCGGCATCACCGAGGACAGCGACGCGTTGAGCGACACCTCGGGGTCGGTGTTGATGATGCCGAGGGCGTTGGGGCCGATCAGGCGCAGGCCGTAGGAGCGGGACAGGCCCACCAGCCGGCGCTGCCGCATCCGACCCTCCTCGCCGGTCTCCGCGAAGCCCGAGGAGATGACGACCAGGCCGTGCACCCCCTTGGCCGCGCAGTCGAGCACGACGTCCTGCACCGACTCGGCCGGCACCGCGACGATGGCGACGTCGACGTCGCCGGGGATCTCACCCACGGTCTTCCACGCCGGCATCCCGGCGACCGAGTCCGCGTTGGGGTTGACGACGTGGATCCGGCCGGCGAAGTTGCCGAGAACCAGGTTGCGGACCAACGCCCGGCCGATCGTCTCCTGGCGGCGGCTGGCGCCGATGATGGCGACGGACTTCGGCGAGAAGAAGCGCTCGATCGAGGCGTACTCGGCGCGGTGCTCGCGCTGCTCCATGACGCCGATGGCGGTGTCGGTCGGGTCGATCCGGAAGATCAGCTCCATCACGCCGTCCTCGAAGGCGCTCTTCACCTGGTAGCCGGCGTCCTTGAAGGTGTGGATCATCGCCTGGTTGTCGGGCAGCACCTCCGCGACGAACTCCTCGACCCCGCGCTCACGGCCGGCCTGGGCGAGGTGCTCGAGCAGCAGCTGGCCGATGCCGCGCCCCTGGTGCTTGTCCTCGACGAGGAACGCCACCTCGGCGTATCCCGGACGGATGGTGTCGAAGCGGCCCACCGCGATCATCTCGCCTCCCACGAGCAGGATGAGGGCGACCCGGTCGCGGTGGTCGACCTGGGTGAAGCGGTCGAGGTCGCGCTCGGACAGCTCGGGCATCGGCGAGAAGAACCGGTAGTACTTCGACTGGTCGGAGACCCGGGAGTAGAAGTCGACCAGCAGCTCGCGGTCCGCGGGCTGCATGGGGCGGATGTGGGCGGTGCGACCGTCGCGCAGCAGGACGTCCGCCTCCCAGTGCCGGGGCGGTGGCGCGGTCGTGACCAGCTCGTCTGCTTCGGCGTCGGCGTGGCTCACTCCTGCAATCTATCGGGCTGACGGGGCCGGCCGCGCCGCAACCGGCCACCGCGTCAATGAGGACGGTCGCTCCGGCGAGCCCCGACGCGCGGGCGCGGCGGGACCGGAAACAATGACGCCCATGGCACGACGTACGACGAAGCAGCCCCTGCCGGACGACTTCGAGGAGCACATCCTCGACACCGACATCCGTGACGAGATGCAGTCGTCGTTCCTGGAGTACGCCTACTCCGTCATCTACTCCCGGGCGCTGCCCGACGCGCGCGACGGCCTGAAGCCGGTGCAGCGGCGGATCCTCTACACGATGGACGAGATGTCACTGCGCCCCGACCGCGGCCACGTCAAGAGCGCCCGCGTCGTCGGCGAGGTGATGGGTCGGCTGCACCCCCACGGCGACGGAGCGATCTACGACGCGCTGGTACGGATGGCGCAGCCGTGGTCGATGCGTCTGCCCACAGTCGACGGGCACGGCAACTTCGGCTCGCCCGACGACTCCCCCGCCGCGATGCGCTACACCGAGTGCCGGATGGCGCCCGCCGCGGTCGCGATGACGGCCTCGATCGACGAGGACACGGTCGACTTCAAGCCCAACTACGACTCGCGCGAGACCGAGCCGGTGGTGCTCCCCGCCGCCATCCCGCACCTGCTGGTCAACGGCGCCGCCGGGATCGCGGTGGGCATGGCGACCAACATCGCCCCCCACAACCTGGTCGAGGTCGTCCAGGCGCTCAAGCACGTGATCACCCACCCGCAGGCCTCACTCGACGACCTGATGCGCTTCATCCCCGGCCCCGACCTGCCCACCGGAGGCAAGATCGTCGGCCTCGACGGCATCAAGGACGCCTACGCGTCGGGTCGCGGCACGTTCCGGATGCGCGCGACCGCCCGCATCGAGTCGGTGACCCCGCGCCGCAAGGGCATCGTGGTGACCGAGCTCCCCTACGGCGTCGGCACCGAACGCGTGATGGAGCAGATCAAGAAGCTCGTCCTCGCCAAGAAGCTGCAGGGCATCGCCGACATCAAGGACCTCAGCGACCGCGAGCACGGCCTCCGGCTCGTCATCGAGGTCAAGAACGGCTTCGTCCCCGAGGCGATCCTCGAGCAGCTCTACCGCCAGACCGCGCTCGAGGACTCCTTCGGCATCAACGCGGTCGCCCTCGTCGACGGCCAGCCGCGCACCCTCGGCCTCAAGGAGATGCTCGACGTCTTCCTGGGCCACCGCTTCGAGGTCGTGCGCCGCCGCTCGACCTTCCGCCGCACCAAGGCCGCTGACCGGCTGCACCTGGTCGACGGCCTCCTGATCGCGATCCTCGACATCGACGAGGTCATCCAGGTCATCCGGTCCTCCGACAACGCGGCCGCCGCCAAGGAGCGGCTGATCTCGGTCTTCGAGCTCTCCGGGGCCCAGGCCGACTACATCCTCGACATGCCGCTGCGCCGCCTGACCAGGTTCTCCAAGCTCGAGCTGGACAAGGAGAAGGCCGAGCTGGAGCGTGCGATCGAGCTCCTCGACGCGATCCTCGCCGACGAGCGGCTGCTGCGGAAGGTCGTCGCCGACGAGCTGACCGACGTGGCCAAGGAGCACGGCACCCCGCGCCGCACCGTGCTGCTGGCCTCGGCCGGCACCACGGTGACCGCCGCCGCCACCTCCGTCGAGGTGGCCGACGACCCCTGCTTCGCGCTGCTGTCGTCCAGCGGCCTGCTCGCGCGGACGACGTCCGGTGCCGCACCCGGCCGCGGTGAGGGGCGGGCCAACCACGACGTCGTCACGAGCGCCGTACGCACGACCGCCCGGGGCGAGGTCGGCGTGATCACCAGCCGCGGACGTCTCCTCAAGGTCGGCGTGCTGGACATGCCCGAGCTGCCCGACTCCGCCAACGACCCCAACCTCCAGGGTGGCCTGCCGCTCAGCGAGATCCTCTCGCTGGACGCCGGCGAGCGCCCGCTGGCACTGACCTCGCTGCCGACCGAGGGGCCCGGTCTCGCGCTGGGCACCCGCGACGGCATCGTCAAGCGGGTCAATCCGGAGGTCCTCGGTCGCGACGAGTGGGAGGTCATCGGCCTGCGCGACGGCGACGAGGTCGTCGGAGCGGTCGAGCTCGGCACGGGCGAGGAGGTGCTCTGCTTCATCTCCAGCGACGCCCAGCTTCTCCACTTCTCGGCCTCCGGCGTGCGACCCCAGGGTCGCGCGGGTGGCGGCATGGCCGGCATCAAGCTCGGCGCGGGACAGCACGTGGCGTTCTTCGGGGCGTTCGACCCCACCGACGCGGTCGTCGTGACGGCCTCCGGCTCCTCGACGGCACTGCCGGGCACGGAGGCCGGTGCCGTGAAGGTCGCCCCGTTCGGCGAGTACCCCGGCAAGGGACGCGCCACGGGCGGCGTGCGCAGCCACCGCTTCCTCAAGGGCGAGGACACCCTCGTGACGGCTTGGGCCGGTCCCGGGCCCGCGCGCGCGTCCGCGGCCAGCGGTGCCCCGGTCGAGCTGCCCGCGGCCGACGGCCGCCGGGACGGCTCCGGCGTGCCGGCCCCTCAGCCGATCGCCGCCGTCGCCTCGCCGGTCGCCGTCCAGCTGGCGCCTCAGGTGGCCGCGTCGGACGGTCCCGCGCCCACTCCTGTGGAAGGCTGACGCCATGTCTGCCTCAGCCCGTGCCCGGATCTCCGGACGTCTCGTCGCTGCCGCCACGGCCGTGCTGCTCACCGTGCCCACGCTCGCGGCCTGCTCGGGTGGCGACTCGCAGGCTGCCGATGAGGGACCGTCGCCGCAGGAGGTGCTGGCCGCGGCGTCGACCAAGCTCCTCGAGACGGTGGGCGTCGACCTCACGCTCTCCACGGGAGCCCTGCCCGCGGGCGTGTCCGGCATCGCCAGGGCGGCCGGGACGATCACCCAGGCACCCGCCTTCGACGGCTCCATCACCGTCGTGTTCGCCGGCCAGACCGCCGAGGTCCCGGTCATCGCCGTCGACGGTGTCGTCTTCGCCCAGCTGCCGTTCACCAACGACGACTGGCAGAAGGTCAACCCCAAGGAGTACGGCGCTCCCGACCCGGCCGCGCTCATCGGCGCGGACGGCTTCCCCGGCCTCCTCACCCTCACCGAGTCCCCCGGGGCCGGCGAGAGCGTGCGCGGCGGCGCGGACAACGCCGAGATCCTCACCACCTACTCCGGCACTGTCCCCGGCGACGCGATGGACGCCGTCATCCCCTCCTCGACCGGTGACTCCTTCGACGTGGAGTGGCAGATCACCGACGACGGCGAGCTCCGCAAGGCGACGATGACCGGCGTCTTCTACCCCCACACCGACCCGATCACCTACACCGTGGAGTTCGCCGACTACGGCGTCGAGAAGGACATCACCGCGCCGTGAGCGAGGCCGCCACGGTGACGCGCACCTCGCGGCTGCTGCTGTCGATGGCGGCGGTCGCGGTCGCGTTCGCGGCCGCCGACACCTACGTGGTCGTGCTGGCCCTGCCCGACATGATGACGGGCGTCGGGGTGCCGATCGACCAGCTGCAGCGCGCCGCCCCGATCGTCAGCGGCTTCCTGCTCGGCTACGTCGCGATGCTCCCGCTCATCGGCCGCATCGCCGACATCCGCGGCCGGGTGCCGGTGCTCGTGATGGCCCTGGTGCTCTTCGCCGTGGGGTCCCTCATCACCACCCTGGCCTACGACATGCCGAGCATCGTGGCGGGCCGCTTCCTCCAGGGCGTCGGCGGTGGCGGGCTGGTGCCCGCGACACTCGCGCTCGTCGCCGACCTCTACCCCGTCGAACGCCGCGGCGTCCCGCTCGGAGTGGTGTCGGCGGTGCAGGAGATCGGCTCGGTGCTGGGGCCTCTCTTCGGCGCCGCGGTGCTCGCGGTGGCCGACTGGCGCGCGATCTTCGCGATCAACCTCGCCGTCGGCCTCGTCCTCGCCGGCGCGATCCGCACGCTGGCGCCGGCCGGGCACCCCGGGCCACGTCGACGACGGCCCGATCTCGTCGGACTCCTGCTCCTGCTCGCCACGTCCGCAGGCGGACTGGTTGTCTTCCTGCGACCCTCGGGCCTGATGCGCGACCTCACGTGGGGCCAGCTCTTCATCCCGTTCGCCGGGGACGGTCGGTGGCTGACGCCGATCGGCGCCGCCACGGTGATCTCGTTCCTCCTGCTGCTCGCCTGGTGCTCGTTCGCCCCGCGCCCGCTCCTCGACCTGCCGGGGTGGGGCCGGGTGCTGGTGGAGGCCGACCTGGTCGGAGCCCTGCTCCTCGCAGCGGCGCTCGGCGGCGTGATCCTCGCCTTCGCGACCGCCGACCCCAAGATCGAGGTGTTCTCCCCCCGGGGCCGCTGGTACCTCCTCGGCGCCGCCCTCTCCTCGGCCGCCTTCACCTGGCATGTCCGTCGCGCGCCCAACCCGCTGGTGCCACGCGGTGCGCTGCGACGTACGCCGGCGTGGGGGGCACTGCTGGTCAGCTTCTTCGTCGGCGCCGCGCTGATCGCAGCGCTGATCGACATCCCGCTCTTCGCACGCACGACGGTCTACCCCGACGACCAGCTCCCTGCGGCGCTCGTGCTGGTGCGCTTCCTGCTGGCGCTGCCGGTGGGCGCCGTGCTCGGCGGCTACCTCATCCGCTTCCTGTCCCCCGGCGTCGTCACCGCGATCGGCATGCTGCTGGCTGCCGCCGGGTTCGTGCTGATGACCCGGTGGGGCCTCACCACGATCGAGGAGCCGATCGCCAACCTCGCGTTGGTCACCGGCGGACTCGGCTTCGGGCTCGCCCTGGCTCCGGTGAATGCGGCCCTGCTCGCCCACACCGACGACGACGTCCACGGAGTCGCCAGTGCCTTCGTGGTCGTCTCACGGATGGTGGGCATGCTCATCGGCATCTCCGCCCTCACCACCATCGGCCTGCGTCGCTACTACGCCGAGCAGCGCGCCGTACCTCCGGTGCAGGACGTCTGCGACGGCAGCAGCAGGTGCACGGAGTTCTCCGACCTGCTGCGGGTCGCGGGCATCGCGCAGGAGCACGCCGTCTTCTGGGGAGCCGCCGGGTGCGCCGTGGTCGCGGGCGTGCTCGCGCTCGTGCTGTTCCGCCAGGTCCGGCCCACCCGCCTGGCCGCGCGGGACCTCTTCTCGCACGGGGGCTGAGGCGCGCTAGCCTGCGGACGTGGACGACTTCGACGACCTGCTGCAGGCGAACCGTGCGTTCGCCGACTCCTTCGACCTCGGCGGCTTCGACGGCAAGGCCCATGCCGGCGTGGCGCTGGTGACGTGCATGGACTCCCGCATCGACCCGCTGCGCATGCTCGGGCTCAAGCACGGCGACGCCAAGATCTTCCGCAACCCGGGTGGTCGCGTCACGCCCCAGGCCCTGGAGGCGCTGGTGCTCGGCGTCCACCTGCTCAACGTCCGGCGCATCCTCGTGGTCCCCCACACCCGGTGTGCGATGGCGTCCGTCTCCGAGACGGAGCTGCGGATCCGGGTCGGGGAGTCCGCCGGCGTCGACGCGAGCTGGCAGAGCTTCGGCGTCGTGACCGACCAGCTCGAGCAGCTGCGCGAGGACGTGGTGAAGGTCCGCACCCACCCCCTGATCGGGGACCGCGCGGTCGCCGGCGGTTTCATCTACGACGTCGACACCGGGTTGCTGCACCAGCACGCCTGAGTGCCCGCGGTCACCGGCCGACACCGCACCCACCCACCCGCACGCGCGCCGTCGCGCGGGCTACTTCAGCGTCTGCTTGCCCCCGTGCATCAGCGTGATCAGCTGGGCGACCTTGCCGTCGGTCGCGGCGTCTCGTGCGAAGGAGGTGAGGTTCATGACCGGCTTGAACTTCTGTCGCGTGATGGCCTTGGCGTAGGTGAACTCCTTGAGCCCGTCGGGGCCGTGGATGCGGCCGAAGCCGGACTGCCCGACGCCGCCGAAGGGCAGGCCGGGGACCGCCGCGAAGGCGATCACGGAGTTGACCGAGGTCATGCCGGAGCGGATCCGGCGGGCGATCGACATGCCGTTCGCCTTCGAGAACACCGCGCCGGCCAGGCCGTACTCGGTCGCGTTGGTGAGGCGCACGGCCTCGTCCATGCTCGCGACCGGGTTGATCGCGAGCGTCGGGCCGAAGGTCTCCTCGGTGATCTCCGTGGAGTCCTCGGGCACGTGCGTGAGGATCGTCGGCTGGACGAACCGGTCCCCCACGGCGTCGGCCCCGCCGAGGGCCACCTTCGCCCCCTTGCCGATCGCGTCGTCGATGTGGCTCTTGATGACAGCGAGCTGCGAGGGCATCGTGATCGGCCCGATCTGCGCACCGGAGTCGGCCCCGGCGCGCAGCCCCGTGGCCTGACCGAGGATCTCGGTCATGAAGGCGTCGAACACGTTCTCGTGGACGTAGACGCGCTCGGTGCCGATGCACGTCTGACCGGCGTTGGCCATGCCACCCCACAGCGCGGCCTCGGCGGCCTTCGACAGGTCGGCGTCCTCGTCGACGATCAGCGAGTCCTTGCCGCCGGCCTCGATGACGACCGGCGTGAGGTTCTGCGCGCAGGCGGCCATGACCAGCTTGCCCGTGCGTCCTGATCCGGTGAACGCGAGCTTGTCGACCCTGGCGGTGCACAGGGCATTGCCGGTCTCGCCCAGTCCCGTCACGACCTGCAGCACGTCGCGACCGTGCACCACCTCGCGGAACGTGTCGGCCAACCACTGGCCCACGCCGGGGGTGTACTCACTGGGCTTGAAGACGACGGTGTTGCCCGCTGCCAAGGCGTAGGCGATCGACCCCATCGGGGTGAAGACGGGGTAGTTCCACGGACCGATCACCCCGACCACGCCGAGCGGGTGGTACTCCACCGTCGCGGCCTGGTTGGCCATCAGCAGGCCCGAGGAGACCTTGTGCGGGCCGAGCACCTTCTTGGCGTGCTTGGCTGCCCATGCGATGTGGTCGATCGCGAGGACGATCTCGAGCTGGGCGTCGCCGTGCGGCTTGCCGGTCTCGCGGTGCGACAGGTCGGCCAGCTGGGCGATGCGCCGGGTGATGACGCTGCGCCACGTCAGCAGGTGCTCGGCGCGCTCGTCGAAGGACAGGCGGCCCCACCAGTCGGCGGCCTCGCGGGCGCGGGCGACGGCAGCGTCGACGCCGTCCTTGCCGGTGACGGGGTGGGAGCCCACCACGTCACCCGTCGTGGGATCGAGCGAGTCGAACGTCGCGGTCTCGTCGGAGGCGGTGGTCGGCTCGAGCGTGGCGGTCATCGTGACTCCTTGAGGAGATCGGCGCACTTCTCGCCGATCATGACGGTGGGGGCGTTGGTGTTGCCGCGCGGGACGCGGGGCATGACGGAGGCGTCGGCGACCCGCAGGCCGTCGACGCCGTGGACCCTGAGCTCGGGATCGACGACGCTGCCCTCGATCGTGCCCATCGCGCAGGTCGCGACGGGGTGGTAGAGCGTCTGACCGAGCTTGCCGATGCCCTCGATGATGTCGTCGTCGCTGGGGTCCGACGACGCCGGGATCCACGGCTCGTCGATGTACTTCGCGATGGGGCCCTGGCGCAGGACCTCGAGCGCGGTCCGGAAGCCGCCGATCATGGCCTCCAGGTCAGCCCGGTCGTCGAAGTAGCCCGGGTCGATCTCGGGATGCCACGTCGGATCCGCCGAACGCAGCCTGACGTGGCCCGAGCTCTGCACGTTGACGAGTGTCACGGCGGTCGTCAGGGCTCGGCGTACGGGCTCGTGCATGCCGTTGTCGTAGAACCCGGTCGGCGCGACGTGCAGCTGGATGTCGGGCAGCTCGAGGTCGTCGCGGGAGGAGTAGAACGCCCCGGTCTCGCCGACGTTGGAGCTCAACGGTCCCTTGCCGAGCGCCTTCCACTTCACCAGGTTGCCCACTCCCAGCATCTCGGCGACGTCGGTGGTGTCCTTGGTGTAGCTCAGGATCCCGGCCGCAGGATGGTCCTGCAGCCGCTGTCCCACCCCCGACGACTCGACCACCACGTCGATGCCCATCTCGCGCAGGTGGGCGCCGGGACCGATGCCCGAGAGCATGAGGAGCTGCGGGCTGTTGATGGCCCCTCCGCTGAGGACGACCTCGGCGTCGGCCCTCGCCACGTGGGACTCGCCACCGCGGACGTAGGCGACGCCGACCGCACGGGTGCCCTCCAGCACGATCCGTGTCACGAAGGCCTCGGTGCGCACGGTCAGGTTGGGACGCGTGGCGGCGGGGTGGATGTAGGCGTCCGCGACCGACCAGCGCCGGCCCTTCTTGCAGGTCACCTGGTAGAGGCCCACGCCCTCCTGCTCGGCGCCGTTGAAGTCGTCGTTGCGCTTGAGCCCCGCCGCGACGCCGGCCTCGATGAATGCGGTGCTGAGCTCGTGGTTGTAGGTGCGGTCCTCGACGTGCAACGGGCCGTCGCTGCCGTGGAACCTGCCGCCGAGCCGGGTGTTGCCCTCGGACTTGGTGAAGTAGGGAAGGACGTCGTCGAAGCCCCACCCCGTGGCGCCGTAGGCGTCTCGCCACTCGTCGTAGTCGGCGTGGTTGCCCCGGATGTAGATCATCGCGTTCATCGACGAGCACCCACCGAGGGCCTTCATGCGCGGCCAGTAGGCGCGGCGCCCGGCAAGGTGCTTCTGCGGTGTCGTCTCGTAGTTCCAGTCCCACTTGGTCTTGAACAGCATCGAGAACGCCAGCGGTATGTGGATGTTGTCGTCGTCGTCGGCCGGGCCCGCCTCCAGCAGCAGGACGCTGACCTGCGGGTCCTCGGTCAGTCGGGCGGCGACGACGCCGCCGGCACTCCCCGATCCGATGACGATGTAGTCGTACTTCTCGTCGGGCATGGGTCTCCCTGTCGACGGCACTGTGACGCGGACCACAAACCTACGGCGGCCACGACCGCGACACAAGAACTGTCAGGGTCGTCCGAGGACACCGACGTCGCGAGCGTGGCTCGTGAGCGTCCTAGGCGTCCAGGGACTCGACGTCGACCTCGTAGGCGCCCTGCACGATGAACTCCTTGCGCGGGGCCACGTCGGAGCCCATCAGCAGCTCGAAGACGCGCGTGGCCTCGTCGACGTCGTCGATCGTCAGCTTGCGCAGCGTGCGGTGGCGCGGGTCCATGGTGGTCTCGGCCAGCTGGTCGGCGTCCATCTCGCCGAGGCCCTTGTAGCGCTGCACCGGCTCCTTCCAGCGCACGTTCTTGCGCTTGAGGTCGGCCAGGCGGCGTTGCAGCTCGGCGTCGGAGTAGGTGTAGATGTATTTGTCCATCCCCTTCTTGGGGTTGGACAGCTCGATGCGGTGCAGCGGCGGCACGGCGGAGTAGAGCCGACCATCACGCACGAGCTCGGGCATGTACTTGAAGAACAGGGTCGCCAGCAGGCACCGGATGTGGGAGCCGTCGGAGTCCGCGTCGGCCATCAGGATGATCCGCCCGTAGCGCGCGGCCTCGAGCTCGAACGTACGCCCCGACCCTGCGCCGACGACCTGGATGATCGAGGCGCACTCGGTGTTCTTGAGCATGTCGCCCACCGAGGCCTTCTGGACGTTGAGGATCTTGCCGCGGATCGGCAGCAACGCCTGGAACTCGCTGCTGCGTGCGGCCTTGGCCGTGCCCATCGCCGAGTCCCCCTCGACGATGAAGAGCTCGGTGCGCTCGGTGTCGCTGCTGCGGCAGTCGAAGAGCTTGGCCGGCAGCGCGGACGACTCGAGAGCGTTCTTGCGGCGCTGGTTCTCCTTGTGCTGCCGTGCCGCGAGCCGGGTCTTGGAGGCACCGGCGACCTTCTCCATCACCAGCTTGGCCTGGGCCTTCTCGGCCCGCTTGGTCGAGGTGAGGAACGCCTTGAGCTCGCCGGCCACCACCTTGCGTACGACGCCGCGCGCGGCCGGCGTGCCCAGGATCTCCTTGGTCTGGCCCTCGAACTGCGGCTCGGCGAGGCGGACCGTGACGACCGCGGTCAGGCCTTCGAGCACGTCGTCCTTGATGACGTCGGTGTCGGCGGCCTTGAGCACCTTGGCGGCACGCATGGCGTCGTTGAAGGTCTTGGTCAGCGCGCTCTCGAAGCCGCTGACGTGGGTGCCGCCCTTGGGCGTGGCGATCACGTTGACGAAGGAGCGCAGCTCGGTGTCGTAGGCGGTGTCCCACCGCAGAGCGACATCGACGGTCAGCTCGCGCTCGACCTCCTGGGGCGTCATGTGGCCGTGGTCGTCGAGCAGCGGCACGGTCTCGGTGAAGGTGTCCATGCCCTGCAGGCGCAGGATGTCGGTGACCGGCTCTCCGTGGGCGAGGAACTCGACGAACTCCGCGATGCCGCCGTCGTGACGGAACTTCTCCTCCACCATCTCCGCCGCGCGCTGGTCGCGGATCACCAGCTCCAGGCCCGGCACGATGTAGGAGGTCTGGCGGGCACGTCCGAGCAGGCCGTCCATCTCGAAGCGGGCGTCCTGGGTGAAGACCTGGCGGTCCGGCCAGAACCGCACCCGGGTGCCGGTCCTGCCCTTGGCGACGCGCCTGCCCTTGCGGGTCAGACCGGAGGTGGGCGTGAACGCAGCGTCGGGACCCTCGCCGTCGAAGACTCCGGGTGCCCCGCGCTTGAACGACAGGCCCTGCTGGCTCGGCGACCGGTCGACGTCGATGTCCATCCGCGACGACAGGGCGTTGACGACCGAGAGGCCGACACCGTGCAGGCCACCGGTCGCGACGTAGGAGCCGCCACCGAACTTGCCTCCGGCGTGCAGCTTGGTCGCCACCACCTCGACACCCGACAGGCCGGTCTTGGGCTCCTTGTCGGTCGGGATGCCCCGCCCGTCGTCGTAGACCTCGACGGAGCCGTCGTCGTGCAACGTCACCTCGACCCGGTGCGCAACACCGGCCAGGGCCTCGTCCACGCCGTTGTCGATGATCTCCCACAGGCAGTGCATCAGCCCGCGCGTGTCCGTCGAGCCGATGTACATGCCCGGGCGCTTGCGCACGGCGTCGAGGCCCTCGAGGACCAGGAGGTGCGCTGCGTTGTAGGTGTTGTCCGCCGGTGCTGCCACAGGGGAAACCTACCCGCGACACGCCGTACGGCGACGCAGGCACGCCTGCCCGGTGGACCGACCCCGTCGGTCTAGCGTGGGGCTCCTCACAAAGTGTCACTTCTACAACGGCTCGTCCACGGTTGAGGACAACGCCAGCGGGGACAGGGACCACATGATTGACTGCAGGAGTTCTCGAGCGAGTAGGGCCAGGGGAATCTTTGTCCCACTGGCTACGTTGGGCCCAGACACCGAAGAACAAGAAATGAGGCTGACGTGACCACTGCCACCGCACCCACCCAGGCCGTCCTCACGGCCATGGACCGCTGCGACCGCTGCGGCGCCCAGGCCTACCTGCGCGTGGAGCTCCAGACCGGTGGTGAGCTGCTCTTCTGCGCCCACCACGCCCGCGAGCACGGCGACAAGCTCCGTGAGGTCGCTGCCGCCGTCCACGACGAGACGCACAAGCTGGAGACCCCGGCCACCCCGGCCGCCGACAGCGACGCCTGAGCCGGACCACCCACCCACTTCCAGCACGGCCCCGGACCACGTGTCCGGGGCCGTGCTGCGTCGCGGGGCACCCTCTGGGAGGCTGACGCCGTGAGCCCCACCGAGTTCCTGATCGCCGTCGTCATCGCCGTCGGGATCGCGGGGATCATCGTCCCCGTCATGCCCGGCACGATCCTCGTCCTGGGCGCCATCCTCGTGTGGGCCCTCCAGATCGGCACGTCCGCCGCCTGGGTGGTGTTCGCGTTGTGCGCGACCCTGCTCGTGGGCGGCTCGGTGGTGAAGTACCTCGTGCCAGGCCGGCGGCTCAAGGCCTCCGGTGTCCCCCACCGCACCCTGCTGGTCGGCGCCGTGCTCGCGTTCGTCGGCTTCTTCGTGATCCCCGTCGTCGGGATGTTTGTCGGCTTCCTGCTGGGCGTCTACGTCGCCGAGCGCACCCGCGTGGGCGCCGCAGCGGCGTGGCCGTCCACCGTGAACGCGCTCAAGGCGGTGGGTGTCTCGATCCTGATCGAGCTGGTCGCGGCCTTCCTGGCCGCGGTCACGTGGGTGGTGGGCGTGGCGGTCACCTGATGGCCGTCCTGCTGTCCCTCGTCGCCGCCCTGGCCTACGGTCTGTCCGACTTCATCGGTGGCCTGGCGTCGCGTCGCACGTCGGCGTGGCCGGTCGCGTTCGTCGGCGCTGCGGCGGCCTCCGCGGGTGCGCTCGTCCTGGCGCTCCTCACCGACGGCTCGCCCTCCGGTGCCGACCTCGGCTGGGGCGCGCTGGCCGGCGTCGGTTCCGGCACGGGCGGCGCATTCCTCTACCGCGGCCTGGCCGCAGGACGGATGGGGGTGGTCGCTCCCATCTCGGCCGTGGGCGCAGCGCTGCTGCCCGTGGGCGTGGGCGTGGCCACCGGGGAGCGCCCGGAGCTGCTGGTCTGGGTCGCAAGGGGTCGGACTGCTGCTCTGCGGGATCGCCGTGGGTCTGGTCGCCTCGGCCTGACCCGGCCTGACCCGGACCCGCCGGGCCGCGTCAGGTGCCGAGACCGGAGGCGATGGGGAGGCTCCAGCGGTGCCGCTTGGGCACCCAGTCGACCACCGGATGCGAGCCGTCGGCCAGGTCGACCATCTTCACCGAGACCCGGACCGAGCTCGCACCGTCGAGGCAGTCGCGGCTGATCAGCGCGCGGAAGACGTCCTTGCGCCACTTGGGCCGTGCCGAGTAGTCACAGCCGATCCGGTCGGCGCTGCCGTGCCAGCCGTCCGCCGCGGTGAGGACGTAGTCGGTGCCGTCGCCGAGTCCGCTGCTCAGGACGTACTCGGGACCCCTGGTGTCGCGGTCGGTGTCGACGAAGACCGACACGCCGGCAGCGCTCGAGCGCACCAGGTCGTTGAACCGCACCTTGACGAGGAGGTTGTTGCCGCCGTGGTTGGCCACGACGCCGTAGATGTCGCTCAAGGACGCGCGGGCGTCCGCGGGGTCGTCGATGCTGTAGAACTCCGCGTGCGCAGGAGCAGCGGCAAGTCCGGTGAGCGCCAGGGCGGCACCGGCGGTCAGAGCGATCCGAGTTCTCATGCCATGGAGTGTGGCACCACGGCGCCCTGTCGCGTCCACCCACTTCCGAGGGGCGGTCACAGCGGCGGCCGTCTTTGCTCGCCGCGCAGGCTTCACCGCAGCCGGGCGTGGAGGTAGGCCTGGAGCATCAGCTCCAGCTCGGTGAGCGCCGCCCCGCGCCCGGGGTCTCCCCCCGGGTGTCGGGCCAGCGTGTGGCGGACGGTCTCGATGCACATCTCCACCACCCGACGCAGCTCGGCGGCGGGGGTCACGACGTCCGCTTGCACCAGCGCCCGGGTGAACAGGTCGATGAGGTGCTCGCGGACCGCGTTGGCGGGCGAGTCCGAGCGCTCCGGGGCGAGCTCCTCGGTGAGCCGGTAGTAGCCCGGGTGCTGCACCTGGAGCTCCGCCGCGCGGTGGACGAGCTCCCCGAGCACACCCTCGAGGTCGCTCAGCGACGCGGCGCCGGCGACCGCGGCGGCGTACGCCGGCGCCACGGCCTCGAGGTAGCGCGCCGCAAGGGCATCGGCGATCGCGGACTTGTCGTGGAAGAAGCGGTAGAGGGCGCCCACCGACAGGCCTGCGCGGGCCGCGATGCGCGTGGTGCTCGCCGCCGCCAGCCCGCACTCCCCGATCTCCACGTCAGCAGCCGCGAGGATCCGGTCGACCGTCTCCCGCGAGCGCTCCTGCTGAGGGTCGCGGCGCTGGCTCACTGGACCAGGATGTCACCCGACGACTGGCGGACGCAGGTGGCCGTGGCAGCGCCCGCGAGCCACGCTCCGCGCAGGCAGCGGCCCAGCGCCTGCTGCCCGGCTGCGTTGGGGTGCCACGACTCCTGGCAGGTCTGGTAGTAGTCCTGGCACGTGTCGGTGACGCGCTTGATGTCGAACTTGTCGTAGGGCCCGAAGCTCTGCACGTGGGTCCCGCTCGGGCCGTCCATGACGCGCAGCGGCGTGGCCAGTGAGGTGCCCGGGCTGCCGGGGCGCTCACACAGGCGCGCACCGTCGAAGGCCCGCTGGACGTTGAGGTAGGTGATCCTCGATCCCGGTCGCTCGGCCTGGAGGGTGCTGGCCACCCCGGCCACGAGGCCGCCCAGGTTCTGGCTGAAGCGGTGGGCGGGCGCGAGGGTGGCGATGTCGGCAGGGCAGCCGGCGGCGTAGCGCTCGTCGACGAGGGCGCGGTACTTGTCGCGGGTGTCGCTGCGACCGTCCTCGGTCCGGTACTGGTCGGCAAAGGCCTGCGGCAAGGGGTTGGTGTAGTCCTGCAACACCACCCGGTGCTCGCCGTCGGCGTCGATCTCGTCCAGCACGTCGAGCACCTGCCGCACCGCAGCGGTCGTCTCGGCGCGAGCTGCGGCCACCTGGGCTGCCGTGGCGAAGTCGGCGTCGCTGCACGGGCGTTCGTTGAGCTCGGCACCGGTGACCCAGTTGGCGAAGTGGATCCACACCTCCCACCAGCCGGTGTAGCCGTCCGCGACGAACCGACCGGCACATTCCGCGGCGACGCCGCCGAAGGTGAACTGGCTGTTGTTCGATCCCAGGCCGAGCAGGACGAGGTCGATGTCGTGGGTCTGCGCGACGGCGCGCAGCTGGGTGATCTGAGCGGCGACCGTGCGTCCGGCAGGGCGCGCGCTCGAGGCGGTGGCCATGTCTGCGGGTTGTGCGCCGGAGCAGGCGATGTTGACCCGTCGGGTGATGCCGGGCAGGTCGGCCACCTGGATGGAGGCGTTGGCCGAGCGGTGGCAGAAGTAGGGGTTGCTGTTGGCCGCTGACCAGCCCGGGAAGCCCTGGGCCACGCCGGACTGGTCGGTGACCGGGAGGTAGCCCCCCGCGCCCTCCCCGCTGATGAAGCTGTCCCCCATCGCGACGGCCGTCGGTGGCAGCGGGTCGGCCTGCGCCGGCGGCGCGAGGGCCAGGGCCGTGCCGGCCAGGAGCAGGGCGCCGGCGATGGCCGACGGCGTACGGGTCAGACGTCCGAGCATGGTGGCCTCCCGAGAAGGAAACGCGAAAGAGGATTCGCGTCCTGATCCTGCTCCTCGCCCCCGCGAGTCGTCAAGGGGCGGGCGCCCGTGCGGGCGCCCACCCCGGCGAGGGAGACGGCCCGGTCTTGACGTCGACTTAACCAGGGGTTGAGGACCTGGCACCGCCGCCCGGTCGAAGATCGAGGCATCGAACGACCCCGGGCACTGGAGCCCCCACCTCCGCCCGGGCACAGACCGAGGGCCCGACCGCTGCAGCGATCGGGCCCTCGGGTGCGTCGAGTGGTGCGGTCCTCAGTCCAGGTAGTCGCGCAGGACCTGCGAGCGACTGGGGTGCCGCAGCTTGGACATCGTCTTCGACTCGATCTGGCGGATCCGCTCGCGCGTCACGCCGTAGACCTTCCCGATCTCGTCGAGCGTCTTGGGCTGGCCGTCGGTGAGGCCGAACCGCATCGACACCACGCCCGCCTCACGCTCGGAGAGGGTGTCGAGCACCGCGTGGAGCTGCTCCTGGAGCAGCGTGAACGAGACCGCGTCGGCCGGGACGATGGCCTCGGAGTCCTCGATGAGGTCGCCGAACTCGGAGTCGCCGTCCTCGCCCAGGGGCGTGTGGAGGGAGATGGGCTCGCGGCCGTAGTTCTGGACCGCGATGACCTTCTCCGGGGTCAGGGCGAGCTCCGTGGCGAGCTCCTCCGGGGTGGGCTCGCGGCCCAGGTCCTGGAGCATCTGGCGCTGCACGCGGGCCAGCTTGTTGATGACCTCGACCATGTGGACCGGGATGCGGATGGTGCGCGCCTGGTCGGCCATGGCCCGGGTGATCGCCTGCCGGATCCACCACGTGGCGTACGTCGAGAACTTGTAGCCCTTGGTGTAGTCGAACTTCTCGACCGCGCGGATCAGGCCGAGGTTGCCCTCCTGGATGAGGTCGAGGAAGAGCATGCCGCGACCGGTGTAGCGCTTGGCCAGCGAGACGACGAGTCGCAGGTTGGCCTCGAGGAGGTGGTTCTTGGCGCGCCGACCGTCCTGCGAGATCCACTCGTACTCCTCGAGCATCTTGGGACTGATCCGGCCGCCCTTGGCGAGCTTCTCCTCGGAGAAGAGGCCGGCCTCGATGCGCTTGGCCAGCTCGACCTCCATCTCGGCGTTGAGGAGGGGGACCTTGCCGATCTGCTTGAGGTAGTCCTTGACCGGGTCGGCGGTGGCGCCGGCCACCATGACCTGCTGCTCGGGCTCGTCGGTCTCGTCGGCCGCGGAGACGGTGAAGGCCTGCTTCTCGTCCTCCTTGATCGTCGGGTCCGTGGCCACGGCCTTCTCGAACTCGACGTCCGGGATGTCGGGGAGGAGCTTCTTGCCGTCGGCGCCGACCGCCGGGGCCGCGACAGCGCCGAGGTCGACGACCTCGGTCGGCGGGGCGGCGGCCTTCGTGGCGGCGGTCTTCTTCGCGGCCGTCTTCTTCGCGGCCGCCTTCTTGGCCGGGGCCGGGGCCTCGGCGGTGCGTGCGGCAGCCTTCTTCGCCGGAGCCTTCTTGGCGGCGGCAGAGGTGGCGGCGCGCTTGCTGGTGGCGGCGACCGCCCGCAGGCTGGTGGCATCGATCTGGACGGAGATGCCGAGGCCGCTGAGGTGCACGAGGAGTGCCTTCAGGTGCTTCGGCTCCACGCCCGCCTCGTCACTGGCGCGACGTACGTCCTCGGGTGACACGGTGCCGGTGGGGGTGGCCCCGGCGACCAAGGCAGCGATGGAGGGGTGCGTGAGCACCTCTGCGGGGAGCAACTTGCGTGCGTGTGAGGACACGAACACCTCTCGTCGAACGACTTCGGGGCGCGGCGAGGCCCGGTGACGTCAAGAGCCGCGTGCTCATTCTGCCACGGCATCCCCCATGGGCCGACACCGGTCAGTCGGCAGCCTTCGCAGCGGCCTTCGTGGCGGCCTTCGTGGCGGACTTGGCAGCCTTCTTGAAGTCGCGGACCTTCTGCAGCGAGTCGGGATCCACGACGTCGGCGACCGAGCGGTGCCCCTCGAGCGCGTAGTCCCCCACGACTGCCTCCCAGCCGTCCGGGCGTACGCCGAGCTGCTTGGCCAGCAGCGCGACGAAGATCTGCGCCTTCTGCTTGCCGAAGCCCGGGAGCCTCATGACCCGCTGGAGCAGGTCCTTGCCGTCGACCGCATCGGTCCACAGACGCGAGGCGTCGCCGCCGTAGGTCTCCTCCACGATGCGCGCCAGCTCCTGGAGCCGTGCCGCCATCGAGCCCGGGAACCGGTGGATCGCCGGCGTCGTGGAGGCCATCGCCGCGAACTCCTCGGGGTCCGCCGCCGCGATCGCGTCGGGGGCGAAGGTGCCGAAACGCTCGAGCACCTTCGCCGGGCCACGGAAGGCGTGCTCCATCGGATACTGCTGGTCGAGCATCATGCCCGCCAGCAGGGCGAAGGAGGAGTCGTCGAGAACCTTGTCGGCGGCCTTGTCGCCGGTGATCTGGAAGCCCATGGGGACATCATCGCCCACGACCCCGAGCGCGGTCGCGTGTGTGCGCCCACCGACCAGCGGCGGCCCGGACCTACTGGGCCTTGACCGCCAGCACCGGGCAGGGGGCGTCGAGGAGCACCCGCTGGGCGTTGCTCCCGAGGATGAGCTTGCCGACGGGCGAACGGCGACGGAGGCCGATGACCAGCAGCTCGGCGTTGTTGGCCTCGGCGATGCTGATGAGGTCCTCAGCGGGCTCGAAGCCGCGCACCAGCTGGCGGATGTCGTGCTCGAGACCCGCTTCGTCCAGCGTCGCCTCGATGGCCGCCAGGTCACCCTCGGCGGCGCGGGCAGCAGGTCCGTCGAACTCCTGGCCCCCGCGGTGGGAGTTCACCACGACCAGCTTGCTGCCGCGCAGCTTCGCCTCGTTGATGCCGGCAGCCAGGGCAGCCTCACCCTCCGGCTTGGGGACGTATCCGACGACAACGGTGCCCATGGTGTCTCCTCTCGTGGCCCCGGGCGACTCGCCGCGGGCCTGTGGGCACCGTAACGGAAAGCGGCGGGGTTGGGCAGCCTGTGGAGAGGCGCGGCGGACAGCGGCCCGTGGGGCAGGCTGGAGATGTGACCCTCCAGGCCCCCGTCGACCGGCACACGCACCGGGTGCTGCGTGCCGCGACGCTGGAGCTGATCGAGGGTGAGGTGCGGCACCGTTTCCCGACCGCGCTGCACTCCGGCGAACCGGGCCGAAGCGTGCGCCACGTGGAGGACCCGCCGGTGTCCGACGCCGGAATGCGCGCGGACGTCGCGCTGGCCCTGCTTCGCCGGGCGGCACTGCTCACCCCCCGGCCGTTCCTGTGGCTCACCCGGGCGGGTGAGCTCAGCGTCCACGACGACGACCTGAGATGGCTCGGCCCGACCGCGTGGGCCGGCGCCAGCCTCGGCTCGCCCGTGCGGCTGGTCGTGGTGACGCGTCGGGGCTGGTTCGACCCGGTCAGCGACGTCCGCCGCGAGTGGCGGCGGTTGCGCCGACGTGCCGGGCCGTAGGGGTCGGTGCCCCGCACGGTCTCCGGGCAGGAGCCGTGTCAGTCCCAGAGGTGGACGGGCTCGTTGCTGTGCATCCGGTCTCGGTAGTCGAGCAACGTGTGGCGCAGCGCGTCGAAGCGGTCCTCTCCCCCACGCTGGCGAACCCGTTCGACGAACCAGCCGGCTCCGCTGACCTCGCGCTGGCACCTCTGCTCGATGATCCCGAGGTAGCGGTCGCTCTCCTCGCCCGGCACACCCCACGCGTCGAGTCCTGCCTTCGCCATCGGCAGCAGCCGGCGCAGCACCAGCTCGGTGGCGCGGACCTGGCCGACCCCGGGCCAGTAGACCTGCGCCTCGACGCCCATCTGGGCCGCGACGTGGAAGTTCTCCTCGGCCGCGGAGAAGGACATCTGCGACCACAGCGGCCGCTCGCTCTCGGCGAGGTAGCGGATCAGGCCGAACCAGAGCGCGGCGTTGGCGATCGTGTCGGCGACCGTGGGCCCGGCGGCCAGGAGCCGGTTCTCGACGCGCAGGTGCGGCACGCCGCCCGCGACGTCGTAGACCGGTCGGTTCCAGCGGTAGACCGTGCCGTTGTGGAGTCGCAGCTCGTGGAGCATCGGGGTCCCGCCCGACTCGAGGACCTCGAGCGGGTCCTCCTCGTCGGTGACCGGGAGCAGCGCCGGGAAGTAGCGGACGTTCTCCTCGAAGAGGTCGAAGACCGAGGTGATCCACCGCTCACCGACCCAGACCCGCGGGCGGACGCCCTGCGCCTTGAGCTCCTCGCTGCGGGTGTCGGTGGCCTGCTCGAAGAGCGGGATCCGCGTCTCGCGCCACAGCTCCTTGCCCAACAGGAACGGCGAGTTGGCCGCCACCGCCACCTGGATCCCCGCGATGGCCTGGGCGGCGTTCCAGTAGTCGGCGAACTGGTCCGGCGACGTCTGGACGTGGAACTGGGTGCTCGTGCAGGCAGCCTCGGGGACGATCGAGTCCGCGGTGGTGGTGAGACGCTCGCGACCCGAGATGCTGATCGTGATGTCCTCGCCGCGCGCCGCGAGGATCTGCTCGGACAACAGCTTGTAGCGCGGGTTGGCACTGAGCGAGTCCAGGGTCATGTGCCCCTCGGCGAGAGTCGGCAGGATCCCGATCATCACCTGGTGGGCGCCGACCTTGACCGCCTTCTCCTCGGCGTCGTTGAGCGAGCGGCGCAGGCTGTTCTCGAACGTCGACAGACCACCCTCGCGCAACTTGGCGGGCGCCAGGTTGATCTCGATGTTGAACTGGCCGAGCTCGGTCTGGAAGTCGGGGTCGGCGATGGCCTCGAGGACCTCGGCGTTCTTCAGCGCCGGGTCGCCGGCATCGTCGATGAGGTTGAGCTCCATCTCCAGGCCGGTCATCGGGTCGTCGGTGTCGAAGCGCGCCTCACGGAGCATCCGGGCGAAGACATCGAGGTTGCGACGCACCTTCTCGCGGTGCCGCGTCCGGTCGGCCCGGCTGAACTCCTGTTGGTCGACCTCTTCACCCATGCATGAACCCTAGTCACGCAGGCGGGCCGCGGGAACCATCCTCACGGGCTGGTCTGGCACGGTGCGGGCACGGCGGCCTCAGGCGGCGGGGTCGGCCACGGGAGCGGTGGCCCCGCCGATCGAGGGGCGGAGCCCCTCCCACGAGTCGGGCGAGGTGGCGGTCTCCAGCAGCAGCGCCACGAGGTCGGCGAGCGAGTGGTCGGGCCGGGCCTCGCGGCAGCGATCGACGGCGCACCACGCCAGCGCCCCGTCGCCGACGAGCCACGCGGCGAAGGCCAGGACCGCGGACGGACCAGCGACGTGGCGCACCGGCAGGCGGCGTACGGCGTCGGACCAGAGGTCGACGGCACGACGTGCATCGCTGCGGGTGAGCCAGACCCATGCCTCGTCGCGAGCGTCGCCGTCGACGACGCTGACCGCGACGGAGGCGAGCTCGGCCACGGAGAAGACCGTGCCCCGCCCCATGTGACGCGCGGCCAGCACCTGCAGCGCCCTCGCGGGCAGGACCCGCGCGTCCCCGAGCTCCGACGCGACCCGACGCGCCGCAGCCTCGTCGACCGCGATGGTCGCGCGCAGCGCCTCCCGACTGGAGTGGGTGACGCGGCCGTCGAAGACGCCCTGGGCGGTGAAGCGGTGCTCGGCGAGTGTGAAGGCGATGCCGCGGTAGGCCTCGAGCGGCGCACCGGGCAGGACTGCGTACCAGTGGTCGTCGTGGACGCGGAGCACCTCACGCACACCGATGCCGGACGCGGTGAACTCGTCGTGGATCGCCCACGCGGCCTCGTCGGCCACTGTGGTGTCGTCGTCGTAGACGACCACGACCACTTCGCGCACGTCGTGGCGTCGCGCAGGGCGCAGCAGTGCCTCGACCACGTCGTCGACGTCGTCGGGGTCGTGCGGCAGGTCGACGCGGGCGTGCATCCCGGCGCCGGCACCGATGCTCACCATCACCACCGACCGCTGGGGCACGAAGCCGAGGGCGAGCGGCACGAAGGCGGCGATGTCGTCCGGGGTGCGCGCCGCAAGGGGGGTCGGGCTCGAGGTCGGGGCCGAGGTCGGGGTCGAGGTCGGGGTCGAAGGTTCAGGGGCTGAGACGCGATGTGTGGGGTCCATGAGGTCGACGCTTCCCGCGGCCACCGACCCTCCATGCCCTCGGCGCCCGCAGCCTGTGGACGAAGTCCCGCGGGGCGTGCCTGTGGACGGTTGCCGGGCTGCGACAATGAGCCGATGCGCTCCACCGCGTCGATCCTCCACCTGGACCTGGACGCCTTCTTCGCCGCCGTGGAGCAGCGCGACAAGCCCTCCCTGCGCGGCAAGCCGGTCATCGTCGGGGGCACCGGGGGCCGTGGGGTGGTGGCCACGGCGTCCTACGAGGCACGTCGCTTCGGCGTCGGGTCGGCCATGTCCGGGCGGGAGGCCCGGGCCCGCTGTCCGCACGCAGCCTTCCTGAGTGGCCGCTTCCACGCCTACCGCGAGACCAGCATCCGCGTGATGCAGGTGCTGCGCGACCTCTCACCGCTGGTCGAACCGCTCTCCCTCGACGAGGCCTTCGTCGACCTCGCCGCCGCCGACCTGCCCGACCTCGAGGTGGCCACGGTCACCGAGGCGGGCGAGCGGCTGCGCCAGCGGGTGCACGAGGTCACCGGCGGGCTGACCGCGACCGTCGGCATCGCGTCCTCCAAGTTCCTTGCCAAGGTCGCCAGCGAGCTCGACAAGCCGGACGGCATGACGGTCGTGGCACCCGGCACCGAGCTCGACCTGCTGCGCCCGATGAAGGTGACGGTCATCCCGGGCGTCGGACCGGCCACGGCCGAGCGGCTGCGGCGTGCCGGGATCCACACCATCGCCGAGCTCGAGCTGGTCGAGGAGGACGAGCTCGTCCGGCTGCTCGGCCAGGCCCAGGGCCACGGGCTGTGGCAGCTGGCCCGGGCGCAGGACTCGCGCCCCGTGCTGGCCGAGCGTGAGACGAAGTCGATCAGCGTGGAGGGCACCTACGACGCCGACCTCAACGACCGCAAGCTGATGGAGGGCCTCCTCACGCGACAGGCCAAGGACGTCGGCACCCGGATGCGCAAGAACGGCTTCTCCGGCCGCACGGTCTCCATCAAGGTGCGCCTGCACGACTTCACCACGCTGAGCCGCTCGAGCACGCTGTCCAGCCCCACCGACGACGGCTCCACCATCGCCCGCGTGGCGCGGACGCTGCTCGGCGACCTCGACACGACCGGAGGGGTGCGGCTGCTCGGGGTCGGGGTCTCGGGCCTGGCGGACTGGGTGCAGGAGGACCTCTTCGGCGAGACGGCCACCGAGGAGGAGGACGAGGTGGTGCTGCCCGAGCCCCCACGCCGCACCTGGCCGCCCGGCGCCGACGTGGTGCACGACCAGATGGGGCCGGGTTGGGTGTGGGGCTCGGGCTCTGGGGTGGTGACGGTCCGCTTCGAGACAGCCGACACCCCACCGGGCCCGGTCCGCAGCTTCAAGGCCGACGACCCGGCGTTGCAGCGTGCCGAACCTCTCGTCGAGTCCTGACCCGGCGGCGCATGCTCCAGCGTCAGGGGGGAACCCCTGAGAAGTCCCTGAGAGTTCGCGGATCGTGCAACTCACGGGCCCACTGGCTCGTCAAGGCAGGTGAAGGCTCCGAGAAATCCGTTCGGGAATCCCGCAACGGATACAGGCGTTGGATCAGATGTGCGACACAGGGGTGGTCGCACGACGAGCAGGAGGACGAGATGAGCACCGCACAGGCCAAGCGCACCACCACCACTCGTGAGATCGAGGGCCGCGACAGCGTGGGCCTCTACCTGGACGAGATCGCTCGCACCCCGCTCCTCGATGCCGAGACCGAGGTCGAGCTCTCCAAGGCCATCGAGGCCGGGCTGCTGGCCCAGCACCTCCTCGACACCGGCCGCGTCGGGCGTCGCAAGGGTGGCGCGCCGATGACCGCCAACGAGGAGGAGCTCGAGTGGCTCGCCGAGCAGGGTCGCCTCGCGGTCGACCGCTTCATCGAGGCCAACCTGCGGCTGGTCGTGTCGATCGCCCGCAAGTACGGCCGCTCGCAGATGCCCATGCTCGACCTGATCCAGGAGGGCAACACCGGCCTGATCCGCGCGGTCGAGAAGTTCGACTACACCAAGGGCTACAAGTTCTCGACGTACGCCACCTGGTGGGTGCGTCAGGCGATCACCCGCGGCATCGCGCAGCAGGCGCGGGTGGTCCGACTCCCCGTCCACGTGGTCGAGGAGCTCAACCAGGTCGGCAGCGCGCGACGCACGTTGGAGCGCCAGCTCGGACGTGACCCCGAGCCCCACGAGATCGCCACCGAGCTCGGCATGGACATCGACCGGGTCCTCGACCTGATGAGCTGGGGGCGCGACCACGTGTCGCTGGACACCCCGGTGGACGAGGACGGCGACACCTCGCTGGGCGACCTGATGGCCCAGGAGACCGCTCCCGGTCCCGACCTCAACGTGCTCGACGCCGAGGCGCGCCAGCGCCTCGAGGACCTCGTCGGCATCCTCGACGACCGGTCCGCCGACATCGTCCGGGCCCGCTACGGCCTGGCCGACGGTCGCCAGCACAAGCTCGCCGACATCGGCGCCCGCCACGGCATCTCCGCCGAGCGGGTCCGCCAGCTCGAGCGGGAGGCGCTGCAGAAGCTGCGTCGCGCCGGCGACCCCGATCTGGCGGCCTGACCAGGCTCAGTACGCCGCGGCCAGCAGGTTCGCGCTCGCGGCCTGTGCTCGTTCGACGATGTCGGCGGGCACGGGCCGTCGTGCTGCCAGCCGGGCCTGCCACATCTGCAGCGCCACCACCCGGGCGGCGGCCTCCTCGACCCGCTCGCGGGAGACGTCACCCGCGGTGATGGCGTCGACGATGATCCGGTGGGTGGCGGCCGTGTCCACCGGCATCAGCAGCAGGTCGGCTCCGGCCTCGAGCGCCTGGAGCGCGGGCGTGGGGCGACCCCCGACCGCTCCCATGCCCAGCGAGTCGGTGATCGTGACGCCTTCGAAGCCGAGGTCGTCGCGCAGCAGCGCGTAGACCTCGGGAGCCATGCTTGCGGGCACGTCCGGCGCGATCGAGGTCAGGTCGAGGTGGCTCATCATGACCGCCGGGGCGTGCTGGCGGATGGCGGACTCGAAGGGCGGCAGGTCGTGCGCGTCGATCTCGGCCAGCGTCGAGTCCACGACGGGCAGCGCGTCATGGCTGTCGGTGGTGGCGGTGCCGTGGCCGGGGAAGTGCTTGACCGTCGAGACGATCCCGGCGTCATCGTAGCCCTTGATGGCCGACCCCACCGCCTGGGACGCGACAGCCGGGTCCTCGGAGGCGGAACGGGCGCCGATGGTCGGGTCGGCGGCCCCGATGGTGACGTCCGCGACCGGCGCGAACACCCAGGTGAAGCCGAGGCCGCGCAGCTCGAGGCCCGTGGTCAGGGCCGCGGCCCGGGTGACCCGTCGGCCGAGCCGGGCGTCAGCCTGGACCGCGAGCCCGGCGGACTCGAAGTGGGGGAAGTCGGTGGCGATCCCGCGCAGGTGGGAGACGTAGCCGCCCTCCTGGTCCACCCCGATCACCGGGGGGAAGTCACGCCCGTCGCCGCGCGCGGCTTCGGAGATCCCAGCGGTCATGGCCCGCACCTGGTCGGCGTCGACCACGTTGTCGGAGGTCACCGAGACACCCGCGAGGTGCAGCTCGCGCACCATCCGCGCCGCCTCCTCGGGGTCGGTGCCGTGGAAGCGCCCGACGATGACGCCGCCGGCCAGCTGGGCGGGCGACCAGGTGCCGACCAGCTCACGCGCCGCGTCGATCTCGCCGAGGGTCGGTCCCCACGACGAGGCGGTGTCCGGGTCATCGGGGGTCTGTGTCGCGGCGGGCGCGCTCGAGGTCGATCCGGTGCTCGACGTGCTGGCCGACGGCGCCTCGTCGTCCGCGCCCGATCCCAGCGACGCGCAGCCGCTCATGAGCAGGACTCCGGCCGCGATCACGGCCAGGCGGGGTCGGATCGGGAGCACGCCGGGAGGCTACCCGTCACACCCGGGCAACCGGGAAACGTCAGGCTCGAGCTGCCAGCGCGGCGTGGATCCGGGCCACCTGCTCGCGAAGATCGGCCAGCGTGCCGGAGTTGTCGATGACGTAGGTCGCGATCGACAGCCGGTCGTCGCGGGTGGCCTGGGCGGCGATCCGGGCCTCGGCGTCCGGGGGCGTCCAGCCCCGGTCCTGCACCATGCGGGAGCGCTGCAGGTCGGCAGGCGCGTCGACGACGACCACGGCGTCGAAGGAGCCGGCCCGTCCGCCCTCGGCGAGCAGCGGGATGTCGTGCACCACGACGGCGCCCGCGGGTGCCTCCGCCTCGAGCTGGGCGCTGCGGCCGTGGACGAGCGGGTGGATGATCGCCTCGAGCCGCTTGCGGGCCACCGGGTCGGAGAACACCAGGGCGCCCATCGCGGGCCGGTCGAGGTCGCCCTCAGGCGTGAGGATCCCGCGGCCGAACTCGGCCACCACGGCGTCGAGCCCGGGCGTCCCGCGCGCCACCACCTCCCGGGCCAGCACGTCGGCGTCGATCACCACTGCGCCGAGCTCGGCCAGGATGGCCGACACGGTGCTCTTGCCCGAGGCGACACCGCCGGTCAGGCCCACCCGAACGGTCACTGGTCCTCCCCCTCGACGACGGCCACGATCCCGTGGAGCGTACGACGCTCGGCGGGCGGCAGCACGTCGAGGACCCACGTGGACGCCTCCCGGCGTACGTCAGCGACCGGCGCCGCCGTCCGCGTGAGCGGGCACTTCCTGCCCGTCACAGGCGCCGACCGGGCACATCCTGCCCGTCATACGCGCCGACCGGGCACATCCTGCCCGTCACAGGCGCCGACCGGGCAGAAACTAGCGGGTCGGTCACCGTCCCCGACGGGAACAACGTGCCCGGTCACCGTCCCTGACGGGAACAACGTGCCCGGTCACCGTCCCTGACGGGAACTATGTGCCCGGTCAGCGTGGATCGGTGGTGGTCACCATCTCCGCAGCCGCCAGCAGCACGCAGGTCGCCACGGCCTGCATCGCCTCGGTGACCTCGGCGAGCGGCGGCATGGTGGGCGCCAGACGGATGTTGGTGTCGTCCGGGTCCCGCTTGTAGGGGTACGACGACCCGGCGGGGGTCAGCGCGACGCCGGCCTCCTTGGCCAGCGCGACGACGCGCGAGGCCGTGCCGGGCACGACGTCCAGGTTGACGAAGTAGCCGCCGGACGGGGTGTTCCAGGTCGCGACGCCACGGCCCCCGAGCCGCTCAGTGAGCACGCGGTCCACCTCGGCGAACTTGGGCGCGATGATCTCGCGGTGCTTGACCATGTGGTCACGCACGCCCTGAGGCGAGCCGAAGAACTCGGCGTGGCGCAGGTGGTTGACCTTGTCGGGCCCGATCGACCCGTTGCCGAGGTGGCCGAGGTACCACGCGACGTTGGCCGTGGAGGCGGACAGGAAGGCGACACCGGCGCCGGCGTAGGTGATCTTCGACGTCGACGCGAACATGATCGGGCGGTCCGGGTGGCCGGCCGCCGAGGCCAGGGTGAGGATGTCGGCACTCGTGGCCTGTTCCTCGGTGAGGTGGTGCAGGGCGTAGGCGTTGTCCCAGAAGATCTTGAAGTCCGCGGCGGCGGTCGGCATCGCTGCGAGCCTGGCGGCCACCTCCTGGCTCACGATGGAGCCTGACGGGTTGGCGTAGGTCGGCACGATCCACATCCCCTTGATGCTCGGGTCATCGGCGACGAGCGCCGCCACGGCGTCGACGTCGGGGCCGTCGGCGTGCATCGCGACGGTGACCATCTCGATGCCGAGGCTCTCGAGCAGGGTGAAGTGGCGGTCGTAGCCCGGCACCGGGCACACGAACCGGACCGTGTCCTCCCGGCTCCACGGGCGTTCGGAGTCCACACCGCCGAAGAGCATCAGGTAGACGAGGGTGTCGCGCATCATCGTGAGGCTGGAGTTGCCCCCCGCGACGACCTGCTCGGGCTCGACCCACAGCAGCTCGGCGAACATCTCGCGCAGCTCGGCGAGCCCCTGGAGACCGCCGTAGTTGCGAACATCGATCCCCTGGGCGTCCTTGGTGCTGGTCGGGAGGCGCAACAGGTCGTCGGCGAGGTCGAGCTGCTGGGCCGAGGGCTTGCCCCGCGTCAGATCGAGCCTGAGGCCTTTGGCCTTCAGCTCGGCATACGCGGCCCGCTGCTCCTCGAGCAGGGCAGCGAGGTCGTCGGCGGACAGGTCGGTCAGCGCAGTCGCGGTCACCCGGCCAAGGCTACCGAGCCCTGCACGGCACTCAGGCGGGCGTCCGGAACGTACGCCGGTACTCCTGCGGGCTGACCCCACGCGAGCGCCCGAAGTGGTGGCGCAGGGTGGCGGCGTTGCCGAATCCGACCTCGCCGGCGACCCAGTCGACGGAGTGGTCGGTCTGCTCGAGCAGCTCCTCCGCGGCCCGCACCCGCTCCCGCAGGATCCAGGAGTAGGGGGTGGTGCCGGTCTCCTCCTTGAAGCGCCGCGCGAACGTGCGTCCGGACATGTGCATCTGGCGGGCCAGCGTCTCGACGTCGAGGTCCTCCGCCAGGTTGGCCCCGATCCACGCCAGCAGCGGCGACAGCGCCTCGGACTCGCAGACCGGGACGGCCCGGGTGATGAACTGCGCCTGTCCCCCGTCGCGGTGCGGAGGCACGACCATGCGGCGTGCAGCGGTGGCCGCGACCTTCGCGCCGAAGTGCTGCCGCATCACGTGGAGCGCCGCGTCGAGACCCGCCGCCGAGCCCGCTCCTGTGACGATCGAGCCGTCCTGGACGTAGAGCACGTTGCCGTCGATCGACGCCTCGGGATAGAGCGCGGCCAGCTCGCCGACGTGACGCCAGTGCGTGGTGGCACGCCGCCCGTCGAGCAGCCCGGCCTCGCCGAGCATGAAGGCGGCGCTGCCGTGGGCGAAGACGGTCGCGCCGCGCGCGTAGGCCCCGCGGACCAGCTCGACGACCTCGGGCGAGGGATCGAGGTGCCTGCGCTTGGGGATCAGGCAGATCAGGTCGGCGTCAGCGGCGTCCGCGAGCGAGTGGTCGACGTGCAGGTCGTAGCCCGTGGCGCCGGCCACCCGACCGGGTCGGGGCGCGGCCACGATGAAGTCGAAGACCGGGTTGTCGTCGTCGGGGTGGTAGGGCTCGCCCCACACCTCGCACATCGAGCCGAGCCCGAAGGGCTCTGCCCCGTCCTGCACCACTGCGGCCACCTTCTTCATGCGACCCAGCGTGCACCAGGGCTGGCAGCAAATCAACTAAGACTGTCATTCCTGCCACTCGTGGCGGGAATCAGATGCACGGATGATTACTGCCATGACCACCATCCTCCTCGTCCTCGGCCTGGTCGTGCTCACCGCCCTCCTGGTCTCCTACGCTCGCCACGACCGCTTCGCCGGCCCCTCCTCGACCACCCACCCCTTCGACGAGCTCGGCTGGATCGAGGACCGCCACCACCTCGTCCCGCGGAGCTGAACGGCGACCGGCACAATGCGCGCATGGCCGGCGACCCACTTCTCCGCGACCTGGGTGAGGGGGCCCGCGTCGCCCTGCTGGTCCCCGGCTCGGCGCCGTACGTCGACCTGGTGCTGGCGCTGCTCGCCGACGGGATCTTCCCGGTCCCGCTCGACCCGGCCCTGACCGAGGCGGAGCGCCGACGGATCCTCGGGCCGATCGCCCCCGACCTCCACGTCACCGACCCCGCCCGGATCGATGAGCTGCTCGGGCAGCGTCCCGGTCGGTCGCGCTCCCTGCCCCGGGGCCGACCGATCCACTGCACCAGCGGCACCAGCGGCACCCCGAAGGGCGTCTGGTCCGGCCTCCTCGACGCGGCCGACGCCGCCGCCCTCGTCGCCGAGGAGCGCGAGCTCTGGAGCTTCGGCGCCGACGACGTCAACCTGGTGCTGAGCCCGTTGCACCACTCCGCACCGCTGCGCTTCGCGATGGGGACCCTGCTGGCCGGGGGACGCATCGTGGTGCCGGGGAAGTTCGACCCCGCCCGCGTCACCGCGACGATCGCGGCGGAGCGACCGACCACGATGTTCTGCGTGCCGACCCACCTGCAGCGCCTCTTCGCGCACTGGGACCAGGTCGGCGTGCCCGACCTGTCGTCGTTCCGGCTCGTCGCCCACGCCGGGGCACCGTGCCCACCGGCCGTCAAGCGACGCCTGGTCGAGCTGTTCCCCGCCGGCTCGACCTGGGAGTTCTACGGCTCCACGGAGGGCCAGTTCACCGCCTGCCGCTCCGAGGAGTGGATCGCCCGCCCCGGCACCGTGGGCCGCGCCCGCCCGGGGCGCACGCTGACCACCGACGAGGAGGGCCGGATCTGGTGCGCGGTGCCCCCGCACGCACGCTTCACCTACCTGGGCGCCCCGGAGCAGACCGCGGCGGCCTGGCGCACCACGGCGTCGGGTCCCGCCTTCACGGTCGGCGACGTGGGCCGCATCGACGAGGACGGCTACGTCCATCTCGACGGACGGCGGACCGACCTGATCATCTCCGGCGGCGTCAACGTCTATCCCCTGGAGGTGGAGAACGCCCTGCGCGAGGTGTCCGGCGTCGACGACGTCGCCGTCTTCGGGGTCCCCGACACGCAGTGGGGTCAGCGGGTGTGCGCGGCGTTCGTCGGGTCGACCACCCCGGCTGCCCTCGCAGCCCACGCACAGCTGGTCCTGGCCCCGGCCAAACGACCCAAGCACTATGTGAGCGTCACCGAGCTGCCGATGACCCCGACCGGGAAGGTCCGGCGGGAGCGGCTGCGGCTGAGGTTCCTCGGGACGACACGGCCGGAATTCTTGGAGACGGGGACTCGGCGACCGGGGTCGACATAGGGTCCTGCCCATGCGTCTCCCTCTCGTGATCACCCTGTTCGCCACTGCGCTGGCGGTGCCCGCCCTCAGCGTCAGTGCCTCGACCGCGGCTCCGGACCCCACGCACACGGTCTCGGTCACCGGAGCAGGCGTGACGACGTGGCCGTCCTACGGCGAGGGCGTCGACCGCTTCGCGATGAGGTCCTCCGGAACCGTCAGCAGCGTGACCGTGGCAGCGAGCTCGCGCGAGCCGGCCGCCCGGGTGACGGTCAACGGGCGTCAGGTGACCACCGGCGAGGCCACGGTCGTCGACGGCCTGACGCCCGGCGACGAGGTCAACGTGCAGATCACCGACTCCGCCGGCACGTCCAACCAGTCCTGGATCCTGCTGCCCCCCGGCTTCCCGACGCTCACGACCAAGGGCAGCAACGACCCGCTCCTGTCCGACGGGATGGTGTTCCTCACGCTCGCATCGTTCGTCGACCAGCCCTACACGGCGATCGTGGACGCCAACGGCGTGCCGATCTGGGCCAGTGCCGGAACCCGCAACGACTTCAAGAAGTCCGCGGCGGATCCCTCGCACTACTCCGTCGCACTCCCCGTCACGTCGGGCGGCTACCGCATCGCCGAGCTCGACTCCCAGCTCAACGAGATCAGGTCCTTCCGCCTCGCCGGCGACCTGGCGCCGACCACGGACTTCCACGACTCCGTGCTGCTGGACGACGGCGGTGCCGTGCTCATGGGCTACGACTTCACCGCTCGCAACGGCACCCTCTACACCGACGCGATCATCCAGGTGCAGGACGCCGCGGGCGTCCCCACGATGACCTGGAACAGCAAGGACCACGTCGACGAGGACGCCGAGGGCCTGGTCGAAGGCACTCGCCACGACTACGCGCACATCAACTCGCTGCAGCGGCTCGACAACGGCGACATCCTCGCCTCGTTCCGCAACCTCAGCCAGGTGATGCTCATCGCCGGCAGTGACCACGGCATTCACCAGCAGGGCGATGTCATCTGGCGACTCGGCGGGCTGCGCAACGACTTCCTCTTCGTGGACGATCCCGAGGGCGGCCCTTGTGCCCAGCACGACGCGACCATCCTCGCCAACGGTCATCTGCAGATCTTCGACAACGGATCGCGCCTCGACGCCGCCGGACCGATCGCGTCGCAGACCGCCGACATGTGCCCGGACGGAACCGACGGCCCGCGGGTGGCCCGCCCGCAGACCCGGGTCAGCGAGTACGTCCTGGACACCACCGTCGAGCCGCCGACTGCCAGGCTGGTCGCGAGCCACGCGCCCGCCGGCCGCTACGCCGCCTTCGCCGGGAACGCGCAACGCCTCCCCTCCGGCAACACCTTCGCGGGGTGGTCCCGCTCGGAGGCTCTCGCCACCGAGGTGCCTCCCGTCGCCACCGAGGTGGACCAGGACGACAACGAGATCTGGTCCCTCACCGCTGCTGTCCACTTCTCCTACCGGGCGTTCAAGTACCCCGCCCCGGACCGGATCTCCCCGGAGATCACCGTCACCTCCCCGGCCGACGGCGCTACTGTCCAGCAGGGAGCAGACCTGGCGGTCCGGTTCACGTGTGCCGACACCGGCGGCGCCAACCTCGACCGGTGCGACGCCGACCGCCCGCTCGATGGGTCCCTGACCGCCCAACCCGGCAGCCAGACGCTCACCCTGACGGCCACGGATCGGGCCGGCAACACGACCACGCGGGCGGTCACCTACACCGTCGTCGCCACCCCGACCACGACCCCGAGCCCCACCCCGACGGCCTCGCCCACCCCGAACCCCCTGACCGCACCGACGGCCGACGCCTCGATCAAGAAGCGCGGTGGCCCCTGGAAGGGAGCGGACACGACCCGCCGGCGGGGCCAGGCCGTCACCGTGAGGACGACCAGTCCCGGACGCACGGTGGCCCACGTGCGCGTCCGCAACACCGGGCAGACCACCGGGCGACTGGTGCTGACCGGTTCGGGAAGCAGCGCGTGGTCGCGGGTGAGGTGGTTCGCCGGTGGGCGTGACGTCACGTCCCGCGTGCGCGCCGGCACCTACCGCACCCCGTCACTCGACAGTGGCGATGCGGTGCGGTTGCGCCTGGTGGTGCGGATCGCGCGCACGGACCTGCGCCGCAAGCGGACCCTGCGGCTCGTCGCCCAGAACAGCGCCGGCGACGGCAAGGACGCAGTTCGCGCTCGTCTCGTGGTGCGGTGACCGCAGCCTCAGCCGCACCACACGTGGCGCATCTCGTCCACGAGGTCGTGTGACTGACGCAGGCCCGCCTCTGCGGCGTCCTTGCGCTTCGCGGGATCGAGCAGGTTGCGCCCGAACGCCGCGACGGCCTCGGGGTCGGGCGTGACCACCGACCACTCGCGCGGGGCGATGCGCTCGAGCTGGGCCCGGATCGAGGTCCGCCTGCTCAGCGCCTTGGGCAGCGGGGCCAGCACGACGACCCGCTCGGCGTCGCGCACCACGTCGACGTTGGCCGTGGACCGCATCCCCCCGTCCATGTAGGTGCGGCCCCCGATCTCGACCGGCGGCCAGACGGTCGGAACCGCGCAGCTCGCTGCCACCGCTGCCACCAGGTCGACGCCGGACTCGCGGGTGAAGACGGTGAACTCCCCGCTCACCGTGTCGACCGCGGTGATGCGCAGGTCACGGTCCGGCCAGTCCTTCAACGGCAGCCGGGATCGGATCACGCCCTCGCGGTCGACACTGCCGGGAGCGTGGGCGGCGTGCGCGACGCGACCCACCCGGGCGAGCTTGGTCCGGCCGCTGCCGGGCAGCACGATGGGCGGCACCAGCTTGAGCATGGCGATCCGGGACAGGCGACCGCCCAGCTCGGCGTCCGGCGGCGCCAGCTGCGCGGCGTACAGGTCCGTGAGCGGCACGCCGTTGGTGACCTGTGCTCCCACCACGGAGCCGGCCGACGTGCCGACGACGACGTCGGCGTCGGTGAGGTCGACCCCCGCCTGGGTCAGGCCGGCCAGGATGCCGAGCTCCCACGCGATGCCGGTGATGCCGCCCCCGCCGAGGACCAGTGCTGTGCGTCGATGTCCACCCATGCACATGTTCTACCCGAGTCCGCCCAGCCGGACCCCGGGAACGACGACGGCCCGCCGGGTCTCCCCGGCGGGCCGTCGTGCTGAGACTCAGATCAGCGGATCAGGCGATCAGGCCTGGCCCCCCGTGAGCTTCTCGCGCAGCGCCTGCAGCGCCTCGTCCGAAGCCAACGAGCCGCCGGTGTCAGCACCGGACTCCTCGTCCACGGCAACGTCGCCACCGGAGGAGTAGGACGTGGCCTCGCTGGCCTCGGCCTCTGCGACCTTGGCGTCGGCCTGCTGCTTGACGTGCTGCTCCCAGCGGGTGTGCGCCTTGGCGTACTGGTCCTCCCAGACCGCGCGCTGGTCGTCGAAGCCATCGAGCCACTCGCCCGTCTCGGGGTCGAAGCCCTCGGGGTAGACGTAGTTGCCCTGCTCGTCGTAGGTGGCCGTCATGCCGTAGAGCGTGGGGTCGAACTCCTCCACGTCAGCGGCAGCAGCGGTCTCGTTGGCCTGCTTGAGCGACAGCGAGATCCGGCGACGCTCGAGGTCGATGTCGATGATCTTGACCATGACGTCGTCGTTGACCTGGACGACCTGCTCGGGGATCTCG